>CAYYDR010000002.1:0-313167 GCA_964470695.1 uncultured Gammaproteobacteria bacterium
TCTGGGCAGTGTCTCAGTCCCAGTGAGTGGGGCCATGCTCTCGCACCCCATACCCGTCGTAGCCTTGGTGAGCTATTACCTCACCAACTAGCTGATAGGCCATAGGCTCCTCTCTAAGCGCCGGAGCTTTAATTAAAAGACTTATGTCCTTTAATACTATCGAGTATTATTCTCGCTTTCGCAAGGTTATCCTCGTCTTAGAGGTAGATTGCCAATGTGTTACTCTCCCGTTTGCCATGCCTGTATTGCTACAGGCATTCGACTTGCATGCCTTAGACACGCCGCCAGCGTTCATCCTGAGCCAGGATCAAACTCTCTAAAATTTGATTGACTCTAAATTGAAAACTTTCGTTTTCTATAAGATTCCGTTTTAGAAACGGATAAAAATTTTTTTTACCGAATTGATGCTAATTAGCACCAAAATTAAACCATCACCATGATTGTTTGTTTATTCGTTTTTTAAGGTCCGAAATAGACAGAAAAAAACAGAGATAATAAATTATCTTGTTTTTATGCTTATATTCTGATTTATTTTTAATAACCTTATTTTATACTAATAAAAAAATACTGTCAAGAGGTCGCTAGCTTAGTTGATTTCTGGTTGACTTTTCGCTATTTTTAAGATATAAATTAAGTATAATTTAGAATATTAATCTAAAATCATGCGTATAAAATTCCACCGCGTAGAGCGTAAAGAGACACCAATGTTTAAATCTAACACCCAAATCAAAGCCTTGGAGGTTTTTTTGATTGATGAAAACAATGATCCTATCGGAAAGATGTCTACTGAAGAGGCGGTGCAAAGAGCGCAGGAAGCCAGTCTGGATCTGGTAGAGGTAAACCCTAAAGCGAATCCTCCGGTAGTTAAAATAGTAAATTTAGGCCAATTGAAGTACGAAAGAGAGAAGCAGGCCCATAAGCAGAAGATGCAACAGAAAAAAACTGAAACTAAAAATATCCGTTTATCTTTTAGAATTAGTGAGCATGACCTGGAAATGCGCTTAGTTCAGGCAGAAAAATTTTTAGCTAAAGATAATAAGATTAAGGCTGAGCTGATTCTGCGTGGCCGAGAGAGACAGTATCCCCAAAAGGCGGCGGAAATAATTAGAGGTTTTGTGGCTAAATTACAGGCTAAGCCTGGTTTTAATATTGAAGTGGAGCAGCCCTTGACAAATCAGGGCGGAAGATTTACTATTATATTGATAAATAAAAAGTAATATGCGTTAAATCAGGTATCCACCTGTTTTTTTATCTGGAAATATATGCCAAAAATTAAGACCCATCAAGCTACTGATAAGCGTTTCAAAAAGACTGGTAGAAATAAATTGACTCAGCGTAAAGCTGGTCAAGATCATTTTAACGCCCGTGAGTCAGGAAATGCTACTCGTAAGAAGCGCTTAGATATCTCAACTCACAAGACTCTTGATAAAACTATTAAATCATTAACCCCTTATAACTAAATCGGCGAGTTCAGCCGTCCATAATTAGTAATTGCCAATATGCCTAGAGTAAAACGCGGGATGACCCATGTCAAAAAGAGACGCAAACTTTTAAAAGATGTTAAAGGTTATAAATGGGGACGCAAGAAATTAATCAGATTAGCTAAAACTGCTCGGACTAAAGCCGGAGCGCATTCTTATGTTGATAGAAGAAAGAAAAAGCGAACCATGCGCAGTTTGTGGCAAATTAAAATAAATGCTTTCGTTCGTGAACATGGCTTATCTTATTCCCGTTTCATGAATATTCTTAAAACTAATAATGTTGCTATAGATAGAAAAGTTTTGGCTGATTTAGCTGTTAATAATAAGGCCGTTTTAAGCGCGTTAATCGCTAAGTTTAAATAATATGATATTCTGGATTAAAATATCTCAAGTAGTAATAGCAGTCTTATTGATGGTGGCTATTTTAATGCAGAATCGCGGCGCTGGTTTAGGGGGAGTATTTGGTGGCTCTGGCGGTGTCTACTTAACTAAGCGCGGTTTAGAAAAAAAACTCTTTATTACGACTATTGTTTTAGCCGTAATTTTCATACTTTTGTCTTTGGGCATTTTCTTCGTAAAAGCCTAAGCTTCTAGGGAGCTTCCTAAGTTCTCTTAATTTTTTGGTGAAGGCTAATTACCTTCTTAACGGCTCGCTAGGGATTAGAAGATTTTTGTGGTAGAACTTAAAAATAAAATTAGATCTTTATGGCAGAAGGCAAAGATGGCTTGGCCGTTTTTTTCGTCTTCAAATAAGCCGGGCATAGGCCAAAATGATATTGATAAAAGATTAGTTTACGACTTATCAACCCGTAAGATCCCCAATACTAACCAGATTAGGCATCTAAACAAATTTTTAAATCCAAGAGAATTTTTGGTAGTTAAAATATGCCTTCTTGTCATCCTGATTAATGTTTTTTATATCGGTTTTGTTTTTATAAAAAATCATCTCCAATATTCCCCGGTTAGGGGCGGCGAGTATATAGAGGGCGTGGTTGGTTATCCTCAGTCAATAAATCCTTTGTATGCTGTTAATAGAGATATTGATGGAGACTTGAGCAATCTAATATATTCTAGTCTGCTCCGTTATGATAACAATGGCCGTTTGGTTAATGATTTAGCGGAGAAAATTGATATTAACGCGAGTAGTACGGAGTATTTAGTAAAGATTAAAAATAATGTTAAATGGCATAATGGCTCTGTTTTAACGGCCGATGATGTTCTTTTTACTTTCAGCCTAATTCAGGATATTAATTATCGTTCTCCTCTGCGGGCGGCCCTTTCTATCGCTACAGCGGAAAAGGTTGATGATTTAACGGTGAAGTTTGTTTTAACTGAAGCCTATTCCCCGTTTTTAGAACTTTTGACCTTTGGAGTGATGCCAAGAAGCATTTGGGAGAATATAAGCCCGAAAGCAGCAGCCCTGTCTGATTTAAATTTAAAGCCGATTGGTTCTGGTCCATTTAAATTTAAGTCGTTGATTAAAAATACCGATGGTGATTTAAAGGAATATTATCTGGTGGCTAACCAAGATTATTATGGTTCGCGCTCATACCTGGATGGAATTCGTTTCAAATTTTTTATTGATTACCCCGAGGCTATTAAAGCCCTTAATGATAATCAGGTGGGCGGCTTAGGGTATCTCCCCTTTGCTTATCGTAAAGATTTATTAGCGCAAAACTCTTTGCATTTTTATGAACTAAGCCAGCCGCGGTTAGTCTCCTTATTTTTCAATACGGAGAAGAATAAGGCTCTAGCCAGCAAGGATGTTAGAATCGCTTTAGCTAGGGCTTTAGACAAAGACCAAATAATTAAGGATGTTTTTTCCGGAATTTATCAGAAAGCTGATGGGCCAATTCCATCATCCAGCCCTTTTTATAACAATAATATTGTTAAGCACATTTATGATCCTTTATCAGCTAAATCCGCCTTGGCTAGCAGTAATTTATCTATTACCTTAACCATTATTGATTCGGGGAGTAATGTTTTAGTGGCCGAGAAAGTTAAAGCTTATTGGGAGGAAGCAGGAGTTAAGGTGTCTTTAAAAATAATTTCCAGCGAGCAAGCCGCGAGCGCCATAAAAGATCGTGAGTTTGAAGTATTGCTTTATGGCCAATCAATTGGCGGCGATCCTGATGTTTACGCTTTTTGGCATTCCGGCCAGAGCGGCGCTCAGGGGCTTAATTTATCAAATTATAATAATTCAGCCGTTGATAAGCTTTTAATAGAGGCTAGGTCGTCGGCTAAGAATGAAGATCGCTTTGAGAAATATCAGAAATTCCAGGAAATTATTGCTGACGAAATCCCAGCCATTTTCTTATATTCCCCAACTTATACTTACGTGCAGGATAGTCGCCTCAATGGTTTTACTGGTACGGCGATTATTGAACCAGCCGACCGCTTCAGCAGTGTCAGCGGCTGGTATTTAAAAACTAAAAAAAGATTAGCGTGGTAATTACCACCTCTTAAAACTGAATAAAATTATGTATGTGAAACAACAGAGTCCGGCTGCTCCTCCTCGGAGAAATTTTTCTAGCCGATTACCGCGCCGCGGTAACTTTAATCAATCTCCCGCCCCGTCAACTGGTCCTAGAACTGAGTCGGTCGCCCAAATCCAACCCAAGCCTCATCGCCTGGCTTTTTCGGATAACACTAGAATGGTCCCCGGCGGGTCTAGTTTAAAAATTTATCCGCTTGGCGGACAGGAAGAAGTCGGTCGTAATTGTACGGTTTTTGAGTATGATAATGACATTATCATTCTTGATATGGGCATGCAATTCGCTGATGAAGATATGCCGGGCATTGATTATATTGTTCCCAATGTCTCTTCTTTGCATGGCAAAGAAAGAAATATCCGGGGCGTTATTTTTAGCCATGGCCATCTTGATCATATCGGCGCAGCACCTATTCTTTTAGAACAGCTAGGGAATCCTCCGATTATTGGTCGCAAATTAACATTAGCCATGGTAAAACACCGTCAAGAAGATTATAAGCGCGGTACGACCAAAAACTTAAAAACGATTGTAATTAATTCTCTTGATCAAAAGATAGCGCTTGGAAAATTTCAAGTTAGTTTTTTTCAAGTGGAACATTCTATTATTGATGCGGTCGGTGTTATTATTCAAACGCCGCATGGAACTGTTATCCATCCGGGTGATTGGATGATGGAAGATGATCCTTTAGATGGGCCAGTGGTCGGTTATTCTCATTTAGCCCAGCTCCCTTCTCCGCGTATTTTAATGCTAGAGAGTTTAGGCGTTTCCTATTCTAAAGAAAGAATCCCCGCTCGGACGACTTTGAGCAACCTGGAAAAAATTATTAGTGAAGCGAAAGGGCGAGTTATTATCGGTACTTTCTCTTCGCAGTTAGAGCGTATTACTCAGTTACTCGCTTATGCCGAGAAGATTGGTAAAAAGGTAGCTTTAGATGGTTATAGCATGAAAATGAACGTCAAAATTGCCCAGGAACTTGGTTACATTCCCGCTCACAAGAATATTTTAATTCCGATTGAAAAAATTCACGAACATCCTGAAAATAGAATATTAATTATTTGTACGGGAGCTCAGGGAGAGCCGAACGCGGTTTTTTCTCGGATTGTTAATAATAGTCATCGCTATGTGACTATTAAAAAATCAGATATTGTAATTTTCTCTTCTTCGGTTATACCGGGCAATGAAAGATCCATTCAAAAAGTAAAAGACCAGGTTTATCGTTTGAGCGATAATGTTATTCATAGTAGTATTATGGATGTTCATTCTGGCGGCCACGCTACGGCTGATGACATAAAGAAGATTTTACATCAGATTAAACCGGATTATTTTTTACCGGTTTACGCTAACCACTATATGTTAGTAGAAGCTAAGAAATTAGCTCTACGCGAAGGGTTCCGCGACGATCAGGTCCAAGTTTTAGACAATGGGCAAGTTATTAAATTTCAGAGAGGCCGCAAACCGATTGTTTTGAAAGAGAAGGTTAATACGGATTATGTTATGGTAGATGGTTTGGGCATAGGCGATGTCTCAGAAATTGTTTTACGCGATCGCCGTCTCATGGCTGATGATGGCATGATTGTTATTATCGCCACTATTGATGCTAAGACAGGGGCGATTATTGGTAATCCAGATCTTATTTCCCGCGGTTTTGTCCATATGAAAGAAAATCGCGATTTAATTGAGAAGACCAGGATGCGCGTTAAAAAGATTGTAAAAGATAAAAATCCGATGACAGCGGCTGATGATGATTTTATTAAGAATAAGATTCGTAATGATATTGGACAGTTTTTATTTGGGGCTACCAAGCGTCGTCCAATGGTTTTACCGGTTGTCATTAAAGTTTAGTTAGTTATTTACCTAGTATTTAACAAAAAAAGACCAGATAAAGCTGGTCTTTTTTGTTGTGCTTAAATTGTGGATAAAACTATTGACAAGCTATATTTAATGTGATATATTATTAAGTCACTTAATAACAGAAAAGACCGCTTTAAACGGGTCAGGCACGACAAGCATGGGGATTTTCTTGCTAGGGTTTTTCCGGCTTCGCGCTCGAAAGTGCCTAGAAGAAATTTTCTTGCCTACCCGTTTAAGTCGGTCTTTTTTATTTGTCCGAGTTTAGCTGAGTCTTTTTAGTCAAAGTCTCTGTCTTTACCAACTATTATATTAACTCTATCTTTTATTATTCCTACCTCAACTGGTACGGGAATTTCCACTACCCCGTCTATTATTAGGCGATGCTCTGGGTTGGAAACGCGGCATTTCTCGGTAGTGAGATGAGTATTCCCCTTTTTAGTTTTTATATAAATATCTAAGCGTCCATCGTGAGGATTAGATTTTAGACATTCTTTTTTACCACTGAAAAGATTAATAATTCTTACTTCCCCCTTATCTTCGGAAGTTAGAGAATAATTATCTATTTCTATAGTTGTGCCTAGACTATTAATTGATATTTCGTTTAGAAAATAATGGTTGTTTACTAGGCCTAAATCTATTTTCTCAATTCGTCTGGCTAGTAATATGTTGCAGGCTTCTTCTTCGTTTTTTATGCCAAACGAGGAGGCAATAGAGTTGTCTTCTCCGACTGGTATTATGCCTAAAAGAGTCTTTTTTTGAAAATCACCGTATATATCTGTATCTATTATCGCGCCGATGATTTTATTAACCGTCTGGTTATTACCCACGGCGATAATTGTTTTAGCGCCAAGTTTTATCTCGTTTTGAATGGTTGCCTTAATATTTTTAATACCAGCTAGCCTAATAATTTTTCCGTTTAAGCCTAAATCAGTCAGCCGAATTTCCATTCGGTTGATTATTTTATTGTATTTACCCTTATCTAAATAATCATCGTAAATATAAACGTGCATAGGGCGTGCTTGAATTTTATTGTTAGATTATTTCTCGGCCCGTTCTTCCTGTTCTTCATTTTTATTGCGCTCACCTTTCTTATGATCATCAGTTAGAGAAGTTAATTGGCCATTAATTACCGCGCCCTTCTCAATAGAAATACTATTATATTGAATATCGCCAAATATTTTGGCAGTTCCGCCTATTGCCAGGTATCCTTTAGCCCTGATGTTGCCCCGGACTTCCCCGTTTACTATAGCATCTTTAGCTTCTATGCTAGCAACAACTTTAGCCTGTTCGCCGATGTAAAGGTTGGCGTCAGTTTTTAATGATCCGTCTAGAGCCCCCTCTATAATAATATTCCCCTGCCCCTGGAAGTTCCCTTTTACTTTTATTGAGGGACCTATTACGGTTTCGGCATCCTTAAATTTTTCTAATTTACTGTCTTTGCTAAACATATGATTATTGTTATTAAAATCAAGAAAAAAGTGATTACGCTTTTATTTTAGTTTAATATTCCTGGTTTGTCAAAGTAAAAAAATTTATTTTTATTGTAAAAATTAGCAGATTAATATAGAATTACGGTTAGGGAAAATATGTCCTCGTAGTTCAACGGATAGAACGAGAATCTCCTAAGTTCTAGATCCAGGTTCAATTCCTGGCGAGGACACAAGTATTTAGTTATTTTGTCAAGTGTTGTAGCAACTATTGACAAATAGAGTGTTTCATTGTTAATCTTCCCTATTGACTTTTATCTGTGGTTTAGTATTATATATATTAGTGTTTTTGTATTAATATTAAATGATATTATCCATTGTTCCTTGAGGAACAATTGTAGGGCCATTAGCTCAGTTGGCTAGAGCGCTTCCATGGCATGGAAGAGGTCAAGGGTTCAAGTCCCTTATGGTCCACCATCTTAAAGAGACATTACTTGTGTTGCCAAGTCTCTTAAACTCTAAAAATTAATCAAAGTTGAGCCGATATCCCTGGTATATGATTAAAATTATATATTTTGTTCACGGCACTACTGTTGATAATGAAAATAATGTTTCATCCGGCTGGGTTGATGTTGGTCTGTCAGATTTAGGCATAAGACAATCCATAGAACTTAGGGACATAGTTAAAGATAAGAAATTTGATATTGTTTTTTGTTCTGATTTAAAAAGAGCTGTTGACTCTACGAAGTTAGCTTTTAGTGGTCTTGCCCCGATAATTATTGATAACAGATTGAGAGAGTGCAACTACGGGGAATATAATGGCAAGTCGTCAGACATTGTTGAGCCAATGCAAGAAAAATTAATAGTAGATCATTTTCCGGGTGGCGAAAGCTATGAAGATGTTAAAACAAGAATTAATGATTTTCTTGTTTTTTTAAAACAAGAGCATGATGGCAAAACCGTAGTGATAGTTTCTCATAAGGCGCCGCAACTGGCTCTAGATGTTATTTTAAAAGGGAAGACATGGCAGGAGGCTTTTAAGCAAGATTGGCGATTGACTAAGGCGTGGCAGCCGGGATGGGAGTATATTTTAGAATAGACACCCTTCTGTAAGACAGTTATAAAATAGAGTTTTGTTCCTCGCAGAACAATATCAACACCATAATTAGATTGGTCCACATAATAGTGGACTTTTCTATTTAATTTGGCTAATATTAAATAAATAACACATTTAGACAAATTGTGGAAAACCTGTTATCATTGGTTTTTTGTTTAATATAAAATTAAATTTTTCATTGGCAAAATAATCTGTAATCATATTTGCCTTAAAATTAAAAAAAAATTATAATTGATAGTAATAAGATAATAATTTTTGTTAAATTTATGTACGATGTAATTATTGTTGGATCTGGGCCAGCCGGTATGACAGCCGGTATATACGCCGTTAGGAGAGAAATGAAAACTTTAATAATAGGCAGGGAACTGGGCGGCCAGGTCGCTTTGGCTAGCGATATTGAGAATTACCCGGGCTTTGAGACAATTAGCAGTTTTGACCTAATTGATAGGATGAAGAAGCAGACTTTGGCCTGTGGGGCAGAATTAAAGGAGTCTGAGGTTAAAAAGATAGAGAAGACTGCTGATGGGATTTTTAAGCTGTATACTAACCAGGAGACCTTTGAAGCTAAGTCAGTCATAATTGCCATGGGGTTGTCGCCACGGCGTTTAGCCGTCCCAGGTGAAGTAGAGTTCGCCGGACGGGGGGTTTCTTACTGCGCTAACTGTGATGGTCCATTTTTTAGAAACAAGGTGGTGGTGGTAGTAGGAGGGGGAAATTCGGCTTTAGATGCCGCCGAGCTTATGTCTAAAATAGCTAGTCAAGTCTATTTAATTCATCATAATAACTCCTTAAAAGCCTTTGAAACTTTGATTGACGAAGTTAAGGCTAGGCCAAACATTGAGATATTATTGAATCATTCTATTAAGAATATTGTTGGTTCTAATAAAGTAGAGACTGTCCAAGTCATTAATAATGAAGACAAATCAGAAAGAGAGATAAAGGCTGACGGTGTGTTTATAGAGGTAGGGAGGATTGCCAGTACTGATCTAGTGGCTGATTTTGTTGATAGGAATGCTCGCAATCAAATAGTGGCGGATAGCTTGGGTCAAACTAAAACCCCGGGGTTGTTTGCGGCTGGTGATGTGACTGATTGTGAATTTAAGCAAATTACTATTGCTATCGGTCAGGCTACTACAGCTGCTTTGAGCGCTTATCAATATTTACAGCTGAAGCATGGCCTCAAAAATAACGGGAAAAATTATTAATAATCTGTTATAATATAGTCATAATCAGGTTTATATTGATTTTGATTAATTATTATGAAAGTAAAAAAAGTAAATCTAGTCGCCGCTGATATGGGTTATGGTCACCAGCGAGCTGCTTATCCCTTATTAGATCTGAGCGCGGGCGAAATAATTACTATTAATAATTATGAAGGAATTCCTGATTGGGAAAAAGATTACTGGGTTAATAGTTTGCGCTCTTATGAAAAAATTTCGCGCTTGAAAAAAGTCCCCGTAATAGGGAATTTAGTTTTCGCTGTTATGGATGCTTTTCAGAAGATACAGCCGACTTATCCTCTTAGAGATTTATCCGAACCAACCACGCAACAAAAATATTTTTATAAAGTAGTTAAAAAAGGTTTAGGAAAAAAGTTAATAGAATCTCTAAATTCTAATGGCCTTCCCTTTGTAACTACTTTTTTTGTCGCCTCCTATATAGCGGAGTACCATAATTATCAGGGAGATATATACTGTATAATTTGTGATACAGACGCTTCCCGCGCTTGGGCGCCTCTTAAGCCGAAGGAAAGTCGGATAAAATTTTTGGTACCGAGTGAAAAGGTAAGAGAGAGATTTCTCATGTATGGCGTTAAACCGGAAAATATAATAATTTCTGGCTTCCCTTTGCCTAAAGAAAATATCGGTGCTGATCGCCAGATACTTATTAATGATCTAGGCTGTAGAGTGGGCGTTCTTGACCCGCAAGGAGTCTATCAGAAACATTATAAATCTTTGTTAGAGACCGTGACGCCAGGATTTTCCCGCCAGCATAATTTGCCTCTGACTATTACTTATGCCGTTGGCGGAGCGGGAGCGCAAAAAGAGATAGGTGTCACCATCATGCAAAAGTTATCCCGCGATATTAAAAATAATAAATTTAGCTTGAATTTGGTAGCTGGCAATCGTTTAGAGGTGAGAGATTATTTTGCCGCTGAAATAAAAAAAACGGGCCTAAAAATAGGGAAGGATGTTTCTATTATATATAATGAAGATAAGACCGCTTATTTTAAGGAATTTAATAAATGTCTTCATGATACGGATATTTTATGGACCAAACCGTCCGAATTATCTTTTTATTGTGCCTTGGGCCTGCCAATAATTATTTCCCCTCCTGTCGGCAGCCAGGAAGATTTTAATCGTGACTGGCTTTTATCCATTGGCGCCGGGGTAGATAGTTTGGCTCCGGAGTATGTTAATGAGTGGTTGCCGGATATGTTAGAGTCAGGGCGCTTAGCTAGGGCGGCGGTAGATGGTTTCTTGAATGCCGAACAAATGGGGGCTTATAATATTGAGAAAATAATAGTTGGGAAATAATCACCTATAATTTATGTCTTCTTGGATAATGGTCGCGATTGCCGCATATTTGATTTTAGCGGTCGTTAATTTATTGGATAAATTTTTAGTTGGGACTGTTTTGAAGAACAGTCGTATTTACGCTTTTTCCGCCTGCGTTATGGGGCTGCTAGTCGTTTCAGCGGCTCCTTGGTTTCTCGTTTGGCCGGGCTGGCCACTTTTATGGCTGAATATATTGAATGGAGGAATATTCGCCGTAGCTTTATGGTCTTTGTATGAAGCGCTCAGGCGCGGCGAAGCTTCTAGAATATTAGTATTTATCGGCGGGTTAACGCCGATTTTTTCTTTGATTTTTTCTATTTTATTTTTTCAAGCCACATTCTCAATTGGGCAATGGCTCGGTTTATTCTTTATTTTATTAGGTGTTTTGTTAATTGCCTTTTTGCCGACCAGCCGCAGCTATCTCGCTAGAGTATTTAAAAAATTGCGGTGGGATAACGATAATGAATGGGGCGGTTTAATGGTCGCCGCTTTATCAGCCTTGGCTTACGCGGTTTATTTTATGGGTACCAAATACGCTTATATTTATCAGCCGTTTGCCAGCGCTTTTATTTGGACTCGTTTAGGAGCAGCTCTGTTTGTTTTATTGTTTCTTTTAAAAAAGTCAGACCGCCAGGCGATTTTTAATTCTTTCGGGCGCCGCGGATCATCCCGCAGTAATTTATTAGTAGTTTTTAACCAGGGGCTAGGCTCTCTCGGCTTCATTCTTCAGAATTATGCTATTTTTTTAGGTTCAGTAGTATTAGTAAATGCTCTACAGGGGGTACAGTATGCTTTTTTATTGATTATCAGCACGGTCTTAGCCTTGATGTCTCCTAAATTATTAAAAGAAAGTTTTTCTGGGCCAGTTTTATTACAAAAAATTGCGGCGGTTATAATTATAGCGATTGGTCTTTATTTTTTGACTTTTTAATTTATGTTTTTTAGGAGAATTAAAAAATTGTTAGCCGGATATTTAAAATGGGAACATCGATCAGTGTTTAGGAGGAGACTTTTGATTATTGCCCCCTTTATTATTTTCGGGGTGATCATTTATTTAATGAAATTTGCTACTTATTATCCGTCTTTGATTAATTTACAGCATAAGCCAGATTTTTTTGGCGTTACTTTTTCTACTAAGTTCTGCGACGAACTGGAAATAGACAAAAAAGAAACTTACCAGGCCATGCTAGATGAATTAAAAGTTAAATATATTCGGATTCCGATTTATTGGGACGAAATAGAAAAAGAAGAGGGCGTATACGATTTTACCATGTATGATTATTTGATTAGCGAAGGAGAAAAAAAAGGCGCTAAATTTATAATTAGTTTAGGGCGCCGTGTACCGCGTTGGCCAGAGTGCCATAGTCCGGCTTGGCTTAACTCCAAGAGCGATATTGCCGCTAAGGTTGCCACTCTAAGGACTATCAGGACTATTGTGGAGCGATATAGTGATAATAGCAGTGTTGAATACTGGCAAGTAGAAAATGAGCCATTTTTAGGGACATTCGGAGTCTGTCCTCCTTTAGATGAAAATTTTTTGCGCCAAGAATTTGATTTAGTTAAGTCCCTTGATGATAGAAAAATTATTATTACAGCTTCTGGGGAAATGGGCTATTGGAAACAGGAGGCAAAAATAGGCGATATTTTCGGTAGCACCTTGTATCGGGTAGTTTACAATGCCTGGTTGGGATTTATTAAATACCCAATGCCCACAGCTTATTATAAGATAAAGGCGGGATTAGCTGGCCTATCGCCGGAGAGGTTGATGGTTTTAGAGCTTCAGGCCGAGCCTTGGGTTCCAGAAGGTAAGATGATTTATTTAAGTCCCAGGGATATTAATAAGACGATGAGTATTGATCAGCTTAAGGCTAATTTGCAATACGCTATTAATTTAGACTGGCAGCGGACTTATATTTGGGGGGTAGAGTGGTGGTATTGGCAAAAAAAATATGGCAACCCGGAATATTGGCGGATTGCCACCGAATTATTTGATTAAGAATAGTTATTTCTCTAATAAATTAATCATTTTATCATCATAGCTATCAACCCATTCTTTGAAGGCTAGAGTCGCGGGCGAAGAATGGGTTTTTTGTTGGGCTAGAGAAATTTTGCTTAGGTCAAAATTTTTAGAAGCAATTGCTAGGCCGGCTCGTTCCGCATCCAGAGAATTACATTCTTGTTCAAAATGTCCCTTCGTGGGGACAACCATGATATTTTTTTGTAAGTAGGCGGTTTCAGCGATTGATTCAAAACCCGCCGTGCTAGCATAAGCGGAACAGCGAGCGAGCCTGTCCATGAATTTTTCCCCGTTTAAATTATGGAAAGTCAGATCAGGGCTTATAACAGTTACTTCTTGTTCGGGCTTATTCCAAAAGGCTTCAATTTTGAAGCCGGGATTATTTTTACTCCAATTAATTATATCGCGGCTGTAGCCGGCATTAAGCATGTAGATTAATAAAAATCCTTCCGGATGAGGATTTTTTTCTTTTATTGATTGTCTAATAAGGGGAGGACAAATATGTAAATCTTTTTGATCAGTTTCATTAGTAAAAGATAGAGCAATCTTATGGCTGCGGCGCGGAGCATTAAAATAATTATAAACCCGGAAACCTAAGCGGGAAAATAATTGCCCTTTAGGGAAGGGGCAGACAGGATGGTTAATAAAATATTGATGGCCCAAACAAAAGAGCGGTTTTTTCTCTCGGTAAAGACGATAATAGGTGGAGCCTAGCGGTTCATAAAAGCTGATAAATCTATCCGGCGCGGCTTCTTGGACAATCTTGTTGATTTTTTTGATTGATTTTAGATATTCCGGGAACAAAGCAAAAGATTTTAGAATGCTTGATAATATGTTTATTCCTCGCCCCTCTTTGTCTGGTGAAAAATGCGGGCTAACAACAATAAATAAGGGGACATTTATTTGTTCCTTGAAGAATGCGGGTAATTGATGCCCCGCCTGGCCGCCCACTATTATGGCGGCAATAGAATGGCCTCTGTCTTCTAATCTTTTTTTAAGAGTTAGCGCTTGCGTCAGATGTCCTCGGCCTTCGCCTTGGACAAAAAAGAGATATTTCATATAGATGAGCGGGTAAGGGGAATCGAACCCCTATCTTCAGCTTGGAAGGCTGACATAAAAACCATTATACGATACCCGCCTAAGTCGGATTTCTATTAATCAGACCGGCCCTATGACGCGTTTATATTATAAAATAATAAAGGTTAAGTCAAATTATCTTGTGTCCTTAATGGACATGACGAAGAAGAAGCCGGATAGCATGATAACCGCTAGGAATAAGAATAAATATTGGAGGGGGAAGAAAACTAGGATACTAACAGCTAAGATAGAACCAAGAGCTTGGCCTAAGGGCGTAGTGGCGCGGAAAATATTAATTTCTTCAGTATCTTCTACATCAGTAATTTTGAAAAAATAAGTGTCGCGCATAGCTTCTACTAGAGCCGCTCCGACGCGGCTAATAAACAGGATTAAGGCCCAGAGCCAGGCGCTAGGAATGGAAATATAATAAAATAAGAAGAGGGAAACAGTTAGGATTAAGAAGCCAGCTAATAAAAATTCTTTTTCGCCTAGGTATTTGTCGGCTATTATCCCTGCCGGGATTTCAATGATTATGAAAGGAATTAACATGATAGAAAATATTGGTCCTAATATTTCCCAGCCCATGCCTAAATTTCTGAAAAGATGGAGGGGGATATAAATAACCGCAGAACTAAAGAATATCTGCAGTAATAAGGAAATAAAGAATATCCCTCTTAAATTTGGCCGCCGCCACATTTTTTTAATAGCTAGTAAGAGGGGCTCGTCTTTGTATTTATTATGATCCTGTAACTCTCGCCCCTGATGTAGAAAGATAAAAAAGAAGGGGACAGTTAGAACAGCGGCGATTAGGAATATTAAAGTATATTCCCCCTTAGCCATGAGATAAACAGCCACTGTTGGCGATATTATCCAGCCGATATTTATGAAAGTAAGATAAATAGTTCTTATTCGTCCGGTTAGGGCATTAGTAGAAAAGCTCTTTACCAAGAAGTCCATGTTAATCCAGACCAGGTTTGAACTAATAGTAAATAGGATTACAGATATCATGGCTAGTGCGGCGTTGGTAGATATTGCTAGGCCCAGCAGAGAGCTGGCGTATAGAGCTAATGATATTTTAGTTAAAAAATAATTAGTTAACTCTTTTATTAAGCGGGGAAAAACTAAAATGGCCGCTACTGCTAATAGGTTAGCAACAACAAAATAGACCCCCATTGTTTGGATGCTAATAAATTCGCCTAAAAAATTTGATTGGACATAGGCCGGCAGAGCGCCGGAGAAAGCTAAAAGCAAGCTAAGCAGGTATAGAATTGATAGGCGCTTGTTATTCTTAGCTAATTGTTTTTTGGATTTTGGCATGGGATTTTGTCAGTAATAAAACGAAGGCCGCGATGATAACTAGACTGGCTAATTGCGGCCAGCGTAAGCCCCAAACAACCGGGGCTTCGTCTATCCTAATAAATTCTAAAGAAAATCTTAATATGGAATATGATATCATATAAACACTGACCGAACAAACCTGAAAGTTATGGTCATTTTTTTTGTTTTTTATGGCGTAGAAGTTCCAAATAATTAGGGCCAGCCCAATAATTAGGCAGCCCAAACTTTCATATAAAAAAGTCGGCTGGAAAAATGGTGAATTGATATATTGCCATGGCCTATTTATTAAGTTAATAGGAATACCCCATGGCAAATTAGTAGGCAGGCCAAATAATTCTTGATTAAAATAGTTGCCCCAGCGTCCTATAGATTGGGCGATAGCTAAACCGGGCGCGAGTATGGCTCCTAGCCGCCAGAAATTTATTTGTTTACGACAGGCAAAGCTCCAAACGATAAACAGGCCGGCGATAAGGCCGCCGTGGATTGCTAGCCCGCCCTTCCAAATAGCTAATGTCTGCCAGGGGTGCTGGTAATAATAGGGTAATTGTAAAAAAATATCGTATAGCCGCGCTCCGATTATGCCGCCGATAATTAACCAGAAGGAAAGGTCAAAGATTATGTCCGTGGTCAAATTGTAATATTTAGCTAGTTGGAAACTGATTGCTAAAGCAGTTAGGATGCCTAAGACAATAAAAAGGCCGTACCAATAGATAGTGATAGGGCCGTAAGATAAGAGAATGGCCTGCGGCTCAAAAGTATGTAAGAAGCTCATCATACTTAAATTTTAGCAATTTTAAGTCCGCCTCGCAACCGTTAATACAAAAAACAGGAGCGATTAGCCCCTGTTTAAAAGTGCGGACGGAGAGACTCGAACTCTCAAGGGTTGCCCCGCTTGGTCCTAAGCCAAGTGCGTCTACCAGTTTCGCCACGTCCGCGCATTTTTATCTTAAATGATTATTTTTATAATGTAAAGATTGTGCTATAATAAAAAAATAAATAAGGTTATCCAAAGTATAAATTTTTTTTATGTTAAAGAACAAATTCATTCATTTTTTTAGAGAGCTATCAATTAAAGATGTCCCGCAGGTAGGCGGTAAAAACGCTTCTTTAGGGGAAATGTATGGCCATTTAGTAAAGAAAGGAGTTAGAATCCCTAATGGTTTTGCCACCACGGCCTCCGCTTATAATTATTTCTTGGATTCTACCGGCCTGAAAAAGAAAATTAAAGAAATTTTGAAAGGGCTTGATACTAAAAATGTTAAAGACTTGATGCGACGGGGCGCCGAGATTAGGAAGTTGATTATTGCAACAGAAATGCCTAAAGATTTTCAGGCAGCTATTATTAAAGCTTATAGAGAATTATCAGCCGAATATAAAACTAAGAATTTAGATGTAGCGGTCAGATCAAGCGCTACGGCCGAAGATTTGCCGGACGCTTCATTCGCTGGTCAACAGGAAACATTTTTGAATATTACTGGAGAAGCTGATCTTTTGTTAGCGGTTAGAAAATGTATTGCTTCATTATTTACAAATCGCGCTATTTCTTATCGGGTTGATAAAAACTTTGATCATTTTTCCATTGCTCTTTCAGTCGGGGTCCAGAGAATGATCAGATCGGACCTGGGCTCCTCCGGAGTAATGTTTACCATAGACACCGAATCTGGCTTCCGTAATGTAGTATTAATTAATTCTATTTTTGGACTAGGAGAGAATATTGTTCAGGGGCATGTCACGCCTGATGAATTTTATATTTTTAAACCGACTAAGTCCATTATATCTAGATCAACTAGCCGTAAGGATATCAAGATGGTTTATAATACTAAAGGTAAAAATCCGGTTAAAAATGTTCCCTTATCTTTAGCTGATCAGACTAGGCCGTCTTTGACCGACAAGCAAGTTCTGCAACTAGCGAAATGGGGCATGTTAATTGAGGAGCATTATAAAAAGCCGATGGACATGGAGTTTGCTTTAGATGGGCGAACTAATGAATTATATATAATTCAGGCCAGACCAGAGACCGTCCAGAGCCAAAAAGATTGGAAAATAGTTGAAAAATATAGATTAGTTAAGAAGGGCCGGGTGATTATATCAGGACAGAGCGTTGGCAATAAAATAGGGGCCGGCAAGGTTAATCGCATGATGAGCATTAAAGATATTAATAAGTTTAAGCCGGGCCAAGTATTGGTAACTGACATGACGGACCCAGATTGGGAACCGATTATGAAAATGGCTTCAGCGATAGTAACGGATAAAGGGGGGCGTACTTGCCATGCGGCCATTGTTTCTAGGGAATTGGGAATTCCTTGCGTGGTTGGGACAGGAAAAGGTTCTTCAATAATTAAAACCGGGCAGTCGGTAACGGTCAGTTGCGCGGAAGGTGAAGAGGGTTTTGTCTATGAGGGGAAATTAAACTTTAAGGTAGATAAGACCGATATTAAAGATTTAAAAAAACCAAAAACTAAAATAATGATGAATATTGGTGAACCTGATTTAGCTTTTGCCAACTCTTTTTTGCCTAATGATGGCGTTGGTCTCGCTAGGTTGGAGTTTATAATTAATAATTATATTAAGATTCATCCTTTAGCTTTGATTAATTATAATAAGCTAACTGATAAGGCGGTTAAGGCAAAGATTGACGCTTTGACAGTCGGCTATAAGAATAAGACCCAATATTTTGTGGATCGCTTGGCCCAAGGCGTAGCGACCATTGCCGCTGCTTATTATCCCAAGGATGTTATTTTACGCCTTAGCGACTTTAAAACTAATGAGTATGCGAATTTGATCGGCGGGGAAGAATATGAACCGGTAGAATCTAACCCAATGATTGGATTTAGAGGCGCTAGCCGCTATTATTCCCCGCTTTTCAAGCCAGCCTTTATCCTAGAGTGCCAGGCGATTAAGAAGGTTAGGGATGATATGGGGCTAAATAATTTGAAAGTAATGGTTCCATTTTGTCGGACAGTAGAAGAAGGTAAAAAAGTACAGGCTATCATGGCAGAAAATGGATTAAAGCGTGGTCATAATGGATTAGAAATATATGTGATGGCCGAAATTCCGGCTAATATCATATTGGCCGATAAGTTCTGTCATATTTTTGATGGGTTTTCTATCGGGTCTAATGATTTAACCCAATTAACTTTAGGAATTGATAGAGACTCGGGGGGAACTTTAGAGGTCGCTGGCGTCTCCAATGAAAAGAACGAGGCTGTTAAAGATTTAATTAGGCAGCTTATTAAAGTAGCCAAAAAATATCGTCGTAAGGTAGGTATTTGTGGACAGGGTCCGAGTGATTTTCCGGATTTTGCGGAGTTTCTGGTCGCCGAAGGTATTGATAGTCTATCATTAAATCCTGATACCGTAGTTAATACGACTATGGCCATAGTCCAAAAAGAAAAGCAGTTGCGCCGCAGTAAGGGGATACTTGGTTTATTTTTCTAGAGTTAATAATAAGAGCGGAAATAAAAAACGACCCTGATAATTGGGTCGTTTTTTATTATGTTATTTAAAAATTATTTATTCAATAACCTGGATCTTAGCGGTCTTAACTCCAAAGTGGACAGCATCATGTCTTTCTTTCATCCAGACATCAACGCGGTTAGGGTGTTTCTTATTCATTCGGTCTCTAACTATGAAGACGCGATCGCCAAACAGCTCGGGGATTTGGACCTTGGTTCCAAATTTTAAAAAGTTGGCTGCGATAGTATCTTCCTCGCCGTGGTCGCAGACATTAAATCCGTTAGCAGTGGTACAAGGATCATCGTCAGTTTGGGCGGCCTCAGAGTTATAGGCAGTTATGACATGTACGCTGGTTTTTAGAACTTTAGAGGCGGGGGCAACTGGAAGGACGCGTCTACCGGTTTCAGTTTTACTATTAGGTGAAGACAAGTCAGAAGTCTGTTGGGAAATAGTCTCATCCATGTCCGAGTTTTTGATTAGGGAATCATTGATGATAAGGTCTTGTTCGCTAGCCTTTGCCTGGCTAACCGCTTCGTCGGCTAAGGCCGGTGTGTAGAATAGGACAAATTGGAAGAAACAGGCAATAATTATCAATAAAATTAGCTGGTGGCGGCTACTGAGAGGCACAATTTCCTCCTTTATAATCTGGAGCATTTTCATATTTTATTTAATATTAGCTAGATTAAAAAACCCCTACTTTATCATGAGCATGATAGTTAAGCAGGGATTTTCTTAACTGCTAAGTGTAGCATGGGTTAGCTAAAAAGTCAATGTATAAGTTGTGGATAATCTATTGACGTATTTTGTTAATTATGATATTATGAGATGATAGTTAAATAGAAAAAATCGCTTAAAAAGACTATTTTTGTTCGTTTAAAACGGAATTCAATAACTTATAATAAAGGAAGGAAGGGTAGAAGGATGAAAAACACAATTTTTTCATTGTTTTTGTTAATTATCGCCATTATTTTTTCTGGCTGCGCCGAAACAGCTACTATCTCTTTGGGAGGTAAGACTACCGAAGAAATCGCGGCTTCCCAGAAATTATTTTGGGAACAGATTGATCAGTATAAAGAAAATATTGCCAATTTAGAAAGTAATAATAACGCTTTGGCAGCCAAAATGTCAGTCTCGGGTCTATCAAAGGAAGTAGCGGTAAAATATTCTGAGCAGATTAAGGCTAACGAATTGTTGATTATAAAGTATCGTAGTCGTATTCTTAATTTGGAGGATATGGTTGACGACTTTACAGTTCGAAGCGCTGGTAGTGATCAGCAGAAGTATATTCATCTTAATGGACGTGATGTTAAAAAAACATCTGAAGCCTACATGATGATAGAATATGCCGAGAACGCCGGAAGGAAAGCTATCAATAATGCGGACCAGTTGGGACTTAATAGTGCGGCTGGACTTCAGGGTATTTTGGAGAACAATCGCAACGACGAAGTAATAGCCACTACTACTGGTCCTGGAGGGTTTTTAATTGAATTCAAGATTGGCCGAAAGAGCAAAAGCCAGACATTTCAATTGCCATGTATGGGCGAATTCACAACGACTTTTGTATCGTGTGAAAATGCACTGGACAGGGAAAGTATAAAAAAAGTGGTGGCGCCTGGCGTGACTTATTACGACGGCACTACCCCGTATGCCTACAAGGCAACGGCGATTAGAAAAAACTAATTGATACAAAAAGGGGAAGTCTTTAAACTTCCCCTTTTATAATATCTTTTGTTAATATCTATACCGCCCCCATTGATCCACCCGTTCCGCTAAAAGGCAGGTATTTAAAGACAAAATAAGTTATCCCCCAGGCCGCTAGGACTATGATTAGTCCGATTAAAGCGGTTTTTATTGTGCTTTGCGCTTCCTTAACCATTTCTTCATTGCCCTGCGATGTCATCCAGCGGAAGCCTGATAAGACGATAAGAACTACAAATATCACCGCTAGAAGGCTCAGAGAGGCCTTGATCACATTAGCGACAATATCACCAATACTAACTTGGGTGAAGCCCGCCTCTTGTTTTACTTCGCTGGCAAAACTGCTGGCCGTGTCCGTATTGATTAGACCCTGGGCATAGACGGTAGAAATGGTTGAAGCAAGCATGGCGATAGAAAAAATAGTAGCTAATATTTTTTTCATATTTTTATTTTTAACCCAGGATAAATCTATCTAAAATAAAGGTCCAAATAGCCCAGGCTGATAAGGTTACGATTAATCCGATGATCGCTCGTTTTATATAGTTTTTGGCTTTAGTAACTTTTTCTTCGCTGCCCTCTGCTATCATCCATTCGTATCCACCTAGGATAATCAAAATTATAAAGACAGCACCCAAGAGACTAAAGGCGGCGCGGATGATGGTGCCGACTATGATAGGTAGGGATGATTGCTCGTATCCGCCAGTTTCAGCTACTGCTTTTAACATTCCTAAAGATGAGCTAGCTTCTGAGACGCCAGTTTGCGCGAAAACAAAATAGGGAAGAATTAAGATAGCAATGAGAAAGAATAAAGATAGGATGGGCCGTAAATGTTTTTTCATAATATTTTTATTTATTTTCCGCCAAGAATTTTAACAAAGAAGTAGGTCAGAGCGTAGGCGCCGACGACAACTATTAAACCGATAATCGCTTCTTTAATGGTTTCTTTACCTCTTTCAACATTTTGTTCGTTGCCGCCTGCCATCATCCAGTTTATTCCGCCGTATATAACAAGGAGAAGAAAAATGGTTCCGAGAATTGATAAAATAATAAAAATAACATCGCTTAAAGCCCCAGTCACAGTAACATTGGGGTTATAGGCTTTACCCGCTGTTTTAAGAGGAGAATTGAAAGCATCGCTTAAGTTCTGCCCGGCTTGAGCGGATTTTGTGTATGATAGAGAAAGTAGTCCTGATAGATAATATATTATCTTTTTCATAGATAATAATTAAGTTAAAGCTTTATTACTGAAATATTCAATCACGAAGTAGCTGATAGCATAAGCCGCCATAACTATTATAAAGCCAATAATTCCGGCCGTAATAATATTTTTAGCCGTGTCTACCTTAGATTCATTGCCGCTTGCTAGCATCCAGGTTATTCCTCCGTATATCATTAACCCTAGAAAGACCACTCCTAAGAAGGTTAGGAGCTGCCTAACAACAGTGCTCGCTACGCTTTCAGGAGTTAAGCCTTTAAGGTAATCACTGTACCCGGCCTGGTTAGCGGTCGCATCAAGGCCGCTTTCTTTTTTAAAATCATAAGATTGAGCCAGGGCGACACTGCATAACATCAGGAACGCGATAACTGAAGTAAATAGTATTGTTTTTAGTTTATTGCTGGTCATTGTTGTGCGAATTTACTGCCCAGAAATACCGTTATAGCATAAGCGGCGAAAACAATTATTATACCTATAGTAGCATTAACTAGGAGGTTCTTTGATTGGCTTATTTGCTGGTCATTACCGGCGGCTGTCATCCAGAGTATGCCAGCATAAATCATTAAGCCGAAGAAGAGGACGCCAATAAATGATAAGACTAGGCCGATGACCTGGCCAGTTTTCGTTGATATAAAATTTTTGTATTCGGAATCTGGTTTGGCGACCTGAGCTTTAAAGGCTTGTACCTTGCTGGCGGACAGGTCTAGCCCGCCGACTGTCTGGCTTATGTCCTGGGCTTGGGCGGCAAAAGAAAAGAAAGCTGACAAGCCGACTAAAATCAAGCAAAATGATAATATTTTCTTTTTCATATTAAGAAATATTTATTTACTGCTTTAAATACGAAATATATTCCTATTTAAAGCAGTAACCCCCATTCTCCATGAGGGCTACTATTTCCCCTTTAAGTTAAAGTATTGTTAAGGGTGTCAATAACGTAGAAGGCAATACCCCAAGAAGCCAAGATGATTATTAAGCCGATTACACCAGCGCCTAATAATTTTTTAGCTTCGCCAGTCTTTTCTTCATTACCGCCAGCTGTCATCCATTTGAAACCGCCTAATAAGATGATGCCGACTGCGATAACGCCCAAGAAGCCCAAGGCTAGGTTTATTACCTTGCCGATAATAGTTCTTGGATCGGTGTTAGTCAAAGTGCCGTTTAGGCCAGTGCTAACTTTGTCTGTACCGAATAGATCGTTACTTTGAGCCATGGTTACGGCTGGGATAACTAATAAGGAAATAATCGCCAAAGAAATTAAATGCTTAGAAATTTTTTTCATATTTCACCACCTTTCTAGTTTTTATGATTTTTAAATTTTATATCTTTAATTTTAGCACATTATTTTAAACAAGACAAATAAAATTGGCTGTGCTAAAATAGCTATAGAATCGCCTATATTAGCTAGTTTTTATGCTTAATTTTTTTAAAAAAGTCAATTTCAGCCATTGTTTTTGGTTTTTATTTTATTTTTTTATTTTTTGTCTCTTATTGCGTAACTCCTACAATTATTTAGACCCGGACTTCGGCTGGCATTTACAAGTCGGTCAGGAAATAGCCCTGAACCACATCGTTCCCGACCTTAATCATTATAATTATCCGTATACTGGTTCTTGGGTAGATCATGAGTGGTTAGCAAACTATTTGCTATATTTAGGTTTTCAAGAGGGCGGGTATTTATTAGTTTCTTTATTTTTTGCCCTTTTAATAGTGATTATATTAGTTTTACTCCATCTCTGGGCGCGTAGAACCTGGCCGGATATACCGACAGGACTGGTAGTTTTTTTTCAGTCTCTAGGAGTAGCGGCCTCTTTGCCGCACTTCGGCGTTCGCATCCAAGAAATAAGCTTATTGTTTCTGCTACTGACATTACTGATTATTGATAATTATAATCGTAACAGAAATTGGCGAGTTTTATGGTTTCTGCCGCCGCTATTTTTTATTTGGTCGTGTTCTCATGCCGGATTTTTAATGGGCTTATTTATCTTAGGCGCTTGGCTAGGCATTAAAGTCGGCGAGCGATTGCTGGCTAGGTTTTGGCCAAGAATAAAAATAGATTTTTCTCGTTTATTATCTAAAAAAGACGGTCTGTTATTTGCTGTCGTTGCCGTCGTCGCTTTTCTGGTTACTTTGTTAACCCCGTATCGCTTGGAACTGTATTCTTTCTTGAGCGGGTATGGCAATATCTTTTACCAATCGCATATTCAGGAGTGGCTCCCCCAATCCTCATTCCCCTTTAATTATTGGCAGCTTTTTTATTTGAGTTTAGTGGTAGGATTGTTTGGTTTGTATGTATATGAGGTATTTAAAGGTCCTAAATTTTCTAAATTAGATCTCTGGCAGGCGTTCTTAGTCGTTTTGTTCGTGGCCCTAAGTTTTAAATCGCGCCGTCATTTTCCCTTGATGTTCGTGGCGACCTTTGTCGGGCTTCTTCAAGCTTGGCGCCATATTTTTTATGATTTAAAAGTCCCTAGTCGGATTTGGGGAAACTATTGGCTGAGAGCTTATTTAGTTTTTTGTATTTGTCTGGTAGGCATCTTTCAGCTAATCCAGACCAGATTTACAACCAACCCGGCCCAAGCCTTTTGCGGAGAGTATCCCTGTGGGGCGGTTAAGTTCCTGCAAGCTAATCAGGTATACCGCAGCCTTAATATATTTAATAATTATGGCTGGGGCGGATATTTAATTTGGCAGCTTCCTGGCTGGCCGTTATTTATTGATGGCCGTATTCCCCAGACAGTTCTGACACATCAGACATATTTAGAAGAGTATTATGAATTTTTTACCACCGATGATAATATTGCCAAGAAATTAAATCAGTACGACATAAAATTAGCTTTAATTCCGGCTGTTTATAAATCTATAGAAGCTAAAAATTGGGAAAAAATATTTTTTATGATTAGGGATGAAGAATTAAGGCCTAACACAGCCTTGAGAGATTATTTCTATAAAACAAAAGATTGGGAATTAATTTATAACGACGGTTCGGCGTTATTATTCAAACGAATTTATTAAATATGTTAGTAGATTTTTGTTTGCCGGTAAAAAATGAAGAGAAAATTTTACGCCATAGCCTGGATAGATTGTTAGAGTATTGCCGGCTGGCAAAATTTAGATTTTCTTGGCATATTGTCGGCGTAATAAATGGTTCCGACGATAGCTCATTAGATATTTTTAAGGAATACGCGAATCGTTATCCCGATGAGATTAGCTGGTTTGAAGTTAAAGAAGCAGGCCGCGGCGGAGCGTTAAAAAAGTATTGGTCCCTCAGCCAGGCCGACATTCTTTCTTATATGGATTCTGATTTGGCCGTTTCTCTGGATAACATTCCCGCCTTAATTCGCCCTATTTTAGATGGTGAAAGCGATTTAGTAATCGGTTCTCGTCTACTGGCGGGAGCGGAGTTAAAACGATCTTTAGGGCGTGAAATTATTTCTCGGGCCTATATTTTTATTTCCCGCCTATTGCTGCAAGAGCGGGTTTCTGATTATCAGTGCGGATTTAAGGCCTTACGCCGCGACACTTTTAATAAATTAAAACCTTTTCTTCAAGATAACTATTGGTTTTTTGATACAGAGTTAATTGTTTTAGCTAAACGTTTAAACTACCGAGTTCAAGAAATCCCTACTAATTGGCAAGAAGCTCGTTATGGTCGGAGGCCCACAACAGTTAAGTTAGTACGAGATAGCTTAATTTTTATGAAGAATCTGTGGTTTTTCAGACAGCGTTTAAAGCACGTTATAAAATATCCTGATAATGTTTAAAGCGTACTAATTTAGTTGATTGGTTGATTAAAATTACTAGCATATCCAAATGAGCCGCATCTAGGTTGATGCGGTTTTTTGCGCAGTAGGCGCTTATTCCTTTTCTAAGGTTGCTAATTTGTTGTTTAGTAATCAGAGTGTCACGGAAAAAATCGGTCGCCTTGTTTCTCGTTTTAATTTCCCAGAAAATAATTTGCCCAGGTTTTTTAGAAATTAGATCAAATTCAAAACGTCCTATCCTGTAATTCTTGGCAATTATTTTATAATCATGGCGTTTTAAATAGTCCGCGGCCAATTGTTCTCCGTAGCCACCTAATATTTTATGATTAGTCATATAAAAAGCCCCTTGAAAAAGGGGCTTTATTCTAATATGTAATAGATTTGGTTAGGGGATATATTTTTTTAGCTCCTTTTCATGCTCTATCTGCTTCTTTTTAGCGGGGATAGATTTAAGATCTTTCAAGATGCAGGCTAGCCAGATAATCATTAATATCGCCCATAACCCTAGCCAAAAGCGAGCTGAGAAGAAAGGCACTGTTTCGTAGTTAAAAAATAATATTATTACGCCCAGGATAGTGTTAGCTAGAAAAAAAGAATATAGGCGCTTTAATAAGCCTCGGTATAGGCTATTTTTCATTTTTAGCCAAGCGGTAACAATAGCTAGGACGGCTAGCAATATTAGAAAGCCAACTAACATTTTATAGGCGGATGGGACTAGTGGCTCTGGTCTCAGGTTAAACCAATAACTCAGAGTAATTAGATTTTTCATATTATAATTTAGTTAAAATTAATCCAAAATGGAATGGCCCAGCCACGAACTCTTCTTTAATATCTAAACCTATTTTTGGCGCCGCCGCCTTTAGAGAATCAAGATTTACTCTTTTTTCGGGGGTCGGCCCTAGAGGGGAGTCGGCATTCTTCCATTCAATAATAAGCATTTGGCCGCCTCGCTTCAACAAGCGGATTGCTTCGCGCAGTACTTCTATTTTTTTATCAGATTGATGCAAGACATTTATGAGTAGCACATGATCTAGGCTACTAGTCTCTATCTTAGTGGCTTTAAATATCTCCAAGTTGCTCCAAACAGTGACGACTTGAGGGAGATTTTCTTTTTTTGATTCTTTCTTTATTTCCTCTAAAGTGCTTTTTAGAATATCAACCGCGTATACTTTTCCTTGTTTGCCGACTAGGCGCGCCAGAGGATAGACAAAGAAGCCAAAATTACCACAGCCCAAATCGGCTACATGCTGTCTTTCACCTAAGCCCATTTTACTTAAAATTGTGGCAATGTCAAATAGGGCAGTTCTTTTTATTTCTGGCATATATTTTGTTTAATGTTTTTGTAGTTTTAGATTATTCAACAATCACTTGGCGGACAACCACCTGCTCCCGGCTATATTTTTTCTTAGCACTGATAATAAGGCTATTTAAACCTTTTTTTAAGTTAATATCTTGAGAAAAATGTCCGCCGTGATTATTTAGAATAATGGTGTTATTTATCCTGACTTCGGCTTCTGGCTCAGTCTGCCCCGTAACGGTTATGACCAGAGATTTTACTAAAATATTTTTGGCTGGCTGGCTCACTAATAAATCAGGAGGGAAAATAATTTTTTTAAAGTAGGATATTAAATAAAGGAAACAGACAAGAACAGCGATAATTATTAGAGCGTTTCTAATAATCTTAGGAAATATAATAAATTTATTTTTTTTAACAATTTTTTGCGAGAAGGGATCTTCGGTATCATTGTGAGGCAGACCTTCCTCTAGGCTTTTCATGATGTCGGTTAATTTAAAGCCGAGAAATGCGGCGTACTCTTTAAGAAAATTTTTCCCGTATAGCCCGGTGGGTAATTTATCAAAGCGCTCCTCTTCTAGGGCAATTAAATATTCTGATCTGATGTTCAATTTTTTAGCAATATCCTCAATCTTTAAATTCTTGAAAAGGCGGGCTTGCCGTAATTTTTCTCCGGCCGTTTCCGCTAGAGGTAATTTTTTAGGGATGAATGGGGACATTTAAGCTGGATTTTATTGGTTTGGTGCGGCTGGCTGGTCGGGCAACTGCTTTATCTTTATAGGCTGTTCATTGCTATCAAATGCTTCGCCATTCCAATCTAGCCCAATTATTCCTAAGGAGGCTTTAATAATTAAGAAGCTGCCTAAAACTATTAATAATCCGATAATAGCCGCCACAAATATTTTTTTACCTTTTTGGACTTTCTCGCTAGATCCGCCGGATAGAAGCAGCTCCTGTCCGCCCATGATGAACATGAACAAGCATAATGAGCCAACTATGCCTAATATCCATCTAGCAATATTAATTCCTAAACGGATAAAATCGTTAAGTTCGTAATTGCCGCAGTAAGTTCGGGGGTCCTGTTTTAGTTCGGCCGCTCTGTTTACGCAGTTAGCGTCGGCCGCCGCACCATGGGCGTCGGGCAGTATACCGGTAGATGCGGTTTGGGCCAAAGCAATATTACATATCAGTAATCCAAAAATGATGAGCGGGAAAAGGCTTTTTTTAAACATATAATTTTTGTATATTAATTAACAGTCTGTTGTACTTTAGAGGCGGCAGTATCAATAATGTCTTGTATTTTCTCGCCGGTATTTTTAACTACAATATCAATCATTTCTTTAAGAGCACTTTCGGCCGCTTGGACATTTTTACCTTTATACCAGCTTTTAGCGGTTAATACTTGGTCGGCAAAGACGCCAATCTCATTGTCAGCTCTCTGGGTAGCTACTAGAGAGCGAAGAGCGGTTGGACGCTTGGTTTTTTCTAGATAACTTTTAACTTGTTCTTCTTTGGTAATAAATTGGATAAAATCCCAGGCCTCGTCTTGGTGAGCGCTTTTTTTAGAAACGACTTCAACCCAGTAATTAGCAAAATTAATATTGGTCGGCGGGTTTCCTTCTATTTGGGGCATTTTAGCCACCGAAAAATTTAATTTTGGAGCCTGAGCCTTAATAGTAGCTAAATCATAGGAGTAACTAAACATTATTGCTAAGTTACCGCTAATGAACATGCTTAAAGAATTTGGTAAATCACTATTCCAAGAATATGATTCCTTGGCGGGGTTAGAAAAATCGGTGTAAAAACGCAGAGCTTCTATACCTGGGTTATAGTTGCTTTCTCGGCCAAATGGAGGGATTAGATTAAAAGCGACTTGTTTCCCGTCTGCCATCATAGTTGCTCCGTTTTGAGCCATTAAGACTGAGAGGATGTCACTGAAACGATTTATATTAGAACTACCGCCTAAGGCAACGCCAGCTTGGATTATTCCTTTTTTAGGATCTTGTTTAGTTAATTTCTTAATGTCTTGAAGGAATTCTTTATTCCAGTATTGAGGCGCCTGGCTAATCCCGGCATTATTAAATAAATCTTTATTATAGAACATCGCTAGGGTGTCTACTGATAGAGGGAGGCCGTATATCTTTCCGTCGCTTAATATAACGTCATGGCTAACGGCATCAACAAAATTATCCTTTAATTCTTTCAAGGTTAAGCTATTAGTCGTGCGCATTTCTAAAACCACTTCTTTCTTGACGGTTCCCTTGGCTACTGGGTAAACCATGCTGATAGTAGCCGGGATGGGGGCTAGTTTTGGCTGGTATTTTTCCATCCAAGTATTATGAATAGAAAATATATCCGGCCCGCGGTCTTCAGCTAAAGCATTTAAGAGTTCTGTTTCGTATTCTTCAAAACGAAGTTTGCGGTACTCAATAGTAATAAAGGGATGGATAGTCTTATATTTTGTAATAATATCCTGGAAAGCGTCTGGTCCATCAAAAACGCGCCAGTAGGTAATTTTGATGGGCTTCATGGCTTCTTGAGTTTTTTGGTCAGTCACTTTGCAGCCGAAACCGGAGCTTAATAAAAAAATGGCCAGCAGTAATAAAATACTTATTTTTTTAGACATATTAGCTAATTATATTTTCAATTTCATTATAGCAAAAATGTGTTTATTATTCCAATTTAGGGCGGTATTGTAGAGCTTCGCTGAGGTGAGAGGGGAGAATATTTTTTTCTGAGCCTAAATCAGCGATAGTGCGAGCTAATTTTATGATACGGAAACAGGCCCGAGCTGATAATTTTAGGCTATGGCTTGCTCTAGAAAGCAGATCAAGACAGGGCTGGTCTAAATAACAATATTTTTTTAATAGAGAGTTAGACATTTCAGAATTTGTGATAATCGGATGATTTTTAAAACGTTCGGCTTGTTGGCGCCTAGCCCTCTCAACTCTTTTTTGTACAGTAGCGGAATTTTCGCTCGGCTCATCTCCAGTCAGATGGGCAAAATTTAAGCGTGGCACTTCTACGTGTAATTCTATTCTATCTAGCAGTGGTCCAGATAGGCGTCGCTTGTAGGCTGTAATTTGCCCAGCGCGGCAGGAACAGCGCGTTGATTTATCGCTGGCATAACCACAGGGGCAGGGGTTCATGGCGGCCAGTAATATAAATTTGGCGGGAAAGCAAACGTGGTTAGCGGTACGGCTGATATTAATTTCCCCGTTTTCTAATGGTTGGCGTAAATTTTCTAGAACAGATCGGGAGAACTCAGGAAATTCATCTAGGAATAGGACGCCGCGGTGAGCTAGAGATATTTCTCCTGGTTGAGGCCAGGTGCCGCCGCCGATTAAAGAAATAGCCGAAGCACTGTGATGGGGCGATCTAAATGGCCGGTCAGAGATTAATTGTTCATTTCCGTTAAATTTTCCAGCTACGCTATATATTTGGGTCACCTCTAGTCGCTCCTCAAAACTAAGGGTGGGCAGAATATTAGGCATTGCTTTAGCTAGTAATGTTTTGCCAGAGCCGGGCGGACCATATAAGAGCAGGTTGTGGCCGCCAGCCGCGCTTATTTCTAAAGCCCGTTTAGCCTTGGCTTGTCCTTTAATATCTGATAAATCAGTATAAGATCTGACTCTAGTTTTTGCTACATGGTAATTATGGCCCGGATCAGCTAGTTGCCCCTGTTTTAAATATTTTATCAACTCCGATAAATTATGAAGAGAAAATATTTTTAGTCCTTTGACTAGGCTAGCTTCAGCGGCATTTTGGCTGGGCAGGAAAATATTTTTTAAGCCGGCTTTTTTCGCGGCTAAAGACATAGATAGGGCGCCATTTACCGGCCTTACCTCGCCTTGTAGAGATAACTCACCGAAAATCAGACATTCAGATAGGTTCGTAAAAAATTTATTTTTTAAAGCTAGAATGCTAATAGCGATAGGCAAGTCATAAGCTGAACCATGTTTTTTTAATCCGGCCGGAGCAAGATTAACGGTAATTTTGCGACGGGGAAATTCCAGGCCGCAATTTCGTAAGGCGCTTTTGACCCTTTCCTTTGCTTCCGACAAAGCGGCGTCAGGCAATCCAACTATGGAGATCTGCCCAAAGTCGCCGCCGCCCGCGTCCGCCTCTACGGTGACAATGACAGCCTCTAGGCCGTTGAGAGCGGCCGTCCATACTTTAGTAGCCATACCATTAAATATAAAATAATAAAAACTAGCCCTGAGAGCTAGTTTTTATTTTAGTTTATTTGGTATGAAATAAATTTAAATTTTTTTTAAAGAATTACTTTATTTTTTTAGTTCATCTAATTTTACACTTAGTAATTTACTGACTCCGTCTGATTCCATCGTTACCCCATATAAGATACTGGCCTTGCGCATGCAGGCGCGATTATGAGTAATAACAATGAACTGGGTCTTATTGGACAAATCATCCAATATTTTAGCTAGACGTTCGGAATTAGCTTCATCAAGAGCCGCGTCTACCTCATCTAAAACCACAAAAGGAGAGGGATTAGCGCTGATAATGGCGCAAATAAGGGCAATGGCCGTTAAAGCTCTTTCTCCGCCCGATAACATGGTTACTGTTTGAATCTTTTTCCCGGGCGGGGTGGCTTGGATTTCTATCCCCGCTAGTCCGACGGCATTATGCTTCTTGAGGAATTTTATCTTTTTTAACTTCTCGTCCATAGCGGTTTTAATCGCCACTTCGGCCGGGGTTAATCCGCTAGTCGCTTCAGTCCCGTTATTATTCTGATTATTTTTAGCTTCTTCAGTTTCCAAGTCATCAACCATTAGTTTGGATATTTTGGCTGTCCCGCCATTAAAAAGAATCTTGAAATAGTCGTTGAATTTTTCGGAAATAACCCTAAATTCAGCGTCAAAACGATTTTTAATGTTTAAGTCTAATTCGTAAATTATTTCTTCCAGAGACTTAATGGCTTTATCTAGATCTTCAGTCTGGCCGCTTAAGAAATCGTAGCGCTCCTTTGTCTCTTGATATTCTTTTTCCGCTTCCGGATCAATCCCGCCTATTTGTTCTAGTTGGCTCTTATTAGTATTAATGTGTTTTGATAAGCGATCTATGTCTAAATTGTTTTCGCTGGGCTGATAATTTTTAATATCAAGGACATTTAACTCTTCATTGCGGATGTTAGTCTCTAGATCCTCTAGTCTGGTTTCTTGTCTGGTTGCTTCTATCTTTAAATTATTTATTTCTGACAGAACGTCATTCAGCTCTTGTTGCAAGGCTTGAATATTTTTTTGGATGGAGAACATCTGGGCTTTTTCCGCCTCTTTGGCCTGGCTAAGCTCATCTAAGGATTTTTCTAAAGTTTTTATCTCTTCGTTAAGAGGGGCGATTTTTTGGTTAATAGCTTTTTTTTCATTTTCAATCTGGCCGGCGTCAAATTTAATTTGGCTCTTGGCGATTTTTCCCTGTATACTATTTATTTCATTTTCGGTCTGGATTTTTTTAGCTTGTAATAATCGTAATCTCTCGCTGATAGTAGAAGTCTTTAGCCGTAAATCTTGAAGCCGGGATAATAAAAGTTGTTTTTTATCATTTAGTTCTGTTGAGGAGTCTTCCTTGGCTAGCAAGCCAATTTCTTTATCCAGGGCACTGATTTTTTTGTTGATTTGTAATTTTTCCTCCTCAATTTTACTAGCGTCAAACTTAACTTGTGCTTTCTCTAGTTTAACCTTAATATCTTTGAGTTCGCGAGTAATTTGAATTTCCTTATCTTCCGATAGCCTTAGTCTCTCGCTGATAGTAGAGAGGCGTAAGCGCTCTTCATTTAAGCGATTATTTATTTCTTGTCTTTCCTCGGTTAGGCGGATTATTTCTTCCTGAATAGATTTTATTTTAGCTAGCTCGTCTTGGTTTCCGCCGGCCATTAATATTTCTATTTTATCTTTAAATTCCTTCTTGGCCTCCGCGATAATTTTTTTAATTTTATTCAGGTCATTTTCCCCTTGGGCCGCTTCAAGCTTAGTTAAGAATTCATCAACTAGTTGGCTTAATTGTTCAGTTTGGCTGCCCGCTGCTCCGGCCTTCTTTAAATTTTTATTAATTATTTCAATTTCTTGATTAAGCTCTCTCAGCCTTTGGTTTAAGGAGTCAAATTTATTCTCTAAAATTTTTCTTTCTTGCGGATTGCTAGCCAGACGCAAGTCGTCTAATTCTTTAGTTAATTTAGCCAGCTCCATTGTTAATTCTTCCTGCTTGTTATTAAGCCAAGAAACATCAAATTGCCCTTGTACTTCTAGATTTACTTCTAAAATGGCTTCTAATTTAGAAATCTGCTTCAGGTATTGTCCTTTCTCTTCTTCTAAGCGGTTAACCTGTCTCTTGATATCAAAAGCCTTTTCTAATTCTTTATTTATTATGCTTAATTCGGCGCGTAATTCGTCTTCCTCATGGCTGGATTGATTCTTGTTGAGAGACTCTATTTCCAAATTAAGATTATCTAACTCGGTTGTCAGCTCGCCTTGCTTGTTATTAAGCCAAGAAACGTCAAATTGCCCCTGAGCTTCTAATTGGACCTCCAGCTCCGCCTGTAATTTAGCTAGCTGTTTTAGATATTGATTTCTTTGATTTTCTAATTCTCTTAACCGCGGTTGCAATTCGTTTATTTTCTGGGAGTTGTCGGTTGTGCGGATTTTATTTAAGTCATCATTAAGTTTATTTAACTTTTTTTCGCGTTCTATTTTTATTTTTTCATTTTCTAGAAAACGCTGGTTAGCGGTTTCTAACTTACGATTAATATCCTGCCAGAGGAAACCATAATATTCTAACTGATCTTGGCGCAGCGCTGTTTCAATTTCTCCTCGTTTCTTTAATTTTTCCACTTGTCTAGTCAGACTTTTTAGACGCGGTTTTATTTCGGAGAGAAGCATGTCTACCTGTTGCAAGTTTTCGTAGCTATTTTCTAGCTTGTTCAAGGCAGAGTCTCTTTTAATTTGGAATTGTTTAACCCCAGTCGCTTCGTCAAAGAAATCTTTGCGTTCGGCCGCTGAAGAGCTTAAAAAATTTTCTACCATCCCCTGGCCGATAACACTATAGGTTTTTTGTCCGAAATTGGCTTTAGCGAGCAGCATTTGAATATCAGCCAGGCGAACGCGGCTGCCGTTCAATAAATATTCGCTATCGCCGTTCCTATATAATCGCCGGGTAATTAATATTTCCGGACAGCTCAAAATTATTTGGTCTAAGTCGCTTTCTTTTTCAATTGCCTCAGGCTGAGCCGCTTTATTTTTAGCGGCCTCTGCATTATTAAGATATAAAGAAACCTCGGCCAGGCTGAGTTGGTTTTTTTGATCGGAACCAGAAAAAATGACATCTTCACTTTTTTTGCCACGCAGAGTTTTTAGACTTTGTTCCCCAAGTGCCCAGCGGACCGCATCGGCTACGTTGGACTTGCCTGAGCCGTTAGGACCGACAATGGCGGTTAGGCCTCTTTTTTGGCCATCAAGCAGGCCGGAGAATATAAGTTTGTTTTTATTAGCAAATGATTTAAACCCTTGGACTTCCAGTTTCTCTAAATACATAGATGATTGACTATTAGCGTTTCAGATAAAGCGCCTTTAAGGCGCTTACGCTATTCTTTTTAATTTTTTAAAAATGGTTTATGATATCAGTATACAAAAAATTGATTACAAAAGCTATATTATGATTATATCTTTCAGTGGAGCCCCAGGATCGGGCAAAAGCACTATCGCCCAGATGTTAGCCGATAAATTAGGCTGGCCGCGTTATTATATGGGTAATATATGGCGCCAAATGGCCAAGGAGAAGGGCGTTGATGTGGCCGCTTTTAGTAAATTAAACGAAGATGATCCTTATAATGATAAGGAGGTTGACGAATATCAGAGGAAACTAGGCAAAGAAAAGGATAATTTTGTAATTGAGGGCAGAACTTCCTGGTATTTTATTCCCCATTCCCTCAAGATTTATTTGGATGTTGATAAGGAAGAGGGCGCTAAAAGGATCTTTTCTAGTTTGCAGAAGGGAAATTCTAGAAATGAAGCTCATAATTTGTCAAGTTGGCAGGAATTAGTAGTTAATACACAGGAAAGAGTCGTTAGCGATGATTCACGCTATTTTAAATATTATGGTATTCATGTCTTTGATCAGACTAACTATGATTTTTGCCTAAATACGACAAATTTAAGCCCACAACAGGTTTTTGATAAAGTTTATGAGTGGGTAGCGGCACATCTTGACAATACAAAAAATTAATTATAATATTAGACAAGATTTGCCTTATTAATAAGCATTTTTTAAAAACGAGATTTAAGATCTCGTTTATAATATTTAACCATATGGTTGAGACCAAATTAGACCTTAAACCGGGAATGACTGTCCGGGTCCATCAAAAAATTAAAGAATTAAACTCCAAGGGTGAAGAAAAGGAGAGAATTCAGTATTTTGAAGGGATGATAATTGCTCGCAAGCACAATAAAGAGACTGGCGCGACTATTACTGTTCGTAAAGTTTCTGAGGGCATTGGAGTGGAGAAAATTTTTCCTTTGAATCTGCCTACTATTACTAAAATTGAAATTAAAAAACAGGCAGAGGTTAAACGGGCTAAATTATATTTCTTGCGCGACGGCTATAAGAAAAAGTTAAAAGAAAAAGTCGTCAAATAATTGACGATTTTTTTCGTCGGGCGAATGGTGAAATTGGTAGACACGCAAGCTTGAGGGGCTTGTGGCCGCAAGGCTGTGGAGGTTCAAATCCTCTTTCGCCCACCATTCATAGAAAAAGTTTCGGCGTCATGCCGACATCGGGCGCATAGCTCAGCTGGTTAGAGCACTTCGTTTACACCGAAGGGGTCCAGGGTTCGAATCCTTGTGCGCCCACTAACAAAAATAACTCCACCTGCGTGGAGTTATTTTTGTTAGTGTTAAATTAACTAGAAGTGAGTTTATTGTTTTGGATAATTAAAAAACCCGTTCTCTTCAGAACAGGCTTTTACTAAATTACAACGCGACTCTTTTCACGCTGGCTAAATAGTTAATAATGCTTCCCATGGCTAGTGGAATAGAGCACACAAACATTACTTGTGAGGCCAGAGGAAAAATATCGTGCAATGGGCATAGAAATAGCAATCCTCCGCCGATAAGCTCAAAGACGAGCTTTGTTTTTCCCCAGTAGTTAGCCTGGGTGGCCATTGTAAAAGGTAATTTTTCAGCTATCCATTTTAAGCCGCTGATGACTAAAAGAAATGATTCCTGTCTTATTACGGCCCAGAAAGTAAATGATGGCATGTATATTATGCCCATCGTTAAAAATACTGAGGCCAGTAATATTTTGTCAGCAACCGGATCAAGCTTTTTGCCTAATTCACTAATTTCGTCTAGAGCCCTTGCTGTTGCGCCATCCAGAAGATCTAATAAACTAGCCACAATAAAAGTAAAAAGGGAAAAGAATAAATATAGAAAGTCTTGGGTTAGATGGTGGATAATTAATAACAGGCTGACTATGACTGCCAACAGGATTCTCAGCAGAGATATCAAATTAGCAATTGTTCCTGTGTATTTTTTTAGCTTGATGATGGGGATGAATAATTTCTCTATTAGTTTTAATTCCCCAGACTCATACCTTCTCCGCACATCTTGAGCATATGCTCTTATAGCCGACTCTAGCCAGCTATCTTTAATCTTTTGCTTTGCTTTTCCTATCTTTGGAGAGAATTTGCCAGTTAATTTTTGATAAAACTCACTCCTTTTTATTATGACTCCGATTATAATTATCATGAGCCATAATATATTTTCCGGTACAGCGTACTCGGCGTATTCATAGTAGCTCACAACTCCTCCTTTTATTATCTATTTATAAAAAATTTAAGGTACAAATTAATATATAAAATTACCTTATTTTTTTTATTTTGTCAATATGGTTATTTTTGTCTAATCTATCTATAAATTTGACATATTTTGATTATTATAATATTATTTGATATCAATAATGTTCTTTATAATGGACTGGATTGATTAATAAATTCTCCAAATAATTGAGGAATTTATTAATCAATTCAGTAAAAAATTAAAAATACAGTGGAGGAGTAATGTTAAAAACTAATGAAGCCAGGATACTTTCCTTGGCTAAGTTCGTAATTAGGGAGTCTGTGCTACCGGCCTTAATATTTGGCGTGGCTACCGGACTAGGTGTTGGTTTCGGCAATAACGTCATTAGAGGCATATCCGTTGGCCTAATAGTGGGGATTGTGTCTGGACCAGCGGTCGGCCTATTAATAAGGTTGAGAATTAACCTTAATTATGATCATAAATTTGGCCTGATCTTTGGCATTTTGTACGGAATTATTTTTTCCTGGTCCTATGGAATTATGTTCGGTTCTATATTTGGCGCAGTTTTCTGTCTATTTTTTTCCTTTAGGTACTTATGGGAAAAATTATTAGATATCTGGAGTGCCATTAAGCATAAATGGGCTAAAATGTCAGACGCTATTTTTTAACGGTTGAGGGCTTATCATTAAGCCCTCTTTTCATATCTAACTTTATTTTTCCCGATAAATAACATAAACTGTAAATATGAGTAAGGTCATAACTAAAAATGAAGAAGAAACTTTTCGCTTAGGCAAGAAGATGGGGCGACAGTGCCTGGGCGGAGAAATTTTTGCGCTTTACGGAAATTTAGGCGCTGGTAAAACTAAGTTTTTACAAGGACTAGCTGATGGTCTGGGGATTAAAGATAAGGTTAATAGTCCGACTTTTAATATTCTGAAAATCTATAATAGTTCAGGAAAGGCTAAAATTTTTTGTCATGTTGACGCTTATCGCTTAAATTCCGGTCAAGATTTAGTTAGTCTTGGAATAGAGGAATTTTTTAGTTCACCTAAAACAGTAACGGCTATTGAATGGTCGGAAAAAGTAAAAGATATTATCCCAGTTAGAGCAAAAAATATTTATCTAAAAGTTGTTTCTGAGAACGAGCGAGAAATACAATTAAATTAATCAATTAAAAAATCTCGGCCGGGCCGAGATTTTGTATATTAGAGAGACTATTTATTAGTCTTTTTTAGATTTTTTAGTATTAGGATAATGGCTCCGCTGCTAATCATTACGTCAGCTAAATTAAAAACCGTAAAGTAGCGTAGGGACAAATAATCAATTACGTATCCGTAAGATAAACGGTCAATGATATTGCTAATTGCTCCGGTTATCATAATAGCGAAACAGATTATTTCAAAACGACTTACTTTATTCTTGGTGATTAAGTAGGTTAGATAGGATAGTAAGGCAATAATTAAGATAATTATTAAAATATTTAGTAGCTGGCCGCTGAGTGGTATAGAAAAAGCGATATAGTAGTTCGGGGCGAAATGGAAAGTAAAAATATCTTTTAATATTGATATATCTTTTGAGGATAATATTAGGGCGGCTTGTTTGAGGGTCCTGTCAATTATAAAAAACATAGCTATCGCCAGGGCAATAGCTATGTTATAAATAGTATTTTTGGTCAGTTTATTCATTTTCTTGTAATTCCGTTTTGCAGCTTACGCAAGAATTCGCGGTGGGCCTAGCTAATAGACGTTTTTCCGCGATAGGATTGTCACAATATTTGCAACGGCCGTAATTACCCTTTTTAATGCGGTCCAGGGCATTATTAATATCAACTAAACTCTTTTCTAAAACTTTCTCGGCCATCATGTTAGTCGTGTAGTCATTTATCTCCTGAGCATTTTCATCTGGCTTGTCGCCATATTCGGGAAATTTGGAAGTTCTATCATCATTTTCATGCTCATCATGGCGCGATATACCAGACAAATCTTCCATGATTTGTTTCTTTTGACCTAATAATTGTTTTTCTATTGTTTTGACTGTTTTCTGGTCTATCTCTTTATCCATATTAGTGTAAATTAAAAAAACTAGATAAAATGTAGTTTTCTGATAAAATTATAGGGTATTTAGCAATTTTTAGCAAGTTTTTAGGCTCTTTTATGGTTATTTAGCATTTTTGACAAGATTAAATCTTTTTGCTATGCTTTTTTTGTGGCTAAATAGGAAATGGCCATTTTTTAAGACTTATTGGAGTGGTAGCTCAGTTGGTTAGAGCGTCTGCCTGTCACGCAGAAGGTCGCGGGTTCGAGCCCCGTCCATTCCGCTAGAAAAATCAACCCAACCTGCGTTGGGTTGATTTTTTGTATGTCAGCAAGACGGGGCGAGAAAGGCGAGCCGATGCGCACTTGTGCGCCGGCGAGCCCCGGGTAATGAGCCCCGTCCATTCCGCCAATTAAAACAACCTGCCTCGTGGCAGGTTGTTTTAATTTGAGTTTACTTTTGTGCCTCCAGGGGGAATTGAACCCTCATCTTGAGATCCGGAATCTCACGTTCTATCCGTTGAACTATAGAGGCCGCTAATTACTTGTTTTCCTTTAAATGCGGAGAGGGGGAGATTCGAACTCCCGAAGGACTTTCGCCCTTGCCGCTTTTCGAGAGCGGTGCATTCAACCAGCTCTGCCACCTCTCCCCTGGCTATTTCATCAAGAATAGAGCAGTAAATGATAATAATAATAAAACAAATAAACTGAATCCCGTATAAATAAGTAGTCTTACCCCTTCTTTTTTAAGACCGTCTAAATATAGAAGTATTGGTTTGCCAAGAACTAGACTGCTAGTTACCAGGGCTGATAAGACAAAGAGCATCAAAAAAACAATTGGACTAATGAATTTATCATCAACTGATCCAAACATTTTTTCGGCATTGTTCATAAACAAGGAAACCAGGGAAATGTAGGCTAGTACTCCTAAAGAATTTAAAATAGATCGTTTTATTAAGGCAGAGTTGTTCATATATTTTATTAATTATTTAATTAGTCTATTAATTTCTTCGGCGGTTAAATTGGCCCAGGCTCCTTCAGGCAGGCGGTCTAATTTTATGCCCGCGAAATCAATTCGTTTTAAATCCGAGACGGTAAAGCCTAAAGTGCCCAACATCCGTCGTATCTGTCTTTTTTTCCCCTCGCTTAAGGTTATTATAAAAGATTTAGTTTGTAAATACTGGGCCGATTTAGCTTTAACCAGGCCGTCTCCTTCGCCGATATCAACGCCGGATACTAGGCGCTTGCAAATGGCAAATCCATCGCCGGCCTCTTCTTTTATTTTTACTTCGTAAATTTTATCATGCTGGAATTTAGGGTGGGTAAGTTTTTGAGTCAGTCCGCCGTCATTAGTGAGGAGGATTAAGCCATGGCTGCCTTTATCTAGTCGGCCGATAGCAAATAGCCTATCTTTAATATCAACTAAATCAAAAATATTCTCCTCGCCTTTAAAGCGGCGGTTAGTGCAGGTGTAGCCGACCGGCTTGTTTAGTTTAATATATATTTTGGCGATGGCGGGATTTAATTCTCGGCCCCTAATACTTACCCTATCTAAAGCCGGATCGGCCCGTTCGCCAATAAAAGCTAATTGCCCATTAATTTCTACCTGGCCGTCCCTAATTAGTTCCTCGGCTTGCCGTCTGGAAGAATAGCCACTATCGGCAATAAATTTCTGTAAAACTATTTTCATAAGTATCAAATTTTTATTGATTAATTTTGGAGGCTGTTTTTTTCTCTCTGGTTAATTATATTTAAGAACCCTAACAGAGCTAGTAGGATCCAGAACATAGCCGATAAATCATTTTTAAAATAAGGAACGTCAACTAAGCCGTGTACAACGATAGCTATCATCGCAGAGAATAACCCCAAAATTAAATATTTATCATTGGTTCCATTATTGTTTAATTTTTTAGTTAGCTGCCAGGCTGACCATAGGTAGCGCATAATCAGCCAAATAAATACTAAGGCCCCTAGTAGGCCTAACTCTGTCCAAAAATTTAGAAAAATATTATGAGGGTACATATATATTTCTACGGGCTGCCAATACTTGGTGCGCAAAGTAGAGCTAGCGTAAGTGATGGTGCCAAAATTTTCTAAGTTATCTCTGTTAAAAAATATTCCTTCCTGATGGTAGGGTTTTATAGCTGATTGATATTGGCTTAATCCAGCGCCCGTAATTAAACGGCCGTTCTTTAACATCTGTCCGGTTTCTTTCCATTGCTGCAGCCTGATTTGGCCCGATAAATCTTGCAGACTTAACTTAGTCATCACCAAATTTTTGGCCGGTGTATTTAGAAAAATGCCGGCGGTTATAATAATGCCAGCCGTAATAACGATTAGTCTCGGTTTTTTACCTGCTAGTAATCCAAAAACCAATAAGGCGGCGGCAACTCCAATTAGGGCCCCTTCAGAATGAGCGGCGTAAATAGCTGATAGAGAGATTATGATAGTCAGAGAGATAAATAATTTTTCTGGGTATTTGTCTTTGATATTTTTCCAATTATAAGACATAAGCCAGCCGCTAAATAATATTGTCAGTGGTGCGAGGTAGAGACCAACAGCGTTTGGATAACCGAAAAAAGAAACCGCCCGCCGCGTTTCCTCGGCCGCCCAAAATGGATTAGAAATAAAAAGGCCGGTTATTTTTTGAAATAAGGCAAAAATAGATACGGCGGCCGCAGAGATAAGAAGCGCCCACCAGATTTTTTTTAGCTCAGCTTTATTTTTAAAAACATTAAAGATTAAAAGGAATAGTAGTATTGGTTCAAAAAAATAAGCTTTCCATACACCCAGAGCACTGGCACTAAATCCGGCCGTCCAGACCGCCGCCCAAGAAACTATTAAGACTAGAATAACTTCCCAGGAGAATGGGTAATAAACTTTATTGTTAGGGCGTTTAAATATTTCTTTAAATTGGGGGAGAAAATTTTTAATTGTCCAGGCAGTGAAATTAATCAGAATCATGGCTTCTAATAAGGTGAAAGGCAGCCCAAAGATTTTGAAACGAATTAAATAGGTCGGCAGTGAAGCTATTAGTAATAAAAGAGCCCAGTCTAAGCGCTTGAAGGCTAAGACTGTAAATCCAACGATAAAAATAAATAAAGCCACGGTTGTCATAGGTAGTTAATTAAGCACTAATATTATATCATCAGGCCGAGAAAGGGACAAAGTAACAAAAAACCGCCCCCGTCTTAAGGGGGCGGTTAAAGCTAATTAGCTCTTTCTACGTATTCGCCGGTGTCAGTATTGATTCTTATCACATCCCCTTCATTAATAAACATGGGAACGTTTATCTTAGCACCAGTTTCTATTTCTACTTGCTTGTTAACATTGCCGGCAGAATTGCCCTTAACTCCCGGAGGAGCACTCACGACTTTAAATTCCATTTTAATTGGCAGGCTAATAGAGACTGGCCGGCTTTCAAAATATAAGACGTCAACGTCAACGCCCTCTTTTAGAAATTGATGGGCCGATTCGCCGATCTCCTCTAGGGGAAGGTTGAATTGTTCAAAGCTAGCATTGTCCATAAAGTAGGCTTCATCTTTATCTTTATACATGAAGTTAGCTTTTTTGGTTTCAGTCTCGGCTTCTTCCTCTTTTTCCGCTCCTTGGTAGGTTCTCTCTAAAATATTGCCGTTAATTAAGTTGCGGCATTTTACTTTTAGAACCGCCCCGCCCCTGCCCATCTTATGATGATCAGTCTTAATGATTATGTAAGGCTCGCTATTCACTTTAATAACGCGGCCAGTTTTTATTTCGTTAAAATTCAACATAGGCGTCGGTTATTTATGAGTTGGAGATAAAAGGGCCATTACGCGAGAACGTTTAATGGCATCGGCTAGTTTTCTTTGGTGCCAAGAGCAGACGCCAGTTCTAGCTCCCGGTAAAATTTTCATATAGAAATTGACGAAGCGGCGTAGAGTGCGCGTGTCTTTATAGTCAACGTCTAAATTATTAACACAGAAATAACATTCTTTAGCTTTTTTGTTGGTCATAATTTTATTATTTTATTTAGAAAGGGATATTTTCAACGCGGATTTCTTCATCGTCCATAGGTTCCTCGGGAATTTCTATGGTCGGCTCGCTAGATGATGCGCCGCGTGGGCTGGAAAAATTATCATTCATTCCCGCTCCGCCTTTATTATCTAGCATGATCATGTTTTCGGCGACTATTTCCGTTCGGTAACGCTTAACGCCGGCGTTATCAGTCCAGTCGGTAGTTTGCAAGCGTCCTTCAATATATACTTTAGAGCCTTTGTGTAAATATTTAGCACAAATTTCCGCTAATTTGCGCCAGGCGCTAATATTATGAAATTCAGTTTTCTTTTGTTGTTGGCCGCTTTGATCTGTCCAAACTAAGTTAGTAGCGATGGAAAAAGATACCACGCTTTGTCCCGTCGCTGTATTTCTCAGCTCTGGGTCACGGGTTAAATTTCCGATAAGCATTGCTTTGTTTAGATTCATATTTTTGGACTAGCTCATTTTTGAGCTCTCGTTATTAAATTAAATCTTTGGCACTAAGGATGCCTTCTAATTTTTCGTCCAAGTCTTTTAGGTCTACTCTCTTGTCGCCAACCGTTTTGGCCGCTACTTCAGATTTGGACGCAGTTTTTGTTTTTTCTTCTAACTTTTTTCCTTCAGCGGCTTTTTTAGAATCGATTTTAGCGCGGATTTTATTCTCTTTAGCAATTTCTTTTTCAGTTTTAGCTTTTTTGACAATTATTTGATGGCGCAGGACATCAGCGGATAGGCGGAGGTCCTTATCGATCTTGGCCAACTTGGCTCCTTCTAGATCAAATTCAAATAGGCCGTAATACCCAAAAGCATTGTGTTTTATCTCGTAAGCTAAGCGCTTTTTCCCCCAGTATTCACGTAGGGTGATTTCCCCGCCACCCGCAGTAATGGTTTTTTCAACTTGGCCGGCGATGGTTTTAGCTTCATCGTCGGTGAATTTGTTGGGAACGATAAATAAAATTTCGTAATGGGTCGCTCCGGATGTTTTGGTTTTTGACATAGTTATTATAAATGATGGGTGTTAAAAATTATTTAAATTTTTTTTAAATAATTTTTAAAGGCCCTTATTAAATAAAATCCCTAAGTATTCTAAAGACTTAGGGTCAAAGAATACCTCTAATTCCGCTCTAATATTGGCGGAATTATCTTGAAACTGGTCAAGATATGGGAAAGATATTAGTAAATATTAATTTGTAAACCTAATTTAGCACGAAGATTAAAAAAAGGCAAGGGATGTATAAGGGGGGGGCGGTAAACCCCATGGCCTGAATACAGGAGCCAAAATAAAAAAGCGCCATTATTATGACGCTTCCAAAATTGTGATTTTTCAATCAAATATACTTTTAATATATAGATCTCTTTGCTCTTCTTGGACTTTAGCCCAAACTAGATGGATTATTATGGCTAATCCGGCTATTACTAAATAATACCAGATATAGTTCCAAATAGGGTCAGCCGGAGCATGGTGATTACTAAATAGGCCGGCGTAGGTACCAGTAATGGTGCCGCTGGCTATACCAGCTATAGGGCCGGCTAATAAGCCAAAGTCGCCAGAAATTGAGTAGCCGAGAATGGCGCCCATTATAGCCATTAGCATAAATCCGATTAGGGCTCCTAATATAGCCCCATTATCAAAGCCGATAGTAGCAATGCTTATTAAGGCTATTGAGCTCATGGCGGAAAAAATAATCATTCGCCAAGTATTACGGCCGGCTGATTTAATAGCCATAACGATTATTAGAAGAGTTGGCAGAAAGATCCATAGAATTGATAGCCACCAACTAATTGTTACCTCTCCTCGTTCAAGGTAATTTTTTGGCCATAGTTGTGTGACATATTTTTTTATGGTTTTTTCTGGACCACCTGATGTTCGGACAGATTTGACTATAAATGAGCCGAGACGGTATGTCCGTTGGATCTTTACTAGAGGAAAAACTTCTGTCGGCAAGGTTGATTTAGTCTCTCTAACAATTACTTCGCCGGTTTCTTCCAATTTTTTTATATCGTTATTGGAAAAAATTGATTGGTCAATATTTTTGAAAAAAAATCTTGTTGTGTACCTGACGTCCCCCTTTTTAATTAATAAATCTATGTAGCCGCGGCTTCTGATAATTAAGGTGTCTGTCCGAGGGCTAGTCTTAGGGTCGGCCTGAGCTAAAGCAATCGTTGCTATAGCTAAAATGAAAAAGAGCTGCTTCATGTTTTGTCCTCACATTGATGGTGGTAGGTTATTGTGGAAAGAACTGTATCAACAGATAAGAACCTATCACGTATTTTTAGTTCATGTCAAGCAATTGCCAGTTTAACTTCCTTAAGATATCATGGATATATATGAAATATTTTTTTGTCCTAGGAACTAATACCGCCCTATCGGTTGCTGAACTTTTAGCCGTTCATAAATTTACTAATTTACGGCTTTTAGCAGCTGATTTTTTAATAGGAGAGTCTGACGCTGAGCCGGATTTATCCCGAATGATTAAGCGTCTGGGGGGAATTATTAAAGCCGGGATAATCCTGTCGGAAACCACTCTAGATAAAGGGAAATTAGAAATAAAGATACAGCAGATAGTGGAGCAGAAACAATCATCGGCTAAAGAAGGAAAATTTAATTTTGGTTTTTCTGACTACGGCAAGTCTAATTTTAATAAACAGGACTTGGGGTTAAAATTAAAAAAATATTTAAGCACTAAGGGAATTAGCTCTCGTTTTGTAGTGAGTCGCGAGAAAACTTTATCAAGCGTAGTTGTTGCTCAGAATAAACTACTCACGAGAGGCATAGAAATTGTCTTGTCGGTTGATGGAGTAAATACTTTGATTGGAGAAACTTTAGCCGTCCAGCCGTTTAAAGATTTATCATTACGTGATTATGGGCGACCCGCTAGAGATGATCTGTCCGGCATGTTGCCGCCAAAATTAGCTCAGGCCATGATTAATTTAGCGCAGGTAGAAAATAGCGAGTCGGTTATTATTGATCCATTCTGCGGCTCAGGAACAATTTTGAGCGAGGCGGCTCTGCTAGGTTATAAACATTTATTCGGCTCCGATGTGTCTGCTAAAGCTATTGATGATACTCATAAGAATATTAGCTGGCTTAGAGAATTATATAAGATTGAAGGGCTTAGATTAAAGTTGGCTGTTAAGAAGGCAGAAAATTTATCAAAGTTTATTAAAGCTGATTCGGCTGATGCCATTATTACTGAGCCGTTTCTCGGTCCACAACGGGGACAAATAAACTTTTCGGTGGTAATTAGCAATTTGGAAGCGATGTATTCAGAGGCTATTAAAGAGTTTTTTAAAGTTCTAAAGGCTAATGGTCGGGTTGTTATGGTTTGGCCTAATTTTTATGGGCAGAAGCCGATGACTCCGCTACATGCCGGGTTTAAAATAATAAGTATGATTCCCGATGACTTGCGCGGTAGCGAGTTTATTAAAAAAACTGGTCGGGACACAATTATTTATGGCCGCCCCGGGCAGAAAGTATATCGAGAAATAGTTGTTTTAGAGAAAATGGGATAGGTAGAGTTTAATGAAACAAATAATACAAAATAAAAAAAAGAGAGTCTCGCGACTCTCTTTTTTATGTATTTACTATTTATTGATTAGGAAGTTGCAGACATCGCCATCTGTTACTACATATTCTTTCCCCTCAGTTCGGACCAGGCCCTGTTCTTTGGCCTTTGCCTCGCTGCCGCATTCAACGAACTTTTGCCAGTTTATGACCTCAGCCCTGACAAACCCTTTTATAAAATCGGTATGGATAACCCCAGCCGCTTGAGGAGCTTTAGTTCCTTTCTTGATGGTCCAAGCCCTGGTTTCGTCACTACCAGTAGTAAAGAAAGTATCTAGCCCTAATATTTTATAGGCGCTTTGAATCAGCTTGTCTAAACCGCTCTGCTCTAGGCCAAGCTCTTTAACATACTCGGCCTGTTCGTTTTCTGGCAAACTAGCAATTTCTTCTTCTAATTTTACATTAATTTTGATAATTAAGTCATTCGTTCCGGACAGAACATCTCCGGCATGGCTTTCGTCTATATTTAAGAGATAGATGATCGGCTTAATAGTTAGTAATGTTAATGTTTTAACGAATATTAGCTCATCATCTTCAAAAGACATGTCTCTAATAGGCAGGCCGTCTGACAAATGTTTATATATTTTTTCTAATACCTGGTTTTGAAAAATAAGCTCCTTGTCCCCGCTCCGAGAATCTCGTCGAGTTCTTTCCAGTCTTTTTTCTACAGTAGCTAAATCAGCGAATATTAGCTCCATATTAATTGTTTCCTTGTCTCCGGATGGGTCTATTTTCCCCTGAACATGGATAATATTGCCGTCTTTAAAGTCTCTAATAACTTCGCAGATAGCATCGCATTCCCTAATATGAGCCAAAAATTTATTACCCAGCCCCTCGCCCTTGTGCGCACCCGCTACTAAGCCAGCAATATCCACAAATTCTATAGTAGTAGGGGTAATTTTAACTGGTTTAGAAACCGCGGCTAGCTGATCTAAGCGAAAATCTGGCACTTTAACCACGCCGACATTAGGGTCTATAGTACAAAAAGGATAATTAGCCGCTTCCACGCCCTTTTTGGTTAAAATATTGAATAAAGTTGATTTGCCGACATTAGGTAGGCCGACTATTCCGATTGATAATGGCATAAGTTTAGATTCATTTGGAGTATAGCTAAGAATAAGGGTTTTGCCAAATATGGCTTTTTGAAATAAAAAAGAAGCCCAGACGGGCCGCTCTTTATTAAATAAAGAATAAATAAATAATAGGCCTTGTCTGAGCTTCATTCCCAATAACATAGGATTGTTCCGATGTGTTATCGAGAAAAGGGCTCATCTGCTGACTTAAAGAGCGGTTCTACCAACTCTTTGCAGATTAATGATTTGTTTTGATTATTTTGCTAATTTAATCAGGTTTGGTAAAAATTCTTTTTGGTTTTTATCAAAGCTTATTTTTTGATTAGCCGATATAATCTGCTCAGTTATATTCTTTGCCACGTCAGCGTTGGCAATGAAATCAAGAGTTAGTTAATGAACGTATCTATATTATAGCACTTTGTAACATGGGGGTCAAATATAGTGGACTTAAAATGGCTATTTTAATATATCTTAGCTAATTTTAAATAAATATTGTCATTTTTTAGGTATTTTTTAATATTTAAGTCTATGCTATTTTAGACTTAAAATCGCTTCTTATACACACAAAACACAAGTTATCCACAGATTTTGGGTGTTTTGGGTGTATACTTAAACACATGTCTCGGTGTTTATACTTGTTATAATTTGACTTATTTGTGATTTTATAGTATAATACTTTAAGTGTTATATTGAAAGATCTTTAACAAAAATTCCTAGTCATGTACATGATTAGGTGCGTCTTTGGGCGAACGGATTAGGTGGTTATCCATAATAAACTACTAAAAAAACAAAAGAAGGAGGCCGTATGGCTAAGATTAATGAAGTATCCGCAAGAGTGGGTTTAAATAATGGATTTTCTAAACATGATTTAGATCTTGCTCTTTTTGGCTCACATGTATATGGCGAGAATCCACATTACCCGTTATTAAGAGTAGAATTACTCAAGATCCCCGTGCTATTTGGTTGGTTACCAAAAACTGTCTGGCTATTAATAAAGTCAGTGGAACGACAATCTGATGTATTAGATCGATGGGTAATAAAGGCGGATATTTTTGAGAGATATATGCCTAAAGGTGACCAAAAATATTGTTACCCTCTCCAGTTTATTGGCACTTATTCTACGCATGATCGCATTGGCGCTGGTCAAATAATATTTTCTGGGTTTAAATATGGTTCTACAGATTCAGATAAATATTTAGCGGAAAATCTTCACAATATTTTCGATACTACGATAGCCCTGGAAAAGGAAGGCTATCAAAATAAAATTAAAATTGGACTCTCAATTTGTTATTTACTTTGGAAATGTCGTCATAATCAAAGCGATTTTTTAAGAAATTCTATATTATCTATAGCGAACTCTCTGGCTAATTCTACCGATTATCAGGTAAAATATTTAGCAGAGAAGTTAATTATTACAATGAGCTAAGATAAGTAGAGGTTGGGTTTTAGGGGCTCTGGGTAATCTCAGAGCTTTTTTAATTAAAAATACCCCATATGGGGTATTTTTGAGGCTCGAGTGGGAGTCGAACCCACGAATGGCAGTTTTGCAAACTGCAGCGTTAGACCACTTCGCCATCGAGCCTTAACATCTGAATATTAACTTATCTTATTTAAGTTGTAAACTGGCATCAACCCTTAGTTTTTTGAAATTAGCGGATCGGTTCAGGCTAAAAGCTGCGGCCGCGGCAATCATAGCCGCATTGTCGGTAGTATATTCTTTAGCCGGTACTAGGAAGTTGGTTTTTTGAAGCTTGGCCATGACAGCCGCCTCTAACTGAGATCGCAGTTCATTATTAGCGCTTACTCCGCCGGACAGCATAACTGTCTTAGCTCTGTATTTTTTAGCGGCTTTAAGAGTTTTACTAATTAATATATCAATAATAGCTTGTTGAAATTCATAGCAGTATTCAGGAATACGTTTTTTCCAGACTGAATCTTTTTGGAGCTGGTACAGTAGGGAAGTTTTGAGACCGGAAAAAGAGAAGTCAAAATCAGCCGAATTTATCATAGGGCGAGGAAAGTTTAGTTCGCTGGCTTTATTCTTATTCTTTCTGTTTTTGTGTTTAGCGGCATATTTAGAAATGATTGGACCGCCCGGATAGCCGAGATTCATCATTTTAGCTCCCTTATCATAAGCTTCTCCAGCCGCATCATCCCTAGTTTCGCCGATAATCTTAATTTTGTGGTTTTTATCCATTAAAACTAAATTGGTGTGACCGCCAGAAACGGTTAGGATCATGGCTGGAAATTTAATCGGTGTGGCCGGGTTAATAAAGTTAGCATGAATGTGTCCAGAAATATGGTTTACTTCTATAATCGGTTTATTCCAGGCAAAGGCTAGAACTCGCACAGTTTCTATGCCGGTCATAAGAGAGGTGATGAGTCCTGGACCTTTGGTAATACCAATTGCTTTAATTTGTTGTGGTCTTATTTTAGCTTTAGCCAAAGCTTCATGTATAACAGGAAGGATGTTTAAGACATGTTCACGGGCGGCTACTTCCGGAACGACGCCGCCATATTTTTGATGGATTTCTATTTGGGAGGATATTATGTTAGATAAAACTGAAAAATTCCGAAGTTTATTGTCGGTTTTGATAATTGAAGCTGCTGTTTCATCGCAGCTGGTTTCTATGCCTAATATATACATATTATGTATTGTAGGTTATTTTAGGAAAAAGACAAATTATTAGCTAAATGCGCTGTTTAGTAATATTTGACAGAAAAGAACTTTATCTATAAAATAAAGTTAAATCTAAGAACTTAGATTTTTATTTTGGCCAATTTAAGAGAGGTCCCTTCGTCTAACGGTTAGGACACCAGGTTTTCATCCTGGTAACAGGGGTTCGATTCCCCTAGGGACTACAAAGATAAAAAGATCTGACTAAAGCCAGGTCTTTTTATTAATATTCGCCAAAGTAATTTATTTATTAATTTACTTAATACCCCTTATGGTGTAAAATTGCCAATAATAACTTTATGAAATTACTATTTAAATATTTAAGAAAATATAAGAAGGCCTTGATTTTGGCCTTGTCGCTAGCGGCAGTTAATCAAATTTTTTCTTTAGTTGATCCGCAGATTTTTCGTTTGATAATTGATAATTATGCTTCTAAGGTCGCAATTCTAGAAAGGCATGAGTTTTTGACTGGGACATTATTATTGTTGGCGGCGGGAGTCACGTCCGCTCTTATTTCCCGAACCGCTAAGAATTTTCAGGATTATTTTGTAAGTTCTGTTACTCAAAAGGTTGGTGCCGCTCTTTATGCTGACATGATTAGTCATGCCTTTTCTTTGCCTTATCAAATATTTGAAGATCAGAGATCGGGTGAGCTTTTGCAAAAAGCAGATAAAGCCAGAAAAGATTCCCAGGCCCTTATCGCCAGTTTGATTAATATAGTTTTTTTAGCTGGCCTTAGCATGTCTATTGTTACGGTTTATGCTTTTTATGTTAATTGGCTGGTTGGTTTAGTTTATGTTTCTATTGTCCCCATTATGGGGTTAACAACATTAGCTATAAGTAAAAAAGTCAGAGTGGCTAGTAAAAAAATTGCCATAGAATCTTCTAGTTTAGCCGGATCAATAACGGAAACTTTGCATAATGTAGAGTTGGTGAAAAGTTTGGGGCTAGAAAAACAGGAAGCGGATCGGTTAAGCAAGGTTAATAATGATATTTTAAAATTAGAGCTGAAAAAAATTACCATTATCAGAACTTTAAGTTTTATTCAGGGGACGATGGTTAATGTTAGTCGTTCGGCCTTAATGTTTTTGATGCTCTGGCTTATTTATTCCGGTCAAATTAGTTTAGGCGAATTTTTTACGTTAATGTTTTATTCTTTTGCTATATTCAGTCCGCTTTATGAATTTGGTAATGTCGTTTCTCAATATCAGGAAGCGCGCGCTAGCTTAGAAGTGGCTCAAGAAGTTTTTAGCCAGCAGCCAGAACCAAAGCCAGCTAATCCACGGAGCGTTGAAAATTTGGAAAAAATATCTTTCCAAAAAGTTAGTTTCCGCTACAATGAAGCCGACGGCGAGGCTCTATCAAACGCTTCTTTTGAAATTAGTAAGGGGAAAACTGTTGCTTTTGTTGGTTTATCGGGATCAGGCAAGTCAACCATTATTAAGTTATTAGTCGGCCTTTATCATCCCGCTCAAGGGCAAATTATGGTCAATAGTTTTGATAGCCGAACTTTGGATTTAGAAAGTTGGCGTAAGAACATTGCTTATGTTTCGCAGGACACGCAGCTTTTTGCCGGGACAATCGCAGAAAACTTGCGGTTTATTAAGCCGGAGGCGACGGATGAGGAATGTTTATTGGCTTTAAAGGAAGCGGCTATCATTAATATAGTAGAAAGGGATAGTGCCGGGTTGCAGGCGAGAATAGGCGAAGGCGGGCTTAAATTATCGGGAGGAGAAAAACAAAGACTGGCAATCGCGCGGGCCTTGCTGCGTAAGCCGAAATTAATTATTTTTGATGAAGCGACTTCCAGTCTGGATTCTTTGACGGAAAAAACGATTACGCAGACTATCTCAGAAATCAGTCGGGAGAATAGGGATTTAATTACTATTTTAGTGGCGCACCGGTTAGCGACGGTCGCCCAGGCGGATATAATTAATGTTTTAGAGAATGGCCAGATTATAGAAAGCGGTACCCATGAACAATTACTAAAAAATGGTTCGCTCTATGCGGCGATGTGGCGGGAACAGCAGGCCAAAGAATAATAAATTGGATTTTATTGAGGATGGGCCGGGTTCATATCCGGCCTATTTTTTTTTTGATTCTTGCCAGTTAGAGAAATATAATTTATAATGTTTTTTGAATGAGGCAAAACCAGCCCCATTTTATATTGTTTCATTAATTATTTTATTATGTTGGAAAATAAAACCGATAATATAGATGTGCGTAGTTTTTTGTTCAGTAATCTTAAGCCTTATGACGGCGATTCGTCATTTTTAGTCGGGGCTAGTTCAAAAACAAAAACTTTGTGGGCTAAATGCCAGGAACTTTTGGCTCAAGAATTTAAGCAGGGAGGCATTTTAAGTATTGATGCTGATAATCCTTCTGCTATTATTAGCCATCAAGCCGGATATATTGATAAAGACCTAGAAGTTATTGTCGGTCTTCAGACTGATAGACCATTACACCGAGCCATCAAACCCTTCGGCGGTATAAAAATTTTAGAGAAAGCCTGTGAAGAGAATAATGTTGAGTTAAGTCAAACCGTAAAAGATATTTTTACCAAATATCGTAAAACTCACAATGACGGAGTATTTGATGCTTATACTGATGAGATGCGCGCCTTGCGTAAAGCGGGAATATTAACTGGCCTGCCAGATGGCTATGCTCGGGGGAGGATTATTGGTGATTACCGCCGGGCGGCTTTATATGGACTAGATGAATTAATTTCGGAAAAACAAGCTGATAAGAAAAAGCTAGTCGGAGAAATGACTGATGAGCTTATCCGTTTACGAGAAGAAGTCAGCGAACAAATAAAAGCCCTTGAAGATATAAAAAAGATGGCAGCTAGCTATGGTTTTGACATTTCTCGTCCAGCTGAATCGGCGGCTGAAGCGGTCCAATGGACATACCTAGCTTATTTAGCGGCTTTAAAAGAACAAGACGGGGCGGCGATGAGCCTGGGTAATGTCAGCGGTTTTTTTGATATTTATATTGAAAGAGATATTGCTGCCGGAAAATTAACCGAAGAGACAGCTCAAGAATTAATTGATCAGTTTATCATTAAGTTGCGCCTAGTCAGGCATTTAAGGACTAGTGAATATAATCAGCTTTTTGCCGGTGATCCCACTTGGTTAACTGAATCTTTGGGCGGTTGTTGGAATAATGGTCAGCATAAAGTAACAAAAACTAGTTATCGTTTTTTACAGACTCTATATAATATCGGCCCATCGCCTGAGCCGAATTTAACTGTCCTATGGTCTAAAAAACTGCCTGATAACTTTAAGAAATTTTGCTCACAGGTATCACTAGACACTTCTTCCATTCAGTATGAAAACGATGATGTTATTCAGACTGTCTGCAAGGGAGATGATGATTACGGAATAAGTTGTTGCGTTTCTAAATTAAGTATCGGCAAGCAGATGCAATTCTTTGGCGCTCGCTGTAATTTAGCTAAGGCCTTGCTCATGGCTATTAATGGCGGCCAAGACGAGATGGCCGGCCTTAAAATTATTAATGGTTTAGAGGCATTACCCGATTCCGAGTATTTGGATTATGAGGAGGTGATGGGTCGTTTTAAAAAAGCCATGCAATATTTAGCCGGCGCTTATATCAATACCATGAATGTTATCCACTACATGCATGATAAATATTATTATGAAAAAGCGCAGATGGCTTTCTTGGATACTGATTTACGGCGAGTGATGGCTTTTGGAGTGGCTGGGCTTTCTGTCGTAGCCGATTCTTTAGCAGCGATTAAATTTGCTAAAGTAAAAGTGTTGCGCGATGATAGGGGGCTTAGCAAGAGTTTTGAAGTAATTGGAGAATTTCCTAAATATGGCAATGATGATGACCGGGTTGATTCTTTGGCCCAAGAAGTAATTAGTATTTTTAATGAGGAATTAAATAAACATCATATTTATCGTGCCGCTAAGCCGACTTTATCAATTTTAACCATAACTTCTAACGTTGTTTATGGCCAAAAGACCGGAGCGACTCCAGATGGCCGTTTGGCTGGCCAGCCCTTTGCTCCCGGAGCAAACCCTATGCATGGGCGAGATACGCTGGGCGCTATATCTTCTTTAAATTCAGTGGCTAAGCTGAATTATGCTGAAGCTCAAGACGGAATATCTAACACATTTTCAGTAACTCCTAATACTTTAGGAAAAAACCGAGAAGAACAAATCGCTAATTTAGTTTCTCTACTAGATGGTTATTTTAGCCGTCAGGCTTTTCATCTTAATGTTAATGTTTTGAATAAGCAGACCTTGTTAGCGGCCATTGATAATCCGGAACAATATCCGCAATTAACGATTCGGGTTTCTGGCTATGCGGTTAATTTTGTTAAGTTAAGCCGTGAACAGCAGCAAGAAGTTTTGGCTCGGACTTTTTTTGAATCAATGTAAATTTATTCGTTGAGCTGCCGCCTATTTGTCTTTAGCCATAATATGAAAATATGTTGAGAATCCATTCTCTAGAAACCTTTGGCACTCATGACGGACCAGGCATTCGTCTGGTTATTTTTACTCAGGGCTGTAATATGCGCTGTCTATATTGCCATAACATTGATACGCGCTTAACCGGGGGCGGACAAGAAATTAGCAGTGAAGAAATAATTAGTAAGCTAGAACAACAAAAAGAATATTTTCAGAACGGAGGCGGATTAACTATTTCTGGCGGAGAGCCGCTATTACAGGCGGAAGAACTTTTGCCGATTTTACGGGCGGTTAAAAAAAAGGGATTTAACATCAGCTTAGATACTAATGGCTCTGTCTTTAATGAAACAGTTCGTAATTTATATGACCTTTGTGATTTGGTTTTATTTGATATCAAACACATCGGTGGCGATAAGCATCGCGCGCTCACTGGTTTAGATAATCAAATAACTTTAGACTCCATTAGATATAGAGAAGAATCAGGCCGCCCCTTCTGGCTGCGTTATGTATTAGTTCCTGGTTATAGCGACGAGGCGTCTGATTTAGAAAACTTAGGAAAATATTTTAAAGACTATAAAAATATAGAGCGTTTAGAAATTTTGCCTTATCATACTTTTGGCGTTTATAAATTTAAGGAAATGGGGTTGGATTATCAGTTAAGCGATGTGCTCCCTCCTACTACCAGCCAGATTCAGGCCGCTCAGACTATTTTGAGCCCTTATTTCAAGAATATTTATATTGGTTAAAGGTGTTTTAGGCTTGTTAATAATAATTAAAAGCGGTCTGATTGGCTTGGACAAGCCGCTGTTTTAGAGGTATTATTTATAATAGTAAGAAATAATTTAATTCTATGGATTTGAACAAAGTTTTCTACCCCAAAAATATCGCTATCGTTGGGGCTTCTACAAAACCAGGCAGCGTCGGCAATGATATTGTTAAAAATTTAGCTCAGCAAGGTTTTGCGGGACAGGTTTTTCCCGTTAATCCTAAAGCTGATGAATTATATGGCCTGAAGTGCTATCCGACTTTATCAGATATTAAACAACCTATAGATTTAATGGTGATTGTCGTGCCAGCCGCGATAGTGCCAGCTGTTTTAGAGGAGGGCGCTAGATTGGAAATTAAGGGAGCAATTATTATCTCAGCCGGATTTAAAGAAATAGGGCAGATTGAGCTAGAAAAACAAATAGAAAAGATTTGTATTGATAATGATATTGCTTTAATCGGGCCAAACTGTTTGGGCGTTATTAACCCTGAGGTTAAAATGAATGCCTCTTTTGCAGCCTTAATGCCCTCGGCTGGATCGGTCGCCTTTATTTCCCAGAGTGGTGCTTTATGTACAGCAGTTTTAGATTACGCTCAGAAACTTAATTTAGGTTTTTCTAAATTCATGAGTATTGGCAATAAAGCGGTTATAGATGAACTAGAAGTTTTAGAATATTTAGCTAATGATGAAAAAACCAGAGTAATTGCCATGTATGCTGAACAGCTAGCCAAGTCTCAGGAGTTGATAGCCATGATTAAAAAAATAACGCGTGGGCCAAAAGCTAAGCCAGTTATTGTTCTTAAGTCGGGACGTACTAGCGCCGGAGCTAGCGCGAGTGCCTCTCATACCGGAGCCTTAGCGGGTAATGATGTTGCCTATGAAGCTTTGTTTAGGCAGAGCGGAGCGATTAGAGCTTATAGTGTTAGTGAGTTGTTTAGCTATATTCAAATATTTACCGATAATTTGGTGGGTGCGGCGAAAAATGTAGCGGTTATAACTAACGCCGGCGGGCCAGGAGTCTTGGCAGCCGATGAAATAGTTACCTGCGGTTTAAGTTTAGCCAGTTTAAGCGATAAGACTAAGAATGCTTTAAAGAAAGCGCTGCCTGCTTGCGCTAGTTTTCATAATCCGGTTGATGTTTTAGGCGACGCTATGGCCGATCGTTACGCCCAAGCTCTAGAAATTGTAGCAGCTGATTCCAATGTGGATTCTCTACTAGTGATATTGACCCCGCAATCTATGACCGAGATTGAAGAGACGGCCCAAGCGATTAAAAATATTAAGAATAAATGCCCGAAACCAATCGCTGTTAGTTTTATGGGCGAGAATACTGTTAAGCCAGGAGTGGATATGATGCGGAGCGGATCAGTGGCTAATTTTTTATTCCCTGAACAAGCTAGCCGAGCCTTGTCCATAATGGAACGTTTCCAATTAGGCGCTAAAAAGATCACGGAAAAAGAATTTAATTTTACGGATGTTAATAAAGAAGGAGTAAGAGCTATTTTTGAGTCCGCCAAGAAGGAAGGAAGGCATTCTTTTCCGGAGACCGAGGCTTTGAAAATATTAGCTCTTTATAACTTCCCGGTTTTACATGGTCAGGTTGTTCATAATGCCATTGAAGCTGAGGCGGCTGCTATAAAAATTAATGGCCGCTTAGCCATGAAAATAGTCTCACCCGATATCTTACATAAAAGTGACGTAGGCGGCGTAATATTAGATATTGAACCGGCCGAGGCTGGTAAGAGATATGAAGAGATGATGGCTCGTGTCGCTAAGAATAAACCTGACGCTAAGCTGGATGGAGCTTTAATAGTAGAAATGATTCCTCATGGCGCTGAAATGATTTTAGGCAGCAGCCGCGACTCTAATCTAGGCAATTTAATCATGGCTGGTTTAGGGGGAATTTATGTAGAAATATTAAAGGATGTTGTTTTCGGTCTCTCTCCTTTAACGGTTGATGACGCGAGAAGAATGATTGATGGTATTAAGGCCAAGAAGATTTTTAGCGGTGTCCGCGGGCAAGAACCGTCTGACGTTGAAGCTTTAGTAGAATGCTTAGGGCGCTTGTCGCAACTACTAACCGATTTCCCAGAAATCAAAGAATTAGATATTAATCCGCTTCGTCTTTTAGCAGTTGGCGAAGGAGCGCGCGTTTTAGACGCGAGAATATTGATTGATTAAGAAAATAAGCGGCAAACAATTATATATGAATCAGAGAAAAACAATTGGCCTAGCCTTAGGGTCAGGAGCATACCGAGGGTTTGCTCATATTGGAGTTATCCGCTCTCTGCAGAAACATGGTATCCCGATAGATTATTTGAGCGGCGCTAGTATCGGCGCCTGGGTAGCCGCTTATTATGCAATTTATCAGGACTTAGATTTGTTAGAAAATGATTTGACTCAGAATGGCCGGGAGAATGTATCTCTTTTATTTGATTTCAGCCGGGGTGGAGTCATTGGCGGCCAGAAATTTTCTAGTTATTTAGAGCAGAAATTACAACGCCATAGTTTTTCCGATTTAAAAATCCCTCTGCAAATAGTCGCTACGGATTTAACTAGCGGCCTTCCTTATATTTTTAAAGATGGTGATGTCGCTTTAGCGGTTAGGGCCAGCACTTCCGTGCCGTTAGTTTTTAAACCGCTCGCTTATGAAGAAAAATTATTAGTTGACGGCGGTATGAGTAATCCCGTCCCCTGTAATTTAGTTAAGGGCATGGGGGCTGATGTTGTTATCGGGGTCAATCTTTATAATAATAATGAGTTTTCCGATAAGAGTTCGTCAATTACTGATTTAGCTTGGCGCAGCTCCGTGATTATGCTCTATAACTTAGCTCAAGCATCGCTGTCTTCAGCCGATGTGGCCATAGAGCCGGACTTATCTTCTTTTCGGCAGAAGAGCAGCTTAGCTAAATATTTTGACAGGGAGACAGCTCAAAAAATGATGGAGGTTGGTGAACGAGCGGCTGATCAGGCAATACCAAAAATCAAAAAATTGTTAGGCCTATGAAGTATCAACTTTATACTACTTCGCAAAAGGCTTGGGATGGCATGTTCAAAGCCATGGCCACTGCCCAGAAGTCCATCTATTTAGAGATGTATATTTTTCTGGACGACACTCAGATAACTCATAATTTTTTACAGCTTTTAAAAGATAAAGCGGCGGCCGGTTTAGAGGTAGTAGTTATTGTTGATTCTTATGGCAGTTCATCACTGCGGCCGGGAGCGATTGAGGAGTTGCGGGCGGCTGGCGGAGAATTTATTTATTTCAGCCATTGGCTCCATCGGACGCATCGGAAAATATTAATTATTGATAATAAAATTGCTTTCATTGGCGGAGTTAATATTTATGAGGCGATACGAGGTTGGAATGATATGCAAATACGCATGGAAGGAAAAATAGTTGGACCATTACTTAAATCCTTCGCCTATAATTATGAAATTGTCGGCGGTAAAAAAGAAAGTATTTTAAAATACAGCCGAATGCCTTTGGTTCAGAAGATTAAATCTTGGGTGACTGACAATTTAGCTGTAACCACTAAGAGATATTCTTTAAATGAATACTATAAAAAAAGAATTATTGAAGCCAAATCATCAATTGTCATAGTTACTCCTTATTTATTACCGCCGCGGTGGTTAATTGCCATTCTTGATGATGCTTGTCGTCGGGGAGTAAAAGTGGAAATCATTATTCCTAATGATACGGATGTTAAACCAATTAATAAAGTTAACTATTTGAATTCCTGCCGGCTAGCTGCCCTCGGCATTAAATTTTACCTGCTGCCAGTCATGAACCATGCCAAGGTTATGCTAATTGACGGTGAAGAGGGCGTTATTGGTTCACAAAATATGGATGTTTTATCCTTTAACTTTAATATAGAGCTGGGAGTATTTTTTCGGCAGAAGGGGCTGGTCAACCAATTGAGCAAGATAGTTGACCAATGGAAGAATACGGCTATCATCTTTGAGGCGTCTGGCCGCAAGATTAAGTTTATTGATAAGGTTTTAATTATTATTCTCAGACTGTTCTACCCTCTCTTTTAGACTATTAAGATAGTAAGGCTAAACGAGGCTAATCTAGTTGGCCTTGTTTTTTTTGGTTTTTTCCTCTATAATAAACGTAATTATTTTTATTTTTTATTGGGACATATTAATCTATATCATTTATGATAGAGAATTTTATCAAGGTTAGGGGGGCAAGAACAAATAATTTAAAAAATATAAATTTAGATATCCCCAGAGATAAGCTAGTGGTTATTACCGGTTTATCTGGTTCTGGCAAGTCGTCTCTGGCTTTTGACACTATTTACGCTGAGGGACAACGCCGTTATGTTGAATCCCTATCATCTTATGCTAGACAGTTTGTCGGTCTAATGGACAAGCCGGACTTTGATTTAATTGAGGGTTTGTCACCGGCTATTTCCATTGATCAGCGAACGGTCGGTCATAATCCTCGTTCCACGGTTGGTACTATTACGGAAATATATGATTATTTGCGCTTGCTTTATGCTAGAGCCGGCCAGCCCTATTGTCCTAATTGTGAGACTATCATGACCAGATCGGCGGAAGAAAAAAAATCCAGCAAAACAGTCCGGGGCCGAGAAATAAAATCCGCTAAGACAGAAAGATTTTTTATTTGTCCTACTTGCTCTTATCGCCGCCCGGAATTAGAGCCGCGGGATTTTTCTTTTAATTCTGGACATGGCGCCTGCGTTACCTGCGGAGGATTAGGGACAAAAGCAGAAATAGATCCGGAATTAATTTTTAATAATAATTTGAGTATTTTAGAGGGGGCAATAAAGCCGCTTTCCCACGCTAATTGGAATGGCAACGGCCTCTTTCTAGGTTTAAATGAGTTAGCAACTCGTCATAATTTTAGCCTGCGCCCCGCGGTTAAGGATTTAACGGTTGATCAAAAAAAGTTAATTATCAAAGGCGACAGCCAGTTTCCTGGTTTACTCTCTATCTTAAACGATAAGTATCAAGAAACAAAATCTAGCTTTGTTAAAACGGAAATTGAAAAGACTATGCGGACGTCTCTGTGTCCGGTTTGCCGGGGTGCCCGTCTTAAATCAGAATCGCTAGCGGTTAAAGTTAATAATTTATCAATTATAGAGGTTACTGATAAGAGCATTAAAGAGTTGGCTCCGCTATTTGCGATGTGGTTAAAAAATCCGTCTTACGCTAATGGGCAGGCTAAAATAATTGAGCCCATTATTAAAGAGATGATCAAGGATTTAGAATTACTTAATAATGTCGGATTGGGATATCTTACTTTAAGCCGGGCGGCCATTACTTTGTCTGGCGGAGAAGCGCAAAGAATAAGGTTAGCCTCGCAAGTCGGATCAACTTTGAGTGGCGTCTTGTATGTTCTTGATGAACCATCTATTGGTCTGCATCAGAGAGATAATGATAAATTAATCGCCACCCTTAAAGAGCTGCGTGATAACGGCAATACGGTTATTGTTGTAGAGCATGATGCTGCAACGATGTTAGCTTCGGATTGGTTAATTGATATCGGTCCGGGAGCGGGCGATGATGGCGGGCAGGTTTTATTCACAGGCACGCCCGAAGGAATAAAAAAATGCAATGAATCTCTAACCGGCGCCTATTTATCCGGCAAGAAAGAAATTAAAATGCCGGCCAAGTTTAGAACCGGCCATAATAAGGCTATTAAAATATTAGGCGCGACTGAACATAATTTAAAAAACATAGATGTAGAAATTCCGCTCGGCAAGTTAGTGGCGATAACGGGCGTCTCCGGCTCCGGCAAGTCTACTATCATGAGCGATATTCTAGCTAACGCCCTGACGCGCAAGTTTTATAGAGCTAAAGTGGAGCCAGGCGCTCATAAGCAATTAACTGGCTTAGAATTTATTGATAAAGTAATTGATATTGATCAATCGCCGATTGGCCGGACGCCGCGCTCTAACCCCGCGACTTATACAGGATTGTTTACTTATATTCGGGATCTTTATGCTGAATTACCAGAAGCGCGGGTAAAGGGTTTGGGGGCCGGACATTTTTCTTTCAATGTTCCGGGCGGGCGTTGCGAAAATTGTTCCGGTGATGGCGTCATTAAGGTAGAAATGCAATTTTTATCCGATGTTTATCTGACTTGCGAAGTTTGCGGCGGCCATAAATTTCAACCTAAGATACTAGAGGTACTTTATCAAGGGAAAAATATCGCGGAAGTTTTAAATATGACCGTTGAAGAGGCTAAGGATTTTTTTAAGGATCACTCGGCTATTAGCCAGAAATTAAAGACTCTTTATGAAGTTGGCCTGGGTTATATAAAATTAGGCCAAAGCGCCACGACTTTCTCGGGCGGCGAAGCGCAGCGTATTAAGCTAGCTACCGAGCTTTCGCGCCGTGCGACCGGCAAAACTCTCTATATATTAGACGAGCCGACTACCGGGCTGCACTTCGCGGATATTGATCGCTTGCTTAAAGTTCTTAATATGTTAGTGGATCAAGGCAACACGGTTTTGATTATTGAACATAATTTGGATGTTATAAAATCGGTGGACTGGGTGATAGACTTGGGCCCGGATGGCGGAGAAGCCGGCGGGTATTTAGTAGCGGCCGGGACGCCGCTAGAAGTTTCCAAAGTAGCCAAGAGCTATACTGGGCAGTATTTGAAGAAATTGATTGGCTAGCTATTAAATATGGGATGCCGACCTTTGGCCAGAGGTAATAAATAAAAATTCCTTACCAAGTATGGTAAGGAATTTTTATTTGAAAGTGTTCTTTACGTATATGTTTAGTCGGAGGAATCTTTGTTAAACAAGATCAGCAATTATTTTTAATTCTAATTTTTTATTACTAACATTTAAGATGGCGAAAGTCGCTTGATGCCAGACGCCCGCGACATTACCAGGATTCACTATAGTTACATTATCACGTTTTTCTAGCCAGGGTTTATGGGTATGACCGTAGAAAATAAAATCTGGCTTAGAATGGGAGCTATTTAAAATTTTTTCTATTTTAATTGGCTCATGGCAGAAGGCAATATTTGTTTCAGCTATTTTAATTCGCCCTACTGCCCCGAATGATTTTATATTTTTTAAACCAGCTAGTTCATCATCCTCATATATTTCAATATTGCCGCGAACAACAAAAATCTCGCCCGGAAAATTAGTGGCGAGATAATTTATTGTTTCTAGAGTCGTCGTGTCACCGCAACAGATTAGTTTAGTAATTTTATTTTGTTGGCAGCATTTGAGAACTTTAGCTAAATTAGCTAGGTTATCATGAATATCGGAAATTACCGCGATTAGCATATGAAACTAATTTATTTTTGACCGCGGATTTTTATTTCGTAGGCCATTTGCTCTAGTTTTCTTAGGTGTCCGCGCGCTTGGTCGTATTTAGTTCTTAGGTAGCCCGTCATATCAAAATCCACTAATTGGGACATTATGTCGTCGGCAGTTTTTTTTGTTTTGGCCACGGCGCTGAATTTTCCGGCGGCCGCCTGGTTAGTCGCGTAGCGGACCAATTCGCCGACCATATCGCAGACTCCGCCCAAATAAGATTCATAGTCTAAACGCAATCCTTTGACGGCCTCAATTTTTTTATTTTTTATAATAGCGTATAGGGTTTTTCCCTCCAAATATTCTTCAGCCGCCGCTTTGTAGGCCCCCTCTCTATGCAAGCGTTCAAAACCGAAACGTTCCTCTAAATTCTGTAAGGCCTTTTCCATGCCGATTAACTTTTCCTCCGCTTCCTTAAGATTTTGTCTTTGCAAAGCAAAAATTGTTTTTTTAGCTTCAAATAAAATATTATTGGAAGCGCTGATTATTTGCCGACGCTCTGATTCGTTGGCCTGATAGTCCTTTTTTAATTCGCCTAAAAATTTATCATTGATCATATTTACTCCTAAAATGAATTAATTACTCTTTAAATTACTCTGAAGACTTCTTCCAGGCTAGTTTCTCCGTTAATTGCCTTGAGAATACCGTCTTGAAGCATGGTAACCATACCGTTTTTAACAGCCGCCATTTCAATATCGGTATCAGTGACATTTTCGGTTTGAATAAGCTTCTGAATGTCAGAATTCATGGTAATAGTTTCATATAAACCCAAGCGGCCTTTATAGCCGATTTGTCCGCATTTTTCACAGCCAACACCAGTATAGAAAGTTAATTTTTCTGGTATTTTTATTTCAGGGTTGTTAATAGTCGCTAAAATATTTTTTATCTTGGTTAATTCGGTTGGGTCAACTTCCAGCGGTTTTTTGCAATGAGGACAGAGCCGTCTTACCAAGCGTTGGCCGATAGTAAATTCAATGGCATTAGCTAAAGTCTGCCTATCTAACCCCAGGCCGACAAAACGCGAAATAGCGGCCGCGGCGCTATTAGCATGAATAGTGGAAAGGACTAGGTGGCCAGTCAGAGAAGCTTCAATAGAAATTTTAGCCGTCTCGCTATCGCGGATTTCCCCTATCATCATGATATTAGGATTTTGGCGCAAGAGGGAGCGCATCGCCGAAGCAAAAGTATAGCCCCGGTCTTCGTCTATCTGAGTTTGCATAATGCCGGGGAGCTGGTATTCAATCGGATCTTCAACGGTGATTATTTTAACATCAGGCTTATTTAATTTATTTAAGACGCTATAGAGAGTAGTGGTTTTACCGCTGCCGGTCGGACCGGTCGTTAAAATTATGCCCCGCGTCTTCTTCATGGCTAATTGCAAAGAGTTAAACGCGACTGAAGTTATGCCTAATTTATTCATGTCTAAATTAGCGGCTGAAGTTGATAGGAGGCGGATAACAATAGTTTCCCCGTAGCCGCCGGCAATGATTGATAAACGGCAGTTTACTTTACTGTCGGGCAGATAAACGGTAAAGCGCCCATCAAAAGTCGCCCGCTTAATGTTAGTTGGCGCGCCCGCTAAGATTTTTATTTCCGATAGTAACTGCAAATAACTGGTCTTTGGAAGATCAAGAATATCATGCAGGACGCCGTCAATTCTAAAGCGAACTTTTACGTCTTTTTCGGTCGGTTCAATATGGATATCGCCGGCGTCATTAGAAAATCCTAGAGCCATTACCAGATTGATCAGCTGTCCAGTGGGGATTTCTTTAACGGCTGGCGCTATTTTTGTTATGTCACGGCTGAGATCTTCGGCCTGTTTTATTTCTTCAGCACTTATTTTAACACCGCGGCCGATAGTTTGGGAAATAACAATATCATAAAGCTCATCAACATAATCAAAATTGCCAATAACGCGATAAATTTCTTCTAAAGAAGTAACTCCATCCAAAACTTTTAGAACGCCATCTTGAAGCATGGTAATCATGCCGTCTTCAATAGCTTGCTGCAGTATTTTAAATGATGGCGCCTGGTCAATGGTTAGCTGTTTAATCCTATCGTTCATGGTAAATATTTCGTAAATACCGATACGCCCTTTGTAGCCGATAAAGTTGCATTCCGCACAACCAGGGCCCGCTTGATAAAGCGGGGGAAGATTTGAAGCAATCTCAATACCGGCCTTAGGAGAAACTACGGCCAATATTTTATCAACCCGTTCTTTCTCTTCCTCGTTTAAAGTATGTTCTAGCCGACAGTGTGGACAAAGTTTTCTGACTAAGCGCTGTCCGATGACGACGTTAATTGATGGGACTAAGAAATATGGTTTTACACCAATATCTATTAAGCGAGGAATGGTGCCGGCTGAATCATTAGTATGCAGGGTTGATAAGACTAAGTGGCCGGTCAGCGAGGCTTGGACGGCAATTTCCGCTGTTTCTAGGTCGCGGATTTCTCCGACCATTACGACGTTGGGATCTTGGCGCAATATAGAACGTAAACCATCAGAGAAAGAATAGCCATGCTTACCATCAACCTGGCTTTGGTTGATCCCTTTAAGCTGGTATTCAATCGGGTCCTCTAGAGTAATTATTTTAGTGCCGGGTTTGTTTAGTTTATTCAAAACCGCGTATAAAGTCGTAGTTTTACCGCTACCGGTAGGACCAACGGTCAGGACTAGCCCGTTTGGTTTAGCAATTTCTCTAGATAAAATGGGCAGTATTTCCGGTCGGACGCCTAATTTCTCAAATTCTAAAGCGGCCGCGGCTGAATCAAGCAAGCGCATAACCACGCTTTCTCCGTAAGCGGTTGGCAGGAAGGAGCAGCGGACATCTATCTTTTTATCTTTAAGAAAGATAGTATAGCGGCCGTCTTGAGGCGAGTCGGTAATATTTATTTTAACGCGTGCTAAAATTTTTAAACGGGAAATTATTTTATGCCATTTCTCCCGGCTGATAACCGCTGCTTCCTGGAGAACGCCGTCAATTCTGATTCTGATTGCCACTCCGTGTTCTTCGGCTTCAATATGGATATCGCTGCCACCGGCTTTTAGTGCGGTTGCTAGCATTAAGGTAACGATATCAGTTATATTGACTTCGTTTATTTTTTCATTGAGGCTTTTATAGTTATCAATCGCTTCCTTAAATTTTTCTAGACTCTCTTCATTTATTTCTACCCCATTATTATATTTTTTTACTTTTGGCAGGCTTTTGTAGGCCTCTATAGCCATGGATAGGCTGGTTGGCGAGATTAGATATAATTTGGCAGCCGCGTAATATTGATCCGCCAGTTGGGCCATTTCATTTTCTGCTTCTTCGGTTAATTCCAGGCAGCCTAAACGAATATTAGTCCCATCATAATAAAAGCAGATAGTATTTATGGCTCGAGCTTGTTCCTCTGGGATTAATGATAGAGCTTCCGGACTAATTGGAAAACGAGATAAGTTAACGTATTCTAAACCTAAATCATCAGCTTTTTGTTTAGTTTCTCTCTCTATCTCTTTCAGCTTAATTTCTACTTGTTTTTTTGCAAAACGACCGGCGACGCTTTCTTCGTCATCGGTCGGATTGGTTAAATTTTTAATTGAAGCAAAGTCGCTCATAATCAACAGCTCTCCGCGCCAGTGGGCGGGGTGATAAAATTAATTTCCTCTTTGAAAAAGACGTTCTAATTTAGCTATTCCTCCTTTATCCTTTAGAGTTAAGAAGAGATTAGTCCAGGTAGCGGTTTGGAAGGTTGTGAGAGCGGAGCCAAAGAAAACAATAATGATAATAGCTAGTAAGATAGTTAAAATTACTAACCAGCTTAACTGGAAGATTAGGCCGAGTAGTAATAATGGCAATAAAATTAAAGCCATTATGATGAGCAATACGCCGCTGGCCAAGAAATTAATGATAAATAAGATAATGGCCGCTTCTAAACTGATTAACCAGTTTTTTCGGAATAATTTTTCAGCCGCTTCTATAGCGCTAACAAATGATTTATTATCTAAAACTTGGTAGGCGATAGCATATTTAATCATCAAAGATAGCCCCATGGCCGCTGGGATAAAGATTATAAATAAGACAACGTAGGTAGTCGCTAGAAGAGGGGTGTCGCTAAGAACCATAAATAACAGCGGGAGGCTTGCAATGAATAATAGGAAGGAGATTAAAACCTTGGTTAATAGATTTAGACTAAAAATTTGCCAGAAGTAGCGATGGCCCGCGGTTAAACCTTCTCTAATACTTAAAGTTAGATCTTTTTTCTTAGAGTTTGCTATTTTTTTAACGTCCCAGACTAAAGCGGCTTGGCAGGTTATAGCTAGCCAGACAAAGAAGGCTAGTAAAAATAAGCTTAGCAATAATATGGTTAGGGCATTAATGACGGTCCAAAAATCGTATTGGAGTAGACTAACTAATCCTAAGCAAAAGTTCTTGACAATTTCGCCTAAAGCTAATATTCCGCTTAGACGAAAATAAGAACCATCCACCATGCTTTGATTTAGATTTTGCGTTATGATTTGGTATTCCCAGGACCCGCCGCCAGCGACTAAAGTCGCAAATAAGCCGAAAAACCAAAGATATTTGTGTTTCCAGGTGATTTCCCAGGCCTGGCGTAATAAAGAGCGATAAGAAAACATAGGTTTAAAAAGCTAAATTTGACCTTAGCTTATTTAATTTTTATTTATTTAAAATTAATTGAAAAATAAAGAAAAGTCTGATAATATTATAACATAATTTCTAATTATCAACAAACCATAATACCTATATATATGTCTCAGGCGGCTAACGATAAAAAATTAATTAAAGACCTGTTAACTAGAGGGGTGGAGAAGATTTATCCTAGTTACGGCGAGCTGGAAAAAAAGTTATTGAGCGGTCAGCCTATCCGCTTATATTGCGGCTATGATCCCTCGGCCCCCGCTCTTCATATCGGTAATGCCATTACTTTGAATAAATTGAGCCAGTTTCAGGCTTTAGGCCATGAGGTTATCTTTTTAATCGGCGACTTTACCTGTATGATAGGCGATCCGACCGATAAAAAGGCGGCCCGAAAGAAAATGACCAGAGAAGAGGTTTTGAATAACGCTCGGGACTATCAGAAGCAGGCATCGGCCTATTTAAGATTTGATGGCCCTAACCCCGCTAAAATTTTATATAACAGCGATTGGAATGATAAATTGAATTTTCAAGAGTTGATTGAGCTTTCCTCGTATTTCACTGTGCAACAGATGATACAGCGCGACATGTTCCAAGAGAGGTTGAAGGAAGAAAGACCGATTTATCTTAATGAATTTCTCTATCCTCTTACCCAGGCTTATGATAGCGTTATGATGGATGTTGATTTAGAAGTCGGCGGCAATGACCAGATGTTTAACATGATGTGCGGGCGCGATTTAATGAAGGCTAAAAAAAATAAGGAAAAATTTGTTTTAACGCTTAAGCTGCTTGCCGATGAAAATGGTAAAAAAATGGGTAAGAGCGAAGGTAACGTCGTCTTCTTAAATGAAGCGCCTAATAATATGTATGGCCAGATTATGTCTTGGCCGGATAAGGTTCTCTATTCCGCTTTTGAATTATGCACTAATATTCCAGCTTCGGAACTAGAAAAAATTGGTACCCAGTTAAAGGACGGTCAGGTTAACCCGCGCGATTTAAAGATGAGGTTGGCCTTGGAAATAACTAAGACTAACTATGGCGCCTCGGCCGCTCAAGAGGCGCAAGATAATTTTGTTAGGACTATCCAGAAAAAAGAAGCGCCGACGGAAATTACGGAATGGAAGGCTGAGCGAGCTAAATATAGCCTGGTTGATCTTTTAGTTGATACAAAACTGGCTGATAGTAAAAGCGAAGCGCGCCGCTTAATAGAACAAGGGGCGATTAAAATGGGAGTTGGTGAGGAATGGCGTTCTATTAAAGACGTCAAAGAACAAGTAGACATTAAATCAGATATAGTTTTGCAGAGAGGAAAGTTGCATTTTATCAAAGTAATCCGTTAAAAAATTGTCAGTTATGTTTTTAGAAGAGTTAAAAAGAGAAATTATTTCTTCCCTAAATTTATCCGAAGCGGATTTTTCCTATCCGCCTAACTCGGATTTAGGCGATTTAAGCCTAGCTTGTTTTAAGCTAGCTAAAAAATCTGGGGAGTCGCCCATTACGGTAGCAACGCGCTTGGCGAATGAGATTAAAAGCCGCCAAGACTGGGCCAATAAATTTTTAGATGTTAAGGCAACTGGGCCTTATTTGAATTTCTTTATTAACCCTAGTTATTTAAGTCCCCAAGTTATTAGTGAAGTAGTTAAAAATAAAACCAGCTATGGTTTTAATCAGTCGGGGCAGGGTCGCAAGATAATGATAGAATATTCTAATGGTAATACCCATAAAGAATATCATGTGGGGCATTTACGTAATATCGCTTATGGCGATGCCATTAATCGTTTGTTGTCTGCTAGCGGTTATGAGTCCATCCCAGTTTCTTATATTAATGATTTTGGCATTCATGTCGCTAAGACTATCTGGAATTGGCGCCGGACTCCAGTTTACGCGGAGCGTCCTGAGGCTAAAGGATATCTGCTCGGTAACTGCTATGCCAAAGCTAGCCAGGCCTTAGAAAATGATCCCGAAGGGAAGCTGGAAGTAGCGGCTATCATGAAAGAAATTGAAAGCCGGCAAGGAGAAAATTATAAATTTTGGCAAACCTCGCGTCAGTGGAGCATTGAATATTTTGATGCTATATACGAAGAACTTGATATTAAGTTCAAAAATATTTTTTATGAGAGCGAAGTAATTGAGGATGGTCTTAAATTAGTGGATGAGCTTACCAGTAAGAATATTCTAGTTAAAAGCGAGGGGGCAATTATTGCGAATTTAGAAAAGTATGACCTGGGAGTTCTCCCTATTATCAGATCAGACGGCACTGCTCTTTACCCAGTCGGTGATTTGGCTCTAGCTTCGGTTAAGTTTAAGGCTTATGATTTAGATGAATCAATTTATGTTATTGATGTTCGCCAGAGCCTGTATTTTAAGCAATTATTTAAAATTTTAGAACTGACTGGCTATAAACCGGCTGTTTCCCATTTATCTTATGATTTTGTTACTTTGCCGGACGGCATGATGTCATCCCGCACGGGTAATATTATTACTTACGAAGAATTAAAAAATAAAATTTTTGATAAATTATTTAAAGAGACGGTTAAACGGCATAATGATTGGACGCCGGAGCGCTGCAAGAGAACCGCTCTTAGTTTGGCTCTCTCCACGATTAAGTTTGAGATGTTGAAAGTAGGGGCCGATAAAACAATTACTTTTAATATTGATGAAGCCTTGCGTTTTGACGGCTATACGGCTTGTTATTTACAATATAGCTATGCCCGCCTGAAGAGTATTATCCGTAAAGAAGGGTTTAATTGGCGGATTGGGCAACCAGATTATAGTGTTTTAAAAGAAGAAATAGAAAAAAAATTACTTCTTAAGATTGCTAGATATCCGGAAGTAGTTAAAATGTCTGGCTTAGAGTATAATCCCAGCGAACTAACCAAATATCTTTTTGAACTGGCGCAGCTTAGTAATGATTATTATCACGGGGTTAATATACTAAAATCGGAAACATCGCTGCGGCGCGCGCGCCTAGCCCTGGTTAAGGCGGTCGCCCAGGTTTTGAATAACGGTGGGGCTATTTTAGGGTTCCGAGTTTTAGAAGAAATGTAAAATAAAAATATGACTAAAAAAGAAACTGATAAATCCATGGATAAATTGGTCGCTCTAGCTAAGAGGCGCGGCTTTGTTTTTCCTTCCTCAGAGATATATGACGGCTTTACCGCTGTTTATGACTTTGGTCCGTATGGTGTTGAGCTGGCTAATAACATTAAAAAGGAATGGTGGAAGGCTATGACGCAGTTGCGCGATGATGTGGTCGGTTTGGATTCAGCTATATTTATGAGCCCGAAAATTTGGGAGGCTTCAGGGCATGTTAAGGGTTTTTCTGATCCTTTAACAGAATGCAAAAAATGTCATGCTCGCTTAAGGCTAGACACTTTACTGGAAGAGGCGGGAATTTTTGCGGATGAAAAGATGTCTGAAGAAGAAATTAATAAAATATTTGATGAGAATAAAAGTAAAATCAAATGCCCGACTTGCGGCGCCTCGGATTTTACTCCTGGCCGTAAATTTAATTTGCTGGTCCAGTCTAATCTAGGTAATTTTACCGGCGATTGGAGCAAGGAGCCGACTTATTTGCGCGGCGAAACTTGTCAGGGTATTTATGTAAACTTTAAAAATGTGGTTGATACGGCGCGCGTTAAAATTCCTTTCGGGATTGCTCAGATTGGCAAGGCTTTCCGCAATGAGATTACTGCCCGGCAATTTATTTTCCGGACCAGAGAGTTTGAACAGATGGAAATGCAATATTTTATTAAGCCAGGTGATGACGCTAAATATTATGAAGAATGGAAAGAGGCACGCTGGAATTTTTATTTGAATTTAGGGATTAAGCCGGTTAATTTAAAATGGCATAAGCATGAGAATCTGGTTTTTTATGCTAAAGAAGCTTATGATATAGAATATAATTACCCTTTTGGATTTAAAGAATTAGAAGGAGTGCACGCTCGGGGCGATTATGACTTAAGTCAGCACAGTAAATATTCTGGCCAGGAGTTAAATTATTTAGACTCAGCGACTAATCAGAAATTTATTCCTCACGTGGTTGAAACTTCTGCGGGCGTCGGCCGAACCTTCTTGGCCGTCTTATGCGAGGCCTATCAGGAAGAAGAGTTGGAAGGGGAAGTTAGAGTGGTTTTGAAATTAGCACCGAAATTAGCGCCCATTAAGATTGCCGTTTTTCCTCTTTTGAAGAATAAACCGGAACTGGTAAAGAAAGCCCGGGCGGTTTATGACCAATTGAAATTAAATTGGCGCTGCGAGTTTGATGATAACGGTAATATTGGTAAGCGCTACCGCCGCCAAGATGAAATTGGCACCCCCTATTGTTTGACGGTTGATTTTGATACTATGGAAAATGAGGAAGTAACGGTCCGTGATCGTGATACTATGCAACAAGAGAGAATTAAGATATCTGATTTAGAGAATTTTTTCCGCGCTAAGATTTAGAAGATTATTATCGGTTAAAATTTTAGTGAGCGGATAAGCTCTTGTGAACAAAAAAATAAAAATCCGCCTCTCTCGGAATCGAGGGGCGGATTTTTTTATAAAAAACTTGAAAAACTATTGCTAGTTATTTTAATTAGTTATATAATATAAGTAAGAGTAAATTTTTTAGAGAAAATTTATTATTTAAAAAATTAAATCAATTTATATTTAAGAAAGGGGGTGATATTATGAAAAAGAAAGCAGCCAAAAAAGTGGTGAAGAAAGTCGCTAAAAAGAAAGTCGCCAAGAAGGTAGTAAAAAAGGCGGTTAAAAAGGTAGTTAAGAAAGCGAAAAAAGCCACCAAAAGAAAAAAATAATATTTTAAATTTATTTTTAATAAATTTTATATTATTTAAAAATTATACAAAGGTCGTTCTACTTCAGTGGAGCGATTTTTGTATTTAAAAGAGACTGGGTGCTTATTAAAATTAATTAGACAAAGAAAAAAGCCGGCGCGGGAGCGACGGCTTTTAGAGAGAAATGTTTGTACAGGGTTGTTTGGTGGGTAGAGATTAGGTGAGGCCAATAGACTTTTTTAAAATTAATTTAAAGCTTAGTAGAATTTAACCGATTTTTTCAAAAGCGATAAATTTTTCGGTTCCGGGTATTTGGTACCCATCTGTTTCTGGCGCTTTATCAGTACCGACTTTTAAACGCCAGCATGGCTTCTGAACATTAACATCGGCCGGGGTGATGTTTAAAATAATTGATTTGCTGTCTTCGCGAGCATGATCGGTTTTTTCAATCACTTCAACATTGACGATGATTTTTGAACCTTGCAGTTTTTCATTGATGAAAAAATGTTTGGTTACAAATTTACCATCAATTATGTCGCCACGGCGGAAATGAGCGGCAATTTCAATCGGGTCTTCTTCTTCTGGGACTTGAATTGAGTGGGCGGGGATAAGTTTTAAAAACTTATCTTTTTTCCCGTCGGGGAAAAGAACTAAAACATTATTGTAATTTCCGAGGTGGTTAAAGGTAGCATTTACAACTGTTACTTCATTGGTTGATGTCATCTTAACTAGGCCTCCTGCCTGGTTTAATTTGGGTTTTTGTTTTTTAAGAACGATGTTAGGAATTAATACTATATCATATATATATAATTTTGTCAATAGATAACCTGATTAGCGAGGTAATGGTCTTTCTTATATAGGATGCTAGGGCTTTATCTTTTTTTAATGAACATTATTATATAATGTAATAATGTTTAAAATATTGCTAAAATTAAATAAAAAAATATTAAAAAGATGGGTATTTGCCGTGATAGCCTTGGGCCTGGTAATTGCTTATCTTATATATGTATATAGTAGGCCGGCAGAATTAGAGGTTGATTTTTTAAATGTCGGGCAAGGTGATGCCGCCCTTATTAAAACGCCTTACGGACAGACAATCTTGATTGACGGCGGCCCGGATAATAGGCTTTTGCGTCGTTTAGGGGAGAAATTACCTTATTATAAGCGCAAAATTGATTTTGTATTAATCAGCCATTACCATGATGATCACGTTATGGGACTAGTGGAAGTAGCTAAAAGGTTTAAAATTGGCCAACTAATTTATGCTTCTAATTTAAAATCATCGCCGGCTATTCAAGAATTAGCTAAATATATTAGTCGGAATATGGATAGGCCGGGCGTAGCGCCGAATTTTTCGGTAGATAAACAGGCGAGCTTATCACTGGGGGCTGATTGTAATTTAGAATTTCTTAATCCCGTGATGCTTAAAATTAAATCCGATGATAATAATTCTTTGGTGGCCAAACTAAATTGTGCCGGGCAGAGTTTTCTGTTTACTGGTGATAATAGCGCTGCCGTTGAGAAAGCTCTCTTGAAGTCTGACTGGAAGGCGCAAGCCTCTGTTCTTAAGGCTTCTCATCATGGATCAAATAGCGCCAACACAGAAGATTTTTTACGAGCTGTTAACCCTGGTTTATTAGTAATTTCCGTTGGATTGGATAATAAATTCGGCCACCCCCACCCTAAAGTAATAGACCGAGCGGGCATTCTTAGTATACCAATTAAGCAGACTAGCCAATCCGGAACTATAACTATTTTTAGCGTTAAAAAACCAATGAATTAAGACTCTAGACGAGCTAATTTTAAATAATTATCGGTTGACCAAAGCAGTTTGATTTGTTATGATAATAGTAAGGTTTACTGACCTATTTTTATTGTTTAAGCTAGATAAGCCCGCATTTAACGGGGCGTAAAAATATGATTATTACTTGGCAAGGACATTCCTGTTTTAAAATTCAAGACAAGGCTGGTTCAGACGGCGTGACGGTTACAACCGACCCTTTTGATAAAGAAACTGGCCTAAAAGTTCCTAATTTTGAATCAGACATAGTAACAGTTTCCCATCAACACGGTGATCATAATAATGTCGGCGCTTTGCGCGGTCAGCCTTTTGTGATTGATTGCGCCGGAGAATATGATTTTAAGGGAGTGCTTATTGAAGGAATTGACTCTTATCATGATGACAAAGAGGGAGCAGAAAGAGGCGGCAACATAATTTATCGCATAGAAATAGATGATATTTCGGTCGTGCACTTGGGAGACTTGGGCCAAGTTTTGGATAATACGCAGTTAGAAAAATTGGCTGGCACCGATGTCTTATTAATCCCCGTGGGCGGTATACATACCTTAGATGCTAAGAAAGCAGTTGAAGTTATTTCTCAGATTGAGCCGCGCATAGTTATTCCTATGCACTATAAGCATAAGGATGTTAAGTTTGATTTAGAACCAGTAGATAAATTTATCAAAGAGCTTGGCCTAACTCCGACTTACGAAGAAAAATTAAAGATTTCCAAAAAAGATTTGCCGAGCGAAGATATGGAATTAGTAATATTAAGTTTTTAATAGATTCTTGCTAGGAGCGAGAACAAATAATTTTTATGAATCACCCTAAACATGAAAGAACCTTTGTTATTTTAAAACCAGACGCTGTCCAGCGTGGTTTAATTGGCGAAATAATCAAACGCATAGAAAATACCGGACTTAAACTAGTCGCCTTGAAGATGGTTATGGCGACTGAAGCCCAGCTTTGGGAACATTATAAGAAGGATGAAGAATGGTTTACCAAGAAGGGGCAGCGGACTATTGAAGAACGCCAGGCCGCCGGCATGCCGGTTGAAAAAGAAGCTATGGAATATGGCAAAGACATCATCCGCGCCTTGGTTAAATTTATGAGCTGCGGCCCTATAGTCCCTATGGTTTGGGAAGGTAACCAAGCTGTCAGCATTGTTAAAAAAATAGTTGGCGGCACCGAACCCCTAACTTCTGATGGCGGAACTATTCGCGGCGATTATACTCTAGATTCTTATGAGTTATCTAGCGTTGATAATCGGGCGGTCCGCAATTTACTGCATTGTTCTGATCCAATCGCTGATGCCCAGCGGGAAATTCCTATTTGGTTCACGCCGGAAGAAATTTTGAAATATCGTTTGTTTGCGGAACAAATTTTATACGATGTTAATTTGGATGGGATCAAAGAGTAAAACAATCCCATTAACCCCTGGTTAATATTATGGATAAAGATACGCAAAAAAAAATATTCATAACTAAAGTCGCTATTGTTGTCTTTGTGATTGTTGTTGCGGCGGCTTGGTCGGCTAATCTAAAAAATGTCTGGCTGACAGAAGGACGGCTATCTTCTAATAAAAATGGCAATCAAGACTGGCTGGCTTTAAAGGGTGATTTAGAAAGAACTTTAGTTAATGTCCAAGATAGTTTAGCTAGCATAAAAGAAGCAGCTAATAAACAGGATATAGCCGATAAGAATGCTTTTTTGGGGGAGGTTCTAGACGGCGCTAAGCAGATAGCTTCTAGTACCGACAGCGCTACTTCCAGTCCGATTTTATCAGCTACTAGTTCTCCGGTTGCCTCTTCATCGCCTGTTAATAACGGCGCGGAGGCTCCAGTTCAGAAAAATAATCAATGTCCAGAATATATAAATTGTATGCCAACTATCGGCGAGGCTAGGCCTTGTCAGATACCAGTTGGTTGCGAAGGAATAACGACCATCGCCTATTAATAATTTCCAAGATTAATATTTATGCCTAAGTCAGAGAAAAACAAACCGGAACAGAATTCAGAAGAAATGGCTAACCCGGCCGGAAATACCCGCCGCCAAACCGAGTACGGAATGGTAGAGGAACAACCTATCGTTGATGAGATGGGTCGCTCATATTTGGAATATGCTATGAGCGTCATTGTTTCACGCGCTCTGCCTGATGTCCGTGACGGTTTAAAACCAGTCCACCGTCGTATTTTATACGCGATGTGGAGCATTGGTTTAAAGGCTAACGCAAAATTCCGTAAATCAGCGACGGTGGTCGGTGAAGTTTTAGGCAAATATCATCCCCATGGCGATAGCGCCGTCTATGAATCAATGGTTCGTATGGCTCAGGATTTTTCCATGCGTTATCAGTTGGTTCGCGGCCAGGGAAATTTTGGTTCCATGGATGGCGACAACGCGGCGGCCATGCGTTACACGGAAGCGAAGTTATCGGCCATTGCCGAAGAAATGCTTTTTGATATTGATAAAGATACGGTTGATTTTATCCCTAATTATGATGGTAGCCATAAAGAGCCTCGTTTGCTGCCTTCAAAATTACCAAACTTATTATTGAATGGTACGATGGGCATCGCTGTCGGCATGTCTACTAATATTCCGCCTCATAATCTTAAAGAATTAGCTGATGCTATTGATCATTTAATTGTTAATCCCGATGCCAGTGTAGAAGATTTAATGCAGTTTGTGAAAGGGCCAGACTTCCCGACGGGCGGCATTATATATGATAAAAAAGAAATTTTAGCGGCCTACGCGACTGGTAAGGGTGGCGTCGTTATTCGCGGCCGAGCGGAAATAGAAGAAGAAAAAAATGGCGGTTTCCGTATTATTGTTTCGGAAATTCCTTATCAGGTCAATAAAGCTGATTTAGTGGAAAAAATCGCTGATTTGGTTAAAGATAAAAAAATTGAAGGCATTAAAGCTTTGCGCGATGAGTCTGATAAAGATGGCGTCCGTATTGTTATAGAGCTTAAGAAAGATTCTTATCCTAAGAAAATATTAAATAGTTTATACAAGCACACCTCTCTTCAGACAACCTTCCATCTTAATATGTTGGCGCTCGTAGACGGCATCCAACCTAAAGTCCTAACTTTGAAGATGATTTTGGAGGAATATATTAAGCATCGTCAAGAAGTGGTTAGACGCCGCACACTATTTGATTTAAATAAAGCTAAGGATAGAGCACATATTTTAGAAGGGTTGATGATTGCTTTAAAGCATATTGATGAAGTTATTAAGACTATTAAGGCTTCTAAGGACAAGGAAATTGCTAAAGCTAATTTAATTAAGAAATTTAAATTGTCCGAACGCCAGGCCGTCGCTATTTTAGAGATGCGCTTGCAGAGTTTGGCTAATCTGGAGCAATTAAAGATAGAGGATGAGCTTAAGGAAAAGATGAAGCTTATTAAGGAATTAGAAGCAATTTTGAAATCAGTAGCTAGAATTAGAGCTATAGTTAAAGATGAATTAAAGGCTCTAGCTGATAAATTTGGCGATGAGCGCCGGACTCAGGTTGTTGTCCATGGTATTAAAGAATTCAGCATGGAAGATTTGGTCCCGAATGAAGAAACGGTTGTGATGATGACCCGCGACGGCTATATTAAACGTTTAGAGCCGGATACTTTTAAAGTCCAGGCGAGAGGCGGCAAGGGCGTTATGGGGTTAACGACCAAAGAGGAAGACATGGTTGAATTTATGTTTAGTACCCAGACTCATAATGATGTTTTATTCTTTACGACTAAAGGCCGCGCTTTCCAGTTAAAGGTTTATGAAATACCAACCGCTTCCCGCATTGCCAAGGGAACGCCAGTAGTTAATTTTTTGCAGCTTATCGGCGGCGAACAAGTTTCTTCTATTCTGCCTTTAGATAAGGCGGTCTTCAGCAAATATCTTTTCTTTGCTACGGCTAGAGGGTTAGTTAAGAAAGTTGAGCTTAGCGCTTTTGCTAATGTCCGACGCAGCGGGTTAATTGCCATTAAACTTAAAGAGGATGATAAATTAATTTGGGTTAAGCCGACTTCTGGTAGTGATCAGATTCAGTTAGTGACTGCCAAGGGCCAAGCGATTAGATTTAAAGAAACTGATGTTAGAGATATGGGCCGCGGCGCGGCTGGAGTCCATGGTATCCGCCTGCATAAAGACGATTTAGTAATTGGCATGGGTATTGCTAAGACCGATAAGGAAAGAAAACGCAATTATCAGATATTAACTATTATGGCCAATGGTTTCGGCAAGAGGACTGATTTTAGCTCTTATAAGATTCAGGGCCGAGGCGGGAGTGGAATTAAGACCGCTAAAGTAACCGATAAGACCGGCGATATTACTAATGCTTTCTTGGTCAATGCTGATAACATGGAAGACAGAGACATTATTATCATTTCGGCTAACGGCCAGGTTATTAGAACTCCTTTTAAATCAATTAGCGTACTTGGCCGCGATACTCAGGGCGTTAGAATAATGCGCTTTAAAGAGGATAGCGATGAGGTGGCCGGAGCCACTTGGGTCTAAATTTAAATTAAATCTATGCCTACTCCTAAAAAATACTTGAAAGAATTTCAGGAATTTGCCGTTAAGGGGAATGTAGTTGATTTGGCGGTCGCGGTTATTATTGGCGGTGCTTTTGGAAAAATTGTTTCTTCGTTAGTGGCCGATATAATTATGCCACCGATTGGCGTTTTAATGGGCGGCATAAATTTTTCTGATATTAAAATTGTCCTTAAGAAGGCTACTACGGCGGCTGGCGGTCTAGTAACACCCGCTGTTTCTATTAATATCGGCGCTTTTTTACAAAATGTAATTGATTTCTTAATAGTGGCAGTAGCGATTTTCTTCATGGTTAAATTAATCGGCCGGTTAAAGGATAAACTTAAGCCCTTAATTGCCGAAGAAGAGAAAAAAGAAGATGAGGTTAAGCCGCTTACCAAAGATCAGGAATTATTAACGGAGATTAGGGATTTGTTGAAGAAATAGAAGCGACAATAGTTATTAGACTGGTTTTATTTTATTAAAAACTTCCTCAATGGATAATAGTCTGATCACATTTTTATTAGTAATATTAATTGCCGGGATACTCGCGGTAATTATTTTATTGTTACGCAAGAAAGAGGGCGGGAGCGAAAGAATGAGCGAACTGATTGAGAGGCTGGAGAGGCAAAATAATGAATCAGCTGAGCGCTCTATTCGCCAGTCAGAAAAATTAGCTCAATTGGCGCAACAGAATAGCGAGCTGCGCCAGGAGATGGATAGAAAATTATCAGAAACTCATCGGACTAACCAAGAACAATTTGGCCAGAATGCGAAAATCGTCCAGAATATTACCTCGCAGTCCGCTAAGTTAATTGCCGACGTTACCGAGAAGCTGACGAAGTTGGATGAAACTAATAAGCAGGTGGTTAATTTTTCTTCCCAGCTTCAAAATCTTCAGGATATTTTGAAAAATCCTAAGCAAAGAGGAATTTTGGGGGAATATTTCTTGGAAGAAACTTTAAAGAATGTTTTGCCGCCCAACTCTTATCAAATGCAGTATCCTTTTAAAGATGGTACTATTGTAGACGCGGTAGTTTTTGTAAAAGACAAGATTATTCCGGTTGACGCTAAGTTTTCTCTAGAGACTTATGAGAAAATATTAAATACTAATGAGCCGGAAGCCCGCGCTAAATTAGAACAGCAGTTCAAGCAGGATTTGAAAAATAGAATTGACGAGACAGCTAAGTATGTAAAGCCAAGCGAGAAAACCATGGAATTTGCTTTTATGTTTATTCCTTCAGAAGCAATTTATTATGATTTGCTCGTAAATAAAGTCGGGGCGGTTAAGGTTAATACCCGCGATCTCATTGAGTATGCTTTCCGCGACAAGAAAGTAATTATTGTTTCGCCTACCTCCTTTTTAGCTTATTTACAGACTGTTTTACAGGGCCTTAAGGCGATGCAGATTGAAGAAAAGGCCAAAGAGATTAGGGCTAACATTGAAAAATTACAGAGGCATATGGGCAGTTATGACGAATTTATGAAGAAGCTGGGGGTGGCCATGTCTACCACAGTTAATCACTATAATAATGCTTACGCCGAATTTAAAAAGATAGATAAGGACGTGACAAAAATTACGGATAAAGAAAGCGATATTGAGGTTTTAAAGATAGAAAAGCCTAAGGCCAACTAATCAGATGCTAGCACCAGACGAAAAATTTGATAGTAATTTAAAAGAAGCAATCATTAGAGTGGTTGCTTTCTTTGATTTATTTGATTATCCGCTAACGGCTTTAGAAATTAGTGCGCATTTAGAATTTCGTTTTAGAGATGACCACCTTTTTAATAGTGTTCAGGATATTTTAGACGCCGATCAAAATATTTGGCAGCAGGCTGAGGGATTTTATTTTTTGTCTGGCCGAGAGGAGATAATTATAACTAGGCAAAGCCGCTATAATTACTCGGCGCGTAAACTAAAAATCGCCAGACGTTTTGCTAGAGTTTTTAGTTGGTTGCCGAGCGTTAGATTAATCGCGCTAGCTAATTCAATCGGTTTTTATAATTTGCGTGATGGGAGCGATATTGATTTTTTTATTATTACTGAGCCGGGAAAGATTTGGCTCAGCCGTTTATATTGCACGGGGCTAGCTAAATTATTAAATAGCCGGCCAACCGCTAAAAACAAACGGGATAAGATATGTCTGAGTTTTTATATTTCGTCTGATTATTTAAATTTAAGCAGCCTGCGTTTGCCCGGTAAAGACCCCTATTTTGATTATTGGCTCAGCGGCCTGATTTTGTTGTATAATAAAAAGGACACTTATAATTTGTTTTTATCAGCTAATGAGACAGAGAGCGGCCGGATATCTCCCGTAGTTAATTCCCGCCCGTTGCCCCCTGGCTTATTGGAAAGAATAGCTAAAACTATACAGCTTAAAATAATGCCGCCTGAACTTAAGGCGGCCATGAATAATTCCGATGGTGTAGTGGTTAGTGATCAGGTCCTAAAATTTTATCAATCTGACCGTCGCCGCGAAATATCAGAAAAATATGAAAAAAAAGTTCGCCTTATCTTGGCTTAAAATAATAGAATATCTATTTTATATTTTTGTCTTTTCTTTGCCTTGGCAGACAAAACTAATTTTGCGTCCATCCGCGACTAGTTTTAATGAGATAAGTTTATATGTGAGCCAGGTAATTCTTCTTTTTGTTTTGGTCGCTTTTTTTGCCTATAAATTTCGGCAGCGCTCGGTGACGGAAAAAATATCAGCCCTATGGATTTCTTTGGCTGGTTTGGAAATTTGTGTTTTAGCTTCATTTTTTTGGGCGCCTGATCAGATTTTAGCCTTTTATCATTATATTTTATGGTTAGCGGCGATTGGTTTATTCTATTTATTGCGTGAGGGTATTGCCGCCTCAGAATATGACGAAGGAATGCTTAATAAGACCAAAGTAATTTTTGTTTTCTTAAGCAGCTTATTCTTTCAGGCTGGTTTAGCGGTTTATCAATTTTTAACTCAGAGCACCCCGGTCAATAAATATCTGGGCTTAGCGGCCCACCAGGCTGATGTCGCCGGCACCTCGGTTATTGAAGCCGCTTCGGGGCGCTGGCTCCGCGCTTATGGCGGCATGGATCACCCTAATGTTTTTGGCGGAGTTTTGGTAATTGCCCTTATTATCACCGCCTACCTGTTGGCGCGTAAAAAGATTTTGTCATCACGGCTAGAAATAGCTGAATCTATTTTTCTCTTTGTTTTTTATTTTATTGCCCTGTTTGCCTTATTTTTTACTTTCTCTAGAGCAGCCTGGTTAGCCTTTAGTCTCAGCTCTTTATTATTGTTTATATATTTTTTAATTCAGAAGGACCGCTGGATAATTGGTCGCTTCTTAGCCCTGGTCTTCTTTTCGTTAGTGATGCTTTTCATCGCCGCCGCGCCCTATCGGGATTTATGCCAGGCGAGAATAAGCGGGGAATCGCGTTTAGAAAAAAAATCTATTGAAGATAGGCGGCTTTATTTATCGGAATCAACCGATGTAATTAAGAAGAACTGGCTACTGGGAGTAGGGATAGGTAATTATCCTAGCGCCTTAGAACAAGGAGGCGCGGAGAAAAAGGCTATTTGGGATTATCAGCCGGTTCATAATGTTTTTTTACTGCTTTGGTCAGAGAGCGGAATACTAGCCCTGATATTTTTTGTGAGTTTTCTAATTCTTCTTATAAAAAAAGACCGTCGGACGGCCTTCGCGGGCATATTTTTAACAGCTTTAATAATCTTAATGCTTTTTGATCACTGGTTGATTAGTCTACCTTTCGGGATTATTTTTCTATTTTTAGTTTTAGGGTTAGTTTGAGGTTTAGCCTTTTTAGATGGCTGGGATTTAATAGAAATCTGGTAATTTTTTTGGAGAAACAGCAAATCACTTTCTAGATTTTTCAAAGTTTTTAGCAAACGGGCGCCGTTAGGGCGCTCGTTTTTTTTGATATCTTGCTCCAGCAAGGAAAGAATGGTTGCCAAGGTGCCAAAATAATCATCACTGGCGACATGAAATTTTACGCTGGCTTCATCTTTTACTAATCGCGTGCGACCAGAAATTTTATATTTTTTTAACATCAAAAGAAAAACTAATAGTTAAATTATGCTGGCAAATTTATTTTTGCCGATGATAAGATGATCCAGGACTTCAATATCTAAGATATTACCCGCTTCAATCAGTTTATTGGTAATTTCTACATCAGCTTTAGTGGCTTTTAATACTCCTGAAGGATGATTATGGGCGATAATGAGAGCGGCAGCGGAATATTCTAGGGCTGGCCTAAAGACTTCACGCGGCTGAACCAGAGAGGCATCAAGAGTGCCAATAGATATTACTTCATCATGGATAAGCTGGTAATGGGTATTGAGATATAGGCCGCGGAACTGCTCCTTATTTAAATTACCCATGTCTTTTAAGTAGTTAAAGGCTTGAGCGGCGGTACGGATAGTAATGGAGCCGCCTGGTTTTTTCTGATAGAAGCGGCGGCCTAGTTCAAAGCAGGCGACTATTTGGCAGGCTTTAGCACTAGGAATTTTTAAATCCTTTTCAATTATTAGGGGATCTTTTTGGTAAGCAATGCCTTTTTCGCCATATTCGCGTAGCAGCCGGCTAGCCATAGAAAAAACTTCTTCTTTTTTAGTGCCGACACCAAGTACGACTGACAATAGTTCCGCCGAACTCAGGGCGCCAATGCCATCACGAAGTATTTTTTCGCGGGGCCTTTCTTCGTCGGGCCTATCTTTAACTTTAAGAATCTGATATTTTTTACCATGATTTAGGACAAAATTGCGGTCGCTGATTTTATAAGGCATAAATTTATTTAATAGAATATTTAAATATATTGGGCTAAATAGCCATTTTGCTTTAAATTATATCATATGTATGATAAATTTAAACGGTACCCTTTATTATTAAGCGATTATTGATGGTAAATATATGAATAAATATAAAATTGATGTATTGTCAAATAAAATTCCTTTGATTAGCGTCCCCATGAAAGGGGCTAAAACAGCCACGGCCTTAGTTATTATTAAGACCGGGTCTAAATATGAGACTCGTCAAAATAATGGCATTTCTCATTTTCTGGAGCATATGTTCTTTAAAGGGACAGCGCGTCGGCCCAATACCTTAGCTTTATCCAGTGAGCTTGATTCTCTGGGCGGCGAGTATAATGCTTTCACGGCCAAAGAATTTACTGGTTATTGGGTTAAGGTAGCTGCTCCTAAAATAAAATCAGCTTTAGATATTATTAGCGATATGCTTTTGCATTCCAAATTTGATGAAGCAGAAATAGAGCGGGAGAAGGGCGTAATTATTGAAGAGTTAAATATGTATGAGGACAATCCTCTCATGCATGTGGAGGATATTTTTGAGTCATGTCTCTATGGCGACACACCGGCTGGCTGGGAGACTATCGGCACTAAGACTAATATTCAGAATTTTAAACGATCAGATTTTATTAAATATTTAGATTCTCAATATGGCGCTAGAAGTGTTTATATTATTTTAGTCGGTGGGTTTAAAGACGCTGATAAAAAAGCGGCTGCCAAAATGTTATTGTCTTTCAAAAATAATAAATGGCAGGATAAAATGGTTGTTAAGGATAATCAAAAGACGCCTCAAGTTAAAGTTTCCTATAAGAAGAATGATCAGATTAATTTGTCGCTTGGCGTTAGAGCCTACCCCGTTGGCCACAAAGAGGAATTTATTGTAAAGTTATTATCAATTATTTTAGGCGGGTCAATGAGCTCGCGTCTGTTTATTAATTTGCGAGAAAGAAATGGCTTGGCTTATTACGTCAGAACCATGGCTGAAGTCTATTCTGACTCAGGCTATCTAACTACTCAGGCCGGCGTGCCGACGGATAAAGCGGCTGCGGCGATTAAAATTATTTTAGCCGAGTATAAAAGATTAACCACAGAGCTAGTTAGCGCTAAGGAGTTGAAAAGGGCTAAAGATTTATTGCAGGGAAAATCACTATTACAAATGGAAGCGACCGATAACTTGGCCACCTGGTATGCCCGACAGGCGATATTGCGTAAAAAAATACTAACTCCGGGCGAATTTCTGAAGATAACTAACAAGATTAGTGCGGCAGAATTACGAGCGACAGCTAAAAAAATATTTGTGGATAGGGGCTTAAATTTAGCGCTTATCGGCCAGGTTAAGGCCGATAAGTTTAAGAAGATTTTGCATTTTTAATATGCGACTCAGCCATAGTCACTCTCAAATTCTGACTATTATAATAATCCTGTCAGCTTTGCTGCCAGGATTATTTTTATTTGGCGACTCGGAGTATGTTACAAATAGCTTCAGTTATAGTTCGTTTATTCCATCGCCACTGGCCACAAGCACTAAATCGCCAGGCGCTGGGCTGCCGAAAATAGCTACCACCACTACTTTGAAATTTTTATTTTTTGGCGATTTGATGTTAGACCGTCACGTGGGAGAGAAATTAGCGGGAAAGAATATTGATTATCTTTTGGGTGATTTAGATAGAGAAGGTAATAGAATATGGTCAGATCTTGATTTAGTCGGCGCTAATTTAGAAGGGGCAGTGACTGACGGAGGAGCGCACTATAGTCCAGCTATGGCTTATGATTTTGCTTTCACGCCGGAGAGGATTAACGAGTTAAAACAATATGGCTTTAATTTTTTTAATTTGGCTAATAATCATATTAGCGATCAGGGCGATAAGGGGTTGCGCGAAACTAGAAATAATTTGCATAAGCTAGAATTTAATTTCAGTGGCGATGTTGACGCGGCGGTTAGCCAGGAGTCGCTGAAAATTATTAGTATAAAAGAGAAAAAAATTGCTATGTTAGGGCTGTCCATGGTTTATCATAATTTTGATTTAGAAGAGGCTAAAAAATTAGTTGATGAGGCGAAAAAGGGATCTGATTTGGTTATCATTAATATCCACTGGGGAACGGAATATCAACACCAATTCAGCCGCCAGCAGCAGTCAATCGGGCGTGCTTTGATAGATTCCGGCGCCGATATTATTATTGGCCATCATCCTCATGTAGTTCAGGGGATGGAAATTTATCAAGGGAAGCCGATATTTTATTCTTTGGGTAATTTCATATTTGACCAATATTTTTCCGCTGATACCCAGCAGGGACTAGCCGTCAGCTTGAATATAGGAGATGATAAGACATCGGTTTTTCTTTTTCCTCTCCAAAGCAAAAGCGCAGCAGTCAGTCTCATGGGGGAAGGGGAAAAAACTAAATTTTTAGAGAAATACGCGGAGTGGTCCGCGGCCGATGACGCTTTAAAAATAGCTATTTTAGAGCAGAAAATAGAAATTAGCGGAGGGCTTGGCAAATAGCTTTAAAGCTTATAAGATTAAGATATGTCAGAATTGCTCAAAAATTTAAATAATGCCCAGAAGGCCGCCGTTATCCATGATAAGGGCCCGCTTTTAATTGTGGCGGGGGCTGGTACCGGAAAAACCACGGTTTTAATTAACCGGCTGGCCTATTTAATTTTGGAAAAGAAAATCAAGACTGAGGAAATTTTACTTTTGACTTTTACGGAAAAAGCCGCCGGCGAAATGGAGGAAAGGGCCGATCGGATTTTGCCTTATGGATACACTGATTTATGGATTAATACTTTTCATGGTTTTGGCGAAAGAGTCTTGCGGGAATTCGGTTTAGATATAGGCCTAAGCGCCAGTTTCAAACTTTTAACTGAGACTGAGCAATGGGTTTTGATTAAGAAAAACTTCAGTCGTTTTGATTTGGATTATTATCGCCCGCTAGGCAATCCAACTAAATTTATTTCCGAGCTCATACGCCACTTTTCCCGTTTAAAGGACGAAAATATTTCGCCAGCGGAGTATTTGCGCTACGCGGAAGAGATTGAATCGGATCAGGATAGTCGTTTAAGCGGCCGGCCGGTGGCTAAAAAGGTAAAGATAATGCCTGTTAAAAAGACTAATTCTAAAATTAAGAAAGAAACGGCCAGTCCCAAAGATGCCGAGCCTGACGATGAGGGAGAAGAATTAGAAATCGGTCGCCTTAAGGAGCTGGCTAATGCTTATCATACTTATAATCAACTTTTATTAGAAAATAATTTTTTAGATTTTGGCGATTTAATAATTTATGCTTTAAAGCTGTTTAAAGAAAGGCCAAATATTCTTAAATTTTATCGCCAGAAATTCCAATACATCATGGTTGATGAGTTTCAGGATACTAATTTCGCCCAATATGAACTAGTGAGGCTGTTAGCCGCCCCGCATAATAATTTAGTGGTAGTGGGCGATGATGATCAGGCTATTTATAAGTTTAGAGGAGCCTCTTTGTCTAATATTATGCAGTTTAAGGATGACTATAAATCAGCGGCGGAGATTATTTTAACTGCCAATTATCGGTCTAGACAGGAAATTTTGGATCACGCTTATAAATTCATCCAACATAACAATCCTAATCGTTTAGAAACTAAGTTGAAAATAAATAAGCAGCTAGAAGCTAAAGGAGAAATCAATCAGCGGGCTGATTCGACTTCCTCGGTTCGTTTTTTAAATCTCACTAATCAGGATGAGGAAATATCTTTTGTAGCTCAGGAGATAAAATCTTTATATAAAGAAGGCGGTGGTGAAGTCGCTTGGTCGGATTTTGCTATTTTGGTGCGGGCCAATGATACAGCTGAGCCTTATGTTAAAGAGCTTAACCGCCAGAATATTCCCAATCAGTTCATGTCTTGGCGCGGTTTGTATTACAAGCCGATTATTTTAGATATTCTCGCCTATTTACGTTTGTTAGATAATTACCATGAGTCGTCCGCTTTGTTCAGAGTTCTAAACATGGAGGCTTTTAAAGTCGCTCATTTAGATTTGGTTAATATTAATAAGATGGCGGCGCGTAAAGTCTGGTCTTTGTATGAAGCGCTCAAGAATATTAGCGCCATCCCAGGGATAAGCGCGGAGAGTATTAAAAATATTAATAAGTTAATAGGATTTTTGCATCAGCATTCTCTATTAACAGCCACCGCTAAGCCGACCAAAATATTTTTACATTTTGCTTATGATTCCGGCCTGCTGGCCGGGCTAGATAGGGATAGAGATTTAGAATTATTTTCTTATTTAAACCAATTTTATCAAAAAATAAAAAAGCTGGAGGAAACCGAGCCGGATTTACGTCTAAAGGATTTTTTGGCGGCCATGAACTTGGAATTAGAAGCGGGAGAAACCGGAGCCTTAAAGTTAGATTTTGCTGATAGCGATGTCGTCAGAATTATGACGGTCCACGGCGCCAAGGGCCTGGAGTTTAAGTATGTCTTTTTAGTTAATTTAGTTGATAAAAAATTTCCGACTATTACTAGAAACGAAAAAATATCTATCCCCGACGCTTTAGTCAGAGAAAAGGTTGAGGCTAGTCCGGATATTCATTTAGAAGAAGAGCGTCGTTTATTTTATGTAGCAGCGACTCGCGCTAAGGATAGGTTGTATCTTACTGGCGCTAAAGATTACGGCGGTGCGCGAGAAAAGAAACCGTCGCGGTTTATCGGCGAGATGGGATTAACCAGCGAGATTGCTCCTGAACTTACGCTAAGCGAGAAAAATGAGTTTTTACGTGATTTGCATTATTTAAACGCTAGAGAAATTGAAGTAGAGGCGGGCCGGAAAGATAACTCTGACTTAGAAACGCAGTACCCCTTGCCAAGTAAATTTTCTTTTTCGCAATTAGCCGCCTTTTCTACCTGCCCCTTGCAGTATAAGTTTGCTTTTATCCTAAAAATTCCCGCCTCAACTGATAAGTCTAGTTTGATTTTTGGCCGCATCATGCATAACACTCTTTATAATTTTCTTTTGCCATTTTTAAGCGATCACCAATCAGTCCAGAAAGGTTTGTTTGATGCTTTAATTAGTGAAATAGATGGTAAGGGCGGAAAAAATAAGAATCATCAGCCCGACCTATTGACTGAGAAGCGTCTAATGGAGATTTATGAGGAATTCTGGCAGCCCGATGGCTATCAGGACAAGGCGGAACGGGATAAGTATAAAATTAAAGGAAAGGAATCTTTAAAGAAATTTCTGGCTGCTTATAGGCAAGAAGCTCCGGCGGAAATTTTGTTTTTGGAAAAGAGATTTTCGTTCAAAATCGGCCAGGACATTATTAAGGGGGCGATTGATAGGGTTGATAAGCTCAGCGACGGCACCTTAGAAGTAGTTGATTACAAAACGGGCCAGGCTAAAACAAAATTAGAGTTTAAAGATAAGCGGCAATTAATTTTATATCAGTTATTCTTGGAGGAATTTTTAGGCTTAAAAGTTAGTCGTCTCAGTTATTATTATTTAGAAAACGGTGAAAAATTTTCTTTCGCGGCGACTGAAAAGGATATTACTAAGTTGCAGCTAGAAGTTAGAGAAGAAATTGCTGCTATTAAGAAGCGAAATTTTGCGCCTACTCCTTCCCGCATGTGCGGTTTTTGCGATTTTAATTCTATTTGTGAATTTAGGGAAGTTTAATAATTACTATATGAAATCCAACAATACTAATTCCGACCGTCTCATTAGTCCGATTGAACGCCAAGGCGACTCCGCCCTAGATTTGTCTTTACGCCCTAAGACTTTAAAGGAATATGTCGGTCAAGAAAAAGTAAAGCAAAATTTAGAGATTACTATCGCAGCGGCCAAGAAGCGGGGCGAACCGATTGAGCACGTTTTACTTTATGGCGCCCCGGGTCTAGGCAAGACAACTTTAGCCCATGTTATCGCTAATGAAATCGGAGCTAATATCCGCGTCACTTCCGGGCCGGCGATTGAGAAGAGCGGTGATTTAGCGGCGATTCTCACTAATTTAGAGCCAGGCGATATTTTATTTATTGATGAAATTCATCGTTTGCCAAAGACGGTTGAAGAAATTTTGTATCCGGCCATGGAAGATTATGCTTTAGATATTATTATGGGCAAGGGGCCGAGCGCTCGGACCCTGCGTTTAGATCTGCCAAAATTTACGATTATCGGGGCCACTACTTTAGCTAGCTTGTTATCAGCTCCTTTGCGTGATCGCTTCGGAGTAAACCATCATCTGAATTTTTATGAAGCTAATGATATTGAAAAAATTATTACGCGCAGCGCGGGCATATTAGGGATTAAAATTGATGCAGCGGCCACTAAGGAAATCGCGGCGCGCAGCCGCCGGACCCCCCGCATTGCTAACCGTCTCCTTAAGCGGGTACGCGACTACTGCGAAGTAAAAGGCGACGGTTTAATTTCTTTGCCTATTAGTTTAGAAGCTTTTAAAATGCTGGAGGTTGATGAACTCGGCTTGGATTTAATTGATAGGAGAATACTGGAGATTATTATTGAGAAATTTAAGGGCGGGCCGGTCGGACTTAATACTTTATCGGCTGCGACAGGCGAAGAAGCGGATACGATTGAAAATATTTATGAGCCGTATTTAATGCAGCTAGGGTTTTTAGATCGTTCGCCGCGCGGACGGATAGCTACCGCTTTAGGTTATCAGCATCTTGGTTTAAAAGAACGGGGCACGGGAAAGCTCATATAATTTATGATTGATTATAAGCTAGTAATAGGGATAGTCGCTTCAGCGCTGGGTCTGGCTGGGTATATCCCTTATTTTTTTGGCATTATTAAGGGAAAAACTAAACCCCATGTTTTTTCTTGGTTAGTTTGGAGTCTTCTAGAAGGAATTGCTTTTTTTGCCCAAATTTCTGGCGGGGCTGGTTCGGGAGCCATGGTAGCTGGCACTTCGGCTCTCTTTTGTTTAGTCATTACTATTACCGCCCTATTCAGAGGAGAAAAAAATATTACCCGTTTTGATTGGCTAGCTTTTTTTGGCGCTTTGGCTGGTCTAACGTTATGGATAATTACCAAGGACCCCCTAACAGCTGTAGTGCTCATAACTATTACTGATGTACTTGTTTTCGCTCCGACTTTTCGTAAATCTTATTACAAGCCTGATGAAGAGGTGGCCGCCTCTTATTTTATTGCGGCTATTCGTTTGGCGCTTAGCCTGCTAGCTATGGGTAATTTTAATTTAGTGACCGCTCTTTACCCAGCTTCTTTAGTTGTTTCTAATAGTATTTTTATAACCATGTTATATTTCCGTCGCCAGGCTTTAAATAAGCGAGGCGCTAACTCATAAAATTATATAAATATATTATGTATAAGGTGTCAGATTTTGATTATAATTTGCCGAGTGAGCTTATTGCACAAAAACCGATTAGACCGCGAGACCACTCGCGTCTTTTAACGCTTAATAAAAAAACGGGGCAGTTAGAGCATAAGCATTTCTATGATATCTTGAATTATTTTAAACCAGGCGATGTCTTAATTTTAAATAATTCCCGGGTTTTTCCGGCACGGCTTATCGGACATAAGATGGGAACTGGCGGCGCAGTAGAAATTTTTTTGCATCGGAAATTAGAAGGAACAAGATTAGGCGATGTTTGGGAGTGTTTAGTCGGCGGTCGGGTTAAGGTTGGAACAATAGTAGTTTTTCCAAATTTGCGGGCGGAAATAATAGAAAATAATGAAGATGGCACCTGGCAAGTCAAGTTTAACTTAAGGGGATCTAACTTTTTTAAAGTTATCAATAAGATTGGTGAAGTGCCCTTGCCGCCTTATATTAAAAGGAACAAGCGGCTAGTTAGTGATAAAAATAATTATCAAACTGTTTTTGCCGACAAATATAAAATCGGTTCAGCCGCCGCGCCTACAGCCGGGCTGCACTTTACTAAAAAGCTACTAGCTAAAATAAAAGATCGCGGGGTGCGTATTGTGTATGTAACTCTTCATGTCGGACTTGGCACTTTTGCTCCTGTTAAAACCGCTAAAATTAAGGATCATAAGATGCATAGCGAGTTTGCGGAAATAAGTGATCGGTCGGTTCGCCTTATATTAGAGGCTAAAAAATCAGGCGGGCGGATTATTGCAGTCGGCACGACTAGCTGTCGCGCTTTAGAATCGGCGGATTGGCGTAAATCAGGGCAATCATTTTGGACTAATATTTTTATCTATCCTGGCTATCGCTTTAACATTGTTGATGCCTTAATTACTAACTTTCATTTGCCAAAATCCACTCTCATAATGCTGGTTAGCGCTTTAGCCGGCAAGAATAAGATTGACAAAGCCTATCAAGAGGCCGTAAAGCATAAGTACCGCTTCTTTAGTTATGGCGATGCTATGCTTATTTATTAAATATTAGTTAAATTAGGTCATTTGATTTTTTTGCTATTTTCTGATATATTGGAAGCTAATCGGCGTTTGTCATAATTTGGAAAATTGTCTTAATATATGAAGAAATTTTTTCTTTTTGTTTGGGAAATAACTAAGGTGGTCTTTATTTCACTGGCCATTATATTGCCAGTTAGATACTATTTAATTCAGCCCTTCTATGTTAAAGGGGCATCCATGGAACCGAATTTTCATGACCATGAATACTTGATTATTGATGAAATTAGTTATCGTTTTACGCCGCCAGTACGCGGGCAGGTCATAGTTTTCCGCTATCCGCGCGACCCTCAAGAATATTTTATTAAAAGGATAATCGGTCTGCCGGGAGAGGAAGTCCAAATCAAGGATGGCCAAATAATAATTTTTAATTCCGTTCATCCCGAAGGGATTACTCTAGAGGAAAAATATTTACCAGCTGATTTGGCGACCTATGCCTCTAGCGATCTTAAAATCGCGGTTGGCCCCGATGAATATTTTGTTTTAGGTGATAACCGCAATGCCTCTAAAGATTCGCGTAGCTTTGGCCCGGTTAATAAAAGTTTTGTAACTGGTAAAGTTTTGTTCCGCGGTTGGCCAGTTAATGAAATGACATTTTTTACTAAAGATTCTTGGCCGCAATATAATTATTAAAATCTATGCCTAGACGTAAGAAAAATCAGGCCGAAGCGCCTAAAAAGATAGAAAAAAGGAGTGAAAAAATCCCGCCTCGCCTTTTAGGCATGAAAGATTGGGTAGCCTCTGAAGGGCGCTATTTTGAATCAATCATAAATACGGCCAATAAGTTCGCGAAGCTGTATAGTTTTTCTCCAATTAAGACGCCGCTTCTAGAGAGCCATGATTTATATAAAAAATCCACTCGCCGTAATACTGAGAAGGAATTTTATTTTGTGGATGGAGAAAAAAGTGAAAAGATGATGCTACGGCCAGAGATTACTCAGGGTATAGTTCGGTCATATTTAGAAAATAATTTAGGCGAAGGTGGACTGCCTTCAAGATTATTCTCAGTCGGCCCAGTGTTCAGGCGCGAAAAATTACAGTCGGGCCATTATCGCGAATCCACCCAGTTTGACTTAGAAATTATTGGTGAAAATAAGCCCTTGGCCGAAGCCTTATTAATTACGGTTGCTAATAATTTTTTTGCCGAGTTGCAGATTAAAGTGCAGGTGCAAATTAACAGTATTGGTTCGGCTGAATGTCGCCGTGAATACTGCACTAAGCTATTAGCTTTCTATAAGGAGAGAGGGAGACGGTCTAAGCTGTGCCATCAATGTAAAAATAATTTAGGACGCAGTTGCCTTAGTTTATTAGATTGCCAAGAAGATGATTGTGTTAGCATAAGAGAAGAGGCGCCGCAAATTGCTGATTATCTATCAGCGGAAAGCCGCGAACATTTTGCTAAAACATTAGAATTTCTTGATGAGTTAAATATTAGTTATAATTTTAATCCTCATTTAGTGCGCGGTCTAAACTATTATAATGATACGGTCTTTGAATTTTGGCCGATTAATGAGGAAGGCGCTCTAGTTGGTAAATTGGCTTTGGGCGGCGGCGGCCGTTACGATTCTCTAGTAGAAGCTATGGGCGGGCAGTCCACGCCGGCCATAGGTCTCGCGATTGGCCTAGAAAGAACCTTGTCAAAAGTTAAGGATAAACATCTCTTGATAAATTCTCCAGAAGAGGATATAGTGTTCATTGCTCAACTGGGCGATCAGGCCAAGCTTAAGTCTTTACAGCTTTTTGATGAATTAAGACATGCCGGGTTTAATGTTAGGCAGTCATTTGTCTCAGATAGCCTAAAGGTGCAGCTAGAGGAAGCAGTAGCAATGAGAGCAAAAACTAGTCTAATATTAGGAAGAAAAGAGATAATGGATGGAACTATTTTGATGCGCGATATGGATTCCGGAGCTCAAGAAACGGTAGTTTATAAGAAAATTAAAGAAAGATTAGCTAAAAAAGACAAATTAATAGAAAAAAAAGTTATTAATAGAAAGGAGGGTGGATTATATGGCGGATTTTAAAAGAAAACCAGGGGAAAGCTTTGAAAGCTTTTTAAGAAAATTTAAAAAGGGCTTGAAGAATAGCAAGCGCCTAGAGAAGGCGCGCTCTATACAGCACTTAGAGCCGAAGCAGACTAAGCAAAAGCAAAAGAAGCACGCCCTAACCGGCTTGGCTTTACGTAAAAAGAATGAATATTTGCGTAAAATTGGCAAATTACCGGAAAGCAATATGCGCCCCTAATTTATTTAGTTGAGATTATAATTACTCATCTATAAAGATAAGAGCTACCTAATTGGTAGCTCTTATTTTTTGATGCCGGGGATATATTTTTTTATGCTAGCGAGCGAGGCTTTGCTTCCATACCGCTTGAGACGGCTAGTGGCTGGTATAAAATTTTTAATGCTTTCCAGAGTAGTTTTTTTAGCGTATTGCTTAATATGATCGCGGGCTCTTTTAGTGCGGACGAATTTTAACCAATCACGGTTAGGGTAGGGGCGTTTTTTTTCAGTAATAATTTCCACGAAGTCGCCATTTTTCAGTTCTTGGTCTAAGCGTCCAAGTTTGTCATTAATAATTACTCCGGCCGCTTTATTGCCGATATTAGTATGGACAGTATAGGCAAAATCAATTGGAGTTGATCCTTCGGGCAATTCAAAAACATCGCCGCGCGGCGAAAAAACGAAAATGCGATCCCGAAAAATGTCTAATTTTATTTTTTTAACGAATTCGCTGGTACTGCTAATTTCTTTTTGAACATCAATTATTTCTTGGACCCAGGCAGGATTTTTGTCGGTTGATTGTCCGCGTTGATTTTTATAATACCAGTGGGCCGCTAACCCATAGATGCTTTCTTCGTGCATTTCCCAGGTTCTAATTTGGAATTCAGCGGCTTTGCCGTCTGGCCCGAAGATGGTCGTATGTAGAGAGCGGTAACCGTTAGGTTTTGGCACCGCGATATAATCTTTAAATCGGTTAGGCTTAGGCTTCCAGAGCGTATGAATAACGCCTAAAGTTTTGTAGCAATCATCAATGGTTGGAACAATAATTCTCAAAGCAAAAACATCATAAATTTCGTCAAATTTCCTGTCCTTTCTTTGCATTTTGGAATAAATGCTATAGAGATGTTTAAAGCGAACTTCTATTTCGTATTTGATGTTGGCTTCTTTAAGCCGGGGAGTTAGAATGCTAGTGACATTATGGAAAAAGCGGTTGCGTTCTACTTTTTTTTCCACCTCATATTTATATTCCAACTCGTGGAACTTATCAGGATAGAGATGTTTAAAACAAATGTCTTCCATTTGCCATTTTAAGCGCGCGATACCCAGTAAGCCGGCGATTGGCACATATATTTCTAAAGTTTCTTGGGCAATTCTTTTTTGTTTTTCCGGCGGTAAATTTTCCAAAGTGCGCAGATTATTTAAGCGATCGCAAAATTTAATGAAAATAACGCGTAAGTCGCTGGCCATAGCTAGGAACATTTTTTTTAGATTTTCTCTATAACGTTCTATACCTCGGTATTTAATTGTTCCTAATTTAGTTACTCCTTTAACTAGAGACGCTATTTCTGGGCCGAAAAGGGTATCTATTTCTTCTAAAGTGCGGGGAGTGTCTTCTGGTACGTCATGTAGCAAGCCGGCGGCGACCGTCGCTAAATCAGCCTTAATTTCGGCTAACATGTAGGCGGTATGGAGGGGGTGCTGGATATATGGTTCGCCATTTTTGCGGAGTTGGCCGGCATGAGCGGAATCAGCAAATTCAAAAGCTAGTGACAAGACAGTTGTGTCAGTTTCGGGATGGCTTTCTTGGAATTTTTTGATTATCCGTTCTATGGTCATGAGTCTTTTTTATTTTTTATCTTTTATGCTATAATAAAAACATCATAATTATATCATAGGCAGGAACAATTTAGAAATTTTGACCGCTTATTTTCCATGTCTAAAAAAGTTAAATTAATTATTCTGACTCTTAGCCTTTTAGGGTTTACAGCTGTAGCCAATTTAGCGCTTGCGGCTGATTTTGGCGTTAACGCGGTTAACAATGGTTTGGCTGGTTCACTAGCCTCCACTGATCCGCGCGTTTTAGCGGGGCGCATCATTCAAGTGGCCCTGAGTTTTTTGGGAGCGATAGCGGTTGTGATAGTTATGTATGCCGGTTTTCTCTGGATGACTTCAAATGGCGATGAGGAAAAAATAACTCGCGCCAAGAGCATTCTCCGCAATGCTTTGATTGGCTTAATTATAATTTTATCAGCCTGGGGCATTACTACTTTTGTTTTATCTAAACTCCTAGGCTCCATTGGCGGCAGTAATAGCGGCGGCTATCCGGAGGGCGGCCACGGCGGATTTTCTATTCCCGGTGTTGGCGCGATTGGCGCTTGTACTATTGATAGTGCTTATCCGGCTAGCGGCCAGGACGAAGTTCCGCGCAATACTTCAATCATGGTTACCTTTAAGGAGCAGGTTAAAACCGATACTTTATGCGTTAATGATGCGGGCTCTATCTGTCCTTGCGATAAAGCCAGTTGTAATAAAATAAACCCTGAGGCGATTAGAATTTATAAGAGTGATTTAGGTGATGCTTGCGCTAGTTCCTGCCCTAAACCTAATGGTAATACTACCGATGTCCTGGTTAATGTTTCTAGTGATGGAAAAACTTTAATTATGACTCCGACTAGCTTCTTTGGCTCGGCTGATGGCAATACCTCATATTCAGTTAGACTGACTAATAAAGTTAAGAAGCTAGATGATTCTTCAATGTTTAAAAATTGTGCTTCTGATTTTGCGGCTTGGCAGTTTACGGTTAGCAGTAAGCTTGATTTGGTGCCGCCTATTGTTTCTTTAAACGGAATTTTCCCTCTGCCTGACAATGAAAAGGATATTTATAAAGAAATAACCGTTGCTAAGGCCGCTAGCGGAGCAATTAGTGTTGAAAATTGCCCGCAAGTTTATGCCTCTAGCCAAGTTACTAGTGTTATTCCTAAGGGCCCGGACGTTTCCTTGGATTATCATGGCGCTATTTCTAAATTTAAAATTTCGGTTCCCGCTGGCGCGCCTGATAAGGCACAGCTATTTGATGGCCAAGATAATTTATTAGGAATTACTGATTTTAAAGCAGGCGGGGTAGCTACTTTTAAAGATTATTTAACTTTTACATCAGAGCTTCATCCCGAGGGGAGCCTTTGGGTAGTTGATATAGAAACGGAAAAATTAGCTGATACTCTAACTGTTAATGATACGGTTTATACTTTTGCGGCCGGATCAGAAAATAATAATATTAAAGTGCCGGCTGTTTGCGATAAAAATATTCAAGCCGCTAATATCCAAGCTAAGTTAAGTGGTCACCCTGATATTGAAGTGGCTAGAACCGGCAACAAAATAGATATTAATGCTAAGGTGGCTGGCCAGGGCGGCAATAATATTGCTTTGGCTACCACTGATGCCAGTAAATTAGTTATTACTCCGCTGACTGGCGGTAGTGATAGGCAAGAATCAAATTTACCGCGAGATAAAAAGGATAGGCCGATGAATTCGGCTATCCAGATAAACTTTAATGAAGCCATTAACCCCTTAACAGTCTCTGGATCCGCAGCGGAAGTTGATAAATATATTAGAGTGGTTAACGCTAGCGCCTCTAGCAGTCCGGCTGGCGCTACTTGTAGTAATGATAAAGACTGCCGGTCTTATAAATGTGATAATAGTGTTTGCGTTGGTAATTATATAGGCGGAAAGTTCATGGTCAGTAATGGCTATAAAACTTTAGAATTTGTTTCTGATAGAGAATGCGGGATGAATGGTTGCGGCGAAAAAATTTATTGCCTGCCCGCTAATAGTCATTTGAGTTTAGAACTGATGGCCGCTAATTTAAAAGTTTGCAGTAGCGATATTGATTGTGCTGCGCTTAATCCTTTTAAGACCTGTTCTTCAACCGCTTTCGGTTATAAGACTTGTCAGGATACGGCTGGCCGTAATTTCCCGGCCGCTAACCTCGGCGCTTTAGATGGTATTGTTGATGCCGCTATAAATTCTTTTGACGGAGCGCGCAATGGTTTTGCCGATGGCCCGCTTAACTTCTATAACGATAACTACAGCGCGACCTCCACGGAAAATACTAACAAGCAGGATAAGTATAAATGGTCTTTTTATATTAATGATCAGATTATGCTGAATCCTCCTCAAATAACTTCGGTCATGCCAACCCAGGGGCAGGGAAATATTAATTTAGCTGATCCGATTGAAATTACTTTTAACGCTCTGATGATGAATAGCACTCTTAGAACTGGCAGCACAGTTATCAGTAGTGGAACTTCTAGTATTGAACATAAGTTGGTTAATCTGCGCAGCTCATCTCCTAGCCCGCTTGGTTATTGGGTCGTTAATGATAATAAGGATATGCCGCCTTTAGACGGTGAGCCAGATATTACTATTGCCAGAATAGCTCATTCTCCTCTTGCAGAATCATCTACTTTCAAGGCACAGATAGGTTCTGGCGTTAAAGATATTTATCAAAATTGTTATAAGCCAAGTGCTGGCCCTAATTGCGCCGCAACCGCCGAAAAGCCTTCTTGCTGCTTTGGTTCCCCTACTAGCCAGTTAGGATCTAATGGCAATTGTCAGTAGAAAAATAGTTTTAGTTAGCCGATTTTTAAGATAAATTTGTGTTTAGAAAAATTAGTAAAAATTTATTAGTTTTTAGTTTACTATTCACCTTGGTCGGATTTTTTATTATTTCCGGACAGGCTTTAGCTCAGACTTTTGGTACAGAGGCGGTTAGTAATGGCCTAAATAATTCTTTAACTACAGTTGACCCAAGAACCATTGCTGGGCGAATTATTAATTTATCGTTAGGATTTCTTGGTCTTATTGCGATGGGCTTAATGCTTTATGCGGGTTTTACTTGGATGACAGCGGGCGGCAATGAAGAAAAAATAGAAACGGCTAAAAAGATTCTAAGGAACGCCGCGATTGGTTTAATAATAATTTTAGCTTCTTGGGGAATAGCGACCTTTGTCTTAAGTCGTCTAGGCGGGACCTTAGGAGGTAATGGTGGTCCGGGCGGATGCTATGAAGGAGAAATATCAGCTTGTGGCTGCGGCGGTTCAATGGTTTGCAGCGGTGGTTCTTATGGCGGTTGTATCGGTTCAGATTGCAGCGGTGGCGGGATTACTCCGTCAGGCTGTGATGCTAGCCCTAATCCCGGCTGCCAGGCGGCGGCCCAAATTTGTTCCCCCAGTGATTACTGCGACGCGTCTGACTGCGGCTGTAAACCTAAAGGCAATCTAGGTGATCCTTGTAGCAGCGACCCTGATCAAGCTAAGTGTGTCGCTGATGATACTCGTTGTGCAGAATATTTATCATGCAATCCCAGCACTTGTACTTGTTATGGCCCCCCGGTTATTACGGAAATTAGTCCGGTCGGCGGATTTTGTAATGAAAATTCTAATAAGTCATGTACTAAAAATAGCGATTGCTCCTCAGGTTGTAATCTAGAGGCGCCGAATGGAACGGCTAATAATTTTGTTACTATTTTGGGCAAGAATTTTGGTTCGTACTCGGCTACTTCTAGCCAAGTAATTTTTGCTGCTAGCAGCACCCGGTTAACCGCTAAGCAGCCATCAGAGCTTAACTCCGCTTGTATTAATACTTGGCGCGATGATCAGATTGTAGTCGCTGTCCCAGCCGGTCCGGCTAGTGGTCCGATTAAAGTAGTTAATAGTGACAGTTTAAGTGATACGACTGGTGATAGTTATGGCCCGACTATTCCTGATTTTGAAGCTAATAATATTTCTCGCCCTGGTTTATGCTACCTTAATCCCAATCGCGGCCTATTAAGTTCAGAAGTTGGCTATCAGGGGATTAACCTTTATTCTGGTAAAGCCTATTTTGGCAGTTACGAGAATAATGTTCGCGCTCTTGATTCCCAGTTTAATAATTCCGCCGGTTTAAATGGCACCTCAACTACGCCGAATATTAGACCGGGCGATTCTGGCAGTTTCGTCGCTACTACTATCTCTGGCCAGCCGGAGAAAAGTAATTATTTACGTTTTACAAAAGATTCTGAACCAGGGGACGGACCATTTATATCTTCTTTCTATCCTACTATTGGTAATACTGGCCAGTATGTAACCATTCGCGGTAATGGTTTTGGCGGGGCCAAGGGGACTTCTCGGGTTTATTTCGGCGAGACTGAAGCGGCCTATGATTTTCCTGACATGTGTGTTAATTCGGTTTGGAAAAATAACCAAATTATCGTTAAAGTTCCTGTTGGACTAGTTGATGGCTACCAGACTATTTCTATTAAGATATCCTCCACGACTATTGATACTAAAAAGCTCAATCCTAACGCCTTCTTGTCGGATAAGAATGCTGTTTTGAAATCTAGTTTATGCAAGATAGAGCCTGATCGCGGTCCGGCCGCGACCCCGGTGGTTATTTGGGGGGAATACTTTGGTAAAGTAGATTCTCTGGGTTTGGCAAAATTCAATTATGATAAGTCGGCTACCGGCACTATTAAAAAAGATGGCCGAGCCGATATGCTAAAGACTGCTGTGCCTGAAGCGGCTATTACCGGACCAGTTAGAGTTATTAATAATAGCGTTTGGGGCAATGAATTAAATTTTTATATCGGCGAATGTACTAAGGATGCTGATTGCGGCACTCAAGTTTGTTGTCCTAAGAATACCTATAGAGAAGGGCGCTGTGTCTCTTCTTTGTCCAGTTGTTTTATTGATATTCCTAACTCGGTATTTGAATGGAGCTTTAGCACTGGTTTTAGTACTACTACCCCCGACTTTACTGGCAGCTGCGCGGGGCTGGCACAATATTTTGGTTCTTGCCAGATTGGAGCGACCTGCCCTAATGTTCCTGGTTCCTGCTCTCCTTACGCGGGCGGCGGCAAGAAGGTGGTGGCTAATTGTGATTATAATTGTGCCAGCATTTCCAGCTGCGGTCTGTTAGGGAGCGATTGTACTTATAATTCCACGATTGATAAGTGCGTAAAAAACAGCGGCAGTAATGGCGCTTGTGATTTAACCCAAGAATTCTCTTATATATTAGATGCCAGTGCTAAAGAATATAAAACCACTAAAACTTGTAACGCTGATAGGCACTGGGAGATTAGCAGTCCTACCTCTTGTCCTATTGGCTGGTCAAAAGCCAGTAATAATAAATGTGTTGATTTAAGGCCAGGTTCTGAATGTTCTTCTTGTGATGTTGGTTCGCAGTGTGAAAAAGTTAATTCATCTGATAGCCTTGGTTATTGTGTATCTCCTAAATTATGCCCGAGCGGGGCTACTTGTGAAAATAATCCAGTCGCCAGTGAACCAGATAGATGTGTCATTCCGGATCAGCCTACTTGCGATTGTTGTTGCCAGATTGGCCAAGACGCGCGTGATTGTTGTGCCCCTTTGAAATGTGTCGGTACTTGCGGCGCAGATACAGGAAAAACTAGCGGCGCGACGTTAGGTAAATGCGGCGGTTGTAAATCAGTCGGATCAACTCCGGAAGAGCGCGACGCAGCTTGTAATTGTAGCGGTCACAGCGGTCAGTTCTGCGATATTAGTAATGCGGCTTTCCCGGACGGCGTCTGCACGGACTGCTCTAATTTAAGCGGGACAGATTGCACTGATCATAGTAGCGCTTGCTGTTTGGATGCTAAAAAAACAGCGACCACGACTGACGATATTTGTCGGGGTGGGTCGGCTATTTCTAGCGATCCGTCTGCTTATGGTTATGGTTACTGCGCCTACTTTAAATGCGAAACTTTGACTTCTACTCCTCCTGGCGACCCGACTAAGTGCGCTTCTTCTACTAAACTTATCATTGGTGATTATAGTAGCCTAGAAGCTTGCGCGAATGATTGCCAAGAGGCTGATCCTTGCGCTGGCATTACGGCAATTGATGAATGCTTAAAGCATAGTCGTTGCTGCTTTGATTCTAAGATTGCCAGCTCTACCAAGTGCCGGTTAGGCGACGCTATTACCGGCACTACCCCAGCGGATAATGGTTATTGCGCTTATTATGATTGTCAGACGGCCAGCTCTACTCCTCCTGGCGACCCGACTAAGTGCGCTTCAAGTACTCCGAGTAAATCTGGTAGCTATAAGACTATAGATTTCTGCGCCTTATCTTGCTCTAATAATTTAGCTGGTCCAGGCCTGTCTTGCGATGGCCAAGCTACTTCAACTTGTGCTAGTGATAAATGTAATTTTCCCGGTTTTGGTTGTTTCTTAGATGGCGGTAATCTTGGCACAGCTTCACCAAATTGCGGAACTTGCTGCTGTCAGCCAGGCTTAGCGCCGAGCCAGGATGTCTGTACGGTTGCTAATCCAAAATTGTCTTGCGTAGCCGATAAAGGTAGTTGTAAAGGAGAGGGCGCAAATAGCGGTAAGCGCGGTTTATGCTGCGGCTGCCAGGCTGATACAGATTGTGGTTCATCAGAAAATATTGGTTGCGGATTAGATACTTGTTGCCAGGCTCGTCCGCAGATTACTACTTCTACCCCAGCCCATTTAGCTGATAAGGTTTGCCGCAATGCTTTGATTAAAGTGAATTTTGATTTCTTAATGGATCAGGGAAGCTTTAGTGATAACGTTTTACTTTTAGAAGAGAGAGATTATGGTAACGGTGTCTGTCCGGCAGGAACTTTTGTCGCCCAGGGAGACTCGGTTGATGATTTGTTACGCCAGAGAGATAAGAATTGGCTAGCTCGTTTGTCGGAAAATATTGCCGCTGCTTGGTCCAAGTTAGCGAAGAAATTCTCGGGGACAGCACTCGCCGATCTGCCTAGCAGTACTAAATTATATTGTTCTGTTCCGGGGACGACTTATGGCGAAGATATTGGTAATCCAGGGACTTTGGTCTTTGCGCCACAAAGGTTACTAGCTCCAGCCGCTAATTATTATTTGGTTATTAAGGGAGATGAAGATTTAAATAGTAAGACTGGCGTTTTGAGCGCCTCGGGAATTGGCTTTAATGGTCAAGGTTATATTGAGGGCGGCGTGGCGACTGAAGGTGCTTTAATTAGTTTTAATAACCGTAGTTATAAGAACTCCCAAATTATTAAGTTTTCTACCCTTTCCGATCAGGGTCCAGCGGCCGGAATTTGCGCGGTTGATAAAGTAACGGTTAGCCCAGCCTCCTATCTCTTTAAGACTACTAATAATAGTTTGGATGAGGACGATGTTAATGTTAACAGTAAGACTTTTGACACGGTCGCTGATAGAGACAAGGTTTTTACTGCTCAAGCTTATAGCGCCAGTAATCAAGTAATTCAACCGGTCAGCGGTTATTTCTGGGATTGGCAGTTTAAACTTGATAACACAGATATTGCCGCGACTAGCTCAGTGGCTAATTTAGCGGCGAGCAAGATACTGGTTTCTGCTAAGACGGGTGTGACCGATGCTGATACTAAAGTAACGGCCACGATTAACATGAATCGCTTTGCGACGCCTAGCTGTTCGGCGGGCAGCTGTTCTTGTTTGGCTGATACCAACTGTAGCAATAATTGCTGCAATGTTTATAGCGGTGGGGATAAATTCAATAAGGCCGCGGATCTTTATATATTTGTTTGTAATAATCCTTGGCCGCCAGTTGGCAGCGGTGGGACTTGGTCACCTTGGGTTGATAATTGTACTGGTTCTATTGCTGGCCCATGCAATAATTATAATTATAAATTCTATTATTGCCGCGATGCGGGAGTAGCAGGGACTTTAGATGACTTGCCAGCTATTTTAAATCAACCAGTTATTCGTGGCGAGAGCAGTAATTTAATATGTACGGCTGATAAGAGTCCTTGCGCCGTTCAGGATACCCCCTGTGGACCAGATAAAAATAGTGATGGTAAGTTAGATGGTCTATGTATTTGGAATGTTCTAAAAGAATCTTATTTCTTCCGCGAGGCGATTTTATCAGGCGGCGAATTAATTAGTGTTACTGATAATGGGACTGACGGGGCCGTTAAGGTAACCTGGCGTTCAGACGCCAGCCAAGTCGCTTCTTACAAGGTTTATTATTTAAAGTCTGGCAAAGGCGCGATGTTATCTAAAGAAGTCCCTGCTAGCAGTTGTTCTAAAGTTGGGACAATTAATAATTGCAATACCATTATTAGCGGGTTAACTAATAATATCCCTTATATTTTTAAGATCAGCGTTATTTCTGTTAATAAAACGGAAAGCTCTCTATCAAGTGAAAAGTCGGCTACGCCGACTGATAAAACAGCGCCGGCTGTTCCGGCTGGCCTGACCGTTCAAGTGCCGTCTACCGCTACCTCTACTTTGAGGTTCAGCTGGACAGCTAATAGTGATGACACGGCCTTCTACCGTCTATACCATGGTGTTATCCCGGGAAGTTATGGAGAATCATTTGATTCAGCTAAAAAATTAACCAGTTTAAGTTTTCCTCTGAGCCAGTTTACTACTTCTAGCGACCATTATTTTGTTTTATCAGCAGTTGATTCTAGCGGCAATGAAAGCGCTAAATCATTTCCGGAAGTTGTTCGCCCTAAAGTCAATTCCTATTATTCTAGTGGGTATTAACCACTAATATTTATATATGACTCTGAAAAATAAATTAGGATTAATAATTACCGCGAGCCTAGTCGCCGGCTTTTTCTTGACTTTAAATTCCCAGGCCCAATATTCTTCCAGCGGTACAGCGGGGACGGTTGAGAGCCCGGACGCTATTGGTGTCCGGGTGGTTCCTAATCCTAATCATTATAGTATTACTCGCTGGTATGAAAGCCAAGGTTTCCAGGGCTCGCCCCAGGCTTTGCTAGTTGACGGCTATGAGGCGATTAGAGACGGCCGGACAGTTTATGTTAGCGCGGCTAATATTGATCAGAATAGCAAAAAAATATATACCAATATCTACTTGATTTCTTATAATCAGGATTCAGCGGCTAAGACAGTGGATATTCTCGGGCAGATTATCAGCCATTGGAAATTTAATAGCAATTTAGTGGAAAATGGCGTCCCGACTTGTTCAATTTCCTCGGTGAGCTGTCTGACTGACAGCGAGTGCGGAACTGATCAATTTTGCGCCCCCGCTAGTACGGCTTACGCTAGCAGCGGCATTGCTTCCAGTTCTTGCGCCTTAAAGACGGCGAAAAATTGTTTAGTTGATTCAGATTGTCCAGCTAGTTTTTTCTGTAATAGTTTAAAAGCTAAAATTACTAGAGACATGAAGCGTATCGGCCGGCTTGAAGAATTGAAAGAAGCGCTATTTAATTATAAAAAAGCTAATGGCCGCTACCCGACTTTATCAGCCGGCACCTACTTGCCGGGACATACTGTTTCCCTCTGGCCTAGTTGGTCGCAGACATTTTTGCCTAATTTAGCGGTTTCGCAAAATTTTTTAGATCCGGTTAACCGCTTAGGCGCTTGTCCTGGCTATGACGCTAAGACCTGTTGGAATAAAGAGACTCAAAAATTTGCTTATAACCCCACTGGTAATTCTTTAGTTTTACCGGCTGATAGCCAGGCTTTAGTCTACTCGGTTGATAGCCAGGGATCAAATTATAATTTATGCGGAACCATGGAGAGCCGCGAATCATCTTTGGGCGGCTATCAGTTTGATTTGAATAATCCTACTTTATCGCCCTGCGTTTTAGCGACCGGCATTGCCTCCGGCGGCCAGGCAACTAATACTCCGCCGCAGCTGGTAGAAAAATCTTTAATCGGCGAAGCTAATCAGGAATTTAATGGCTTTATTAAAGTTATTGATAAAGAAAATAATCCTTTAGCTTGGACTCTGAACACTTATTCGTCCAGCGGTTGGGCGGGTTGGTCGGGCGCGCCGATTTTAAAAGATACTAGTAATCCTAATCAGAAGAAAGTTTATGCTAGTAAGGCGGGTAGCGCCGGTACTTATAACATGACCTTAACTGTGACCGACGGCCAAGGCGGGACGCTCACTACTTCAACGCCGATTAAAATTTTATCATCCATGATTAGCATAGAGGCGGATGATGAAGACTATGTTTTGGATCCAATCAACAAGCTGACTTATGACTTTTCGTTTACCAGTAATAATCTTAACTCGGCTTCTCCGTCTTTATATTCAGTCACTAGATATCCTGAAGCTTGTTTGCCGGGCAGCACTAACTGCACTAACGGGACTTTTGACATACTATCTGTTTTAACTAAAGCGCCTTTGGCGCAAGTCGCTAGCAATACTTATAAAGTATCTTATAGTGGCTTAATTCCGACTACTCAGATATTTACGAAGGACACCGACTTCAAATATAAAATTACCGTGACTGATAAATCAGGTAATTCGGCTGATAAAGATTTTACTATCAGGGTAAAATTAGATAAGCCGCTTATGGAGGCGGATTGCCCGACGGCTATTCGTAAAGACATGTCTTACGGCTGTTACCTGGGGCCAGCTAGGCAGGGGAATTTTAATATTAATTATTCCGCTACCGGTTTGCCAGCTGGTTTAAGCGTTGTTAATCAGAGCCAGAGTTTAATCGGAACGACGACAGCCATTACCACAGGGACGCTGATAACGCTTAAGGCTACTAATGATTACGGCGTGTATTCAACTAAGAACTTTAATTTGAGAGTTAATAATTATTGCGGCGACGGAATAAAGCAAGCGCCTAACATGGAGGAGCGCGGCGGCTTATATAATGATGGTTATGAAGATTGCGACGGGACAGACGGGGTTATTGCTTCGGGAATTTCTAAAGATAAAGCGACACAGTATGGCTGTATGACAACCGCCGGAACTAGTCGCCCCTATCCTATTTTAACTAGAGATCAGTGTGTTTTTAGATCGCCACTAGACGGCGGCGGTTATTGCGGCGATGGCTACTGCCAGACCCAGACTAACGGCGTCCCCCGAGAAAATACCACTAATTGTCCAGAGGACTGCGGCGTCGGCGCTTCAACTATACCGCCTATTACTTTGAGTGGCAAAGTGACTGACTACATGACCAGTGATCCTTTAAGCGGAGTAAGTATTGCCGTTGTGGATGCGAGCGGGGCGCCTGTAGGCAGTAAAACTACGGATGCTAATGGTGTTTATAGTCTTAGCTTAGCCGCTTCAACTGAATTATATAGAATTACCGCCAAATTATCCGGGTATACTGATGGAACAGCTGATTTTACTCCCGATGCTAATCAGGTAATTGATTTTAGCTTGGCTTCGCCCAATCAATCAGGAGTAGCCAGAATACAGTTAAGCTGGGATAATGTTGCTGGCGCCCATCCGGATTTGGATTCTCATCTAACTTATCATACTAACCAAGCTTTAGTGGTTCCTCTTAATAATCCTTCCCATATATATTATGCTAATAAGTGCGATGTTCATAACGGCGGGTTATGCGACTTAATAAATAGCACCGCTCTTTTAGATAGAGACGACGTTAATGCGGGCGGCCTGTGCAGCCATACGGGGGATACCTGTAATTTTAATCAGATTAATGGTTATTATTTCCGGTGTACTAATTATCCCAACGAAAATTGCGCTGATGATAATTATGCTAAAGGATTGGAGAATGTCGGCATTAAGATTTATAAGCTCGGCAATACCTATAAATATTTCGTGTACGACTGGACTCATAAAGGAAATCCTAACACCTGCAGTTTTGCCGGAGCGACAGTTAAAATTTTTAATGGCGGCGGCGCGAAAATTAAAGAATATGTCGCGACTACTACGCCAGGACGCTGTTATTGGAATGTTTTTAGTTTATCTCCAACGGGAACATCTACGGCCGCGATCACCAAGGTTGATACCTACTCTAATAGCCAGCCATAATTAGTAGTTGTTTAGTTTAAGCACATATATGAAAATTGATATCAAGAATATTATTAAGAATAAAAAATTTTTATTTTCCGCTTTAGGGATTTTATTAATTATTCTTATTGTTGCTCTGGCCATTATTTTTTGGTCTAAAAAATCGCCTGAGGGGGGCGAGCCTGGCAGTCTAACCGATGCTGCCGGCAAGAATTTACCTGCTCCGGAATTTTTAACTGATGAGGAAAAGGATAGCTTTGGCCTGCCGGCCGAGGTTAAGGCTCAGGCCCTGACTAGAGATGTGAGCGGTAAAATTTTAGTTTATAAAATTATTAAATCAGATAATGATGTTGTTTTGGATCCCGCTGCCATTGGTCCGATTAGTCCTCGCCAGAAATAAAATCAGGTTTAAGCTAGCCAATCTTATTTTTATTGGTTATAATAGAAATATAATAATAGAGAAAATATGTTTAACGATTTGAACAATGCTAACAATCAGGGTCATGCGGCGGTAGACGACATTTTTGCGGAGACCGATAAGCCCCAAGATCCTAATAGTTTAGGCAACGCTAATTTATCATCCGGCATTGAGACTAAGAGAGTCGGCCTTACTTCGGACGAAGAAATAAATGAAGGAGCTTCGGCGGGGGGAGGAAAATGGTTTAAGATTATTTTAATAGTCATTGTGGCTACTATTTTAGTACTGGGCGGATATTTAGTGTATAGTAAATTTTTTAAAGCTAGTGAAGAGCCGATTGATAATTCTCCGGTCGTTAAGACTGAGCCGGCACCGGTCGCTAAAACCGAGCCTGCCCCAGTTAAAACTAGCGGTTCATTCGTTGAGCCGACTAGCGGTACTGTCGCCGCGACTAGCGCGCCAGAAATTATTCCTGATATTCCAGGGGTAAATGTTCCCGCGACTAATACTCCTGAGGTAGTTGTCCCGCCCGTTCCGGCTGCTCCCGTTGATTCTGATAATGATGGCTTAACAGATACCGAAGAGCAAGCTGCCGGCACTAATATTAATATTATTGATACGGATAATGACGGCTTAAGCGATTACGAAGAAGTTAAAATGTATAAGACTAACGCGCTCAGCGCTGATACTGATGGTGATGGTTATTTAGACGGCGCGGAAGTAAAGGGCGGCTATGATCCTAATGGCCCAGGAAAACTAAGTAAACCGGTTAGCAGTCCTAAGTAGACCATAATTTTTTGTTCCTTTATGTTAAGCAGCAATCTTAACAATAAGCCCCGGATGAGGCCGAAAGTTTCTAGTTCTAAGATGATGCCGAACTTGTCTCTGAATATTCATATTATGCCTCAAACCGTAAGTAGCCATTTCCGTAAATGGCTATTTTTGGGATTGTTAATTTTTGGCTTAATGGTTTTAATCGCGGTGTCTATCTTCTGGCGCTAGTTTTCCCTAACGGATATTATGTTTAGCAAGAAGAAAAAAAAAGATAAAGATTTGGAACAATCTTCAGCCCAGCAGTTGAATCAGGATTTGATTGTCCATAACATGCCCAGCTTAAAAGAATTGAGCGGCGCCTTTCTTAGCCCTGGCGCGCCTGTTTCTCCTAGCTCGGGGCCAGTGGCCAAGCCCAAGCATAAGACGGCTGGCCTTTTTATAATTATTTCTGGTTTAATTTTAATAGGGGGGTTAGCCTATGGCACTTATTATTTTATGATTGCCCCCATGCTTACTCAGGATAAAGGGCCAGAAGCCTCGGTCGTTATTGCTCCGACCCCACCCTCTCCAGTTGAGCCGCCAGTAGAAGTTGCTGTTCCAGTAGATGTGCCGATTGTCACTCCGGCAGCGATTGATATCGCTAGCACGACTCCAGCCACAACAACTAGCGATATACTTAACGCTTCCGGCTTTAAAGATAGTGATAATGATGGCCTTAATGATGAAGAAGAGACTATTTTAGGGACATCCTTGTCCTCGGCTGATTCAGACAATGACACTTATTCCGATATGTCGGAGCTTTTAAGTGGGTATAATCCGACTGGAGCCGGTAAAATTAGCAATAACCCTAATCTGCTTAAGTATTCTAACGCGGACTTTAAATACGAAACTATCCAGCCTAAAATCTGGACGGTTAAATCTCTCAGCGATGGAGCGACTGTGGTATTTACGGCGCCAGACGGGTCATTAATTCAAGCTTCTGTTCAGGATAATCCTGAGAAAGCCAGTATTCTTAGCTGGTATGAAGAGTCTTTCCCTAATGTGACGGTAACTTATGATAAAGTGCGCAGCACATATAGCTGGGAAGGCATTATGGGCGATACGGGTTTAAATTTTTATTTAGTTGGTAAAGATAGAGATAATATCTTTGTTATTTCTTATATTCCGGCGGCCGAGGGTAAAATCGCTTATCCTAATATTTTTCAAATGATGATAAATTCTTTTTTCTTGAATTAAAAATTTAATAGGGACTCAAAATTGCTTATTGTAATTACAAAACCCCTCCGTGACGCGGAGGGGTTTATTGTTTAAATAGTTATTTATTATTTTAGATGAGCTGATAGAAAGACTGAGTGAGTTTAAGATTTTTTACCAATTACTTTATCAATCAAGCCATATTTAAGAGCTTCATCAGCGCTCATAAAATTATCGCGGTCGCTGTCTTTTTCTACGGTAGCAACTTTTTGCCCGGTATGAAGGGCTAGTATTTTATTCATTTTATCTTTTATCTTTAAGATATGCTCGGCGCGAATTTTAATGTCCGAAGCCTGTCCCTCAGCGCCGCCCATTACCTGATGAATCATAATTTCACTATTAGGCAGAGCGAAGCGTTTGCCGGGTTTGCCAGCCGCTAGAAGAACCGAAGCCATGGAGGCGGCTAGGCCAACGCAAATAGTTGAGACATCGGATTTTATATATTGCATCGTATCATAAATAGCTAGGCCAGCTGAGACTGAGCCGCCCGGGGAATTAATATAAAATTTAATATCAGCGTCTTTATTTTCGGCGTCCAGAAAAAGGAATTGGGCAATTATGATATTAGCGACATGATCATCAATCGGCTCACCTAAAAAAATTATGCGGTCCTTTAAGAGGCGGGAATAAATGTCATAGGCTCTTTCCACTGAACCTTCTTTTTCAATTACAGTTGGAATCATTGGCATATTATTGTGGCTCCCGATAAAGCGGGAATATTGATAGTCTAGAGTTTAATTATAGTTAAAATTTAGGCTTTTTAAAATATTGACAAATTTAGTAATATTAGGTATAATTTTCGGTTATTGGTTATTTAAAAAACATGCTAGCCATTTAGGGAATTATTTGGCTAATATCATATAAATTAATACTTTATTTCCGATTAACTAACTATCATCTTTCTCTTGTAAGAAGCAAGGGGAAGGACAAAAGGAGTCAAAATGAAAAAGATGTTGTCACTTTTTTTGGTTGTTGTTTTTGTTGTAATCTCGTTGCCTGACACCATGAGGGCGCAGGTTGTTATGCCAATGTTTAAAGCCACATTGAGTGCGGACTCGCCAGCCCCTAGCGAAGCTTTTATTGCTGGTAATATCCCCCCGGATATTAAGGTAATGAATATTGTTTTAAGTAGCATTAATATTGATGTAAATTTTAGCTCCTTAAAATTCCTGGTTTCTAGCCGAGGCTTTAATGCTCCATATATTGATGAGGTAATACTGGCGGATGGCGCCACGATTCTCGGTTCAGTAATGGGATTTAAAGATTCTTGTTCCGTCTCTTTTTCTTTGCATCTACCTGCTAATACCTCTAAAGTCTTGTCTATTTATCTTATGCATGTTGCGGGAGACGGACTTATTGAGCCGCAGGTAAAAGAAGTTGCCGGATATAATATCCAAGCGAGATATGTCTCGGCCGACATAGTTACTGGTAGCGTATTTAGATTTGTTGATATTAATAAGATGTATTTATCATTATATTCTTATCCTACCGTTAAGGAAAATATTGTGCCGATTCTGCCGGGCCAAGAATTTTATGTTTTTGGTCACTTTGAAACGGCTCAAGATAATTTTTTGGGTAATGCTATACAGAGCCTTAGAGCTAGCGTCGGTCTATGGGGCGGCGTTCGTAATTTGGAAAGCTTCTCTTTTACAACACCAATCGCTATTGATGTAATGACCGGCGACTATACTTTACGCAATCAAGGTCATTTCAGTGAAAACCTAACCAATGACGAATACGCTATTTCCTGGTTCTCTAATAGCCCAAAAGACGGTATTAATGGATATCGTTTTGGTGGATTCAACGCTGTTAATAATATGAATCCGGGAGAAGAAGCTTTTATCCCGTTCAGTTTACAGGCAGTATTATATACGCCGCAGTTTAAGGAACCAGTAACTCATTATTGTATGTTAAATGTTACTGTTAAGAGTATTGACGGCATAAGAGGCGATATTGACGGCAACGGAATTGTTAATTTAGCTGACGTCAAATATTTGCAAGATTCTTACAACGAGCATGGCGGCTTAAGCGAAAATTACACATTTAGTTTTGATAAGGTTAATGTGGGCAGAGGGCTTTTACTATTTAAGGCTACTACTCCATCACTATTGGAAGTTTGGCTATTAGGGTTGTGGGTTAATAATCACCTTGACCCCTTAGTTAAGGATTTAAATATCGGTAAGTCAATGGCTCAATATCCTATTAGCACTGTTACCGTTCCCTCAACAGGTACGACTAGCGGGAAAATACTTACTATCAAAACTACCGGATTTGCAGTTAATGTAACTGGCCTGTTTAATGGAAAACCGTGGTCAAAGGTGGCACAGGTTACTAACGGTCAGGTAGTTGTAGAGTTGCCATCAGCAGATATGCGGTACAAGATTGAAGCCGTTAGTCTGCCAAATAGTATAACTAATGTTGAAACGGATAATAATCTCCCAGTTGAATATTCCGTTAGTCAAAATTACCCAAATCCTTTTAATCCAACAACATCAGTTAGCTACGCTCTGCCAAAACCTGGATTGGTAAAAATTCAGATTTATGATATTCTGGGCAGATTGGTAGATGTATTATTAGAAAAGGAAATGCCCGCCGGAAAGCATCAAATAAAATTTGATGCTAGCCACTTATCTAGCGGTACCTATATCTGTAGGATTTCTGCCGGCGAATTTAACAAATCCGTAAAAATGATTTTAATGAAGTAAAATGAAGTAAAAAAGTACCTTTATTCTTGGTAAAGATCATAGATTACTTTACTGAGGAGCCCTTGTTGGTCAACATGACAACAAGGGTTTTTTATTAGCTTAATAGCCTATAATCGCCCCCTTGACCTAATAAGCCTTATATATTTATCCCCTTGATTTTTATTTCCGATTATTCTAAGATAAAGCCAGTTTAAGCTAATATAAAACAAGCCGGTTGAGCTAAGGCCCAGCTGGCTATATTTTACTCAATTTAATTAAAGCGTATGTCACTTATCCAAAAGTTTTCCAAATTGTCGTCTCGGGCCAAGTCTTGGTATGTTTTGGCTTTGATTTTTGTTTTTACTGTTATGGTCGCCATTGCGACGGGCGGTAATTACTACAATTCTTTAGCTAAGAATTTAGCTGCTAAGACTAATAACGTTGTTGTCTTGCCATTAGTGGAAGAAATTCCTTTCAGTCTTGGCCTAGATCTTCAGGGCGGCGCCCATTTAGTTTATTCCGCTGATGTAAAGAATATTCCGGAGGCTGATAGAGCTGGTGCTATGGAAGCGGCCCGTGATGTTATTGAACGCCGCGTTAATGCTTTCGGTGTTAGCGAACCTATTGTCCAGGTTAATAAGGGCGTTACTGGCGAATATAGAATAGTAGCGGAATTAGCCGGCATTAAAGATGTTAGTGAAGCTATAAAAATGATTGGGGAAACGCCAATTTTGGAATTTAAAGAACAGGGAGCGGCCGAACAGACTATTGTTTTAGGAACCTCAACTCCGGCCACAACCAAACCTACTTCTACCTCAACTCCAGCCGCTGCCACTGTTGAGGTATCCGGAGATTCAGCTGATTTAAATTTAGATTTAAGCGCGGGCTGGAAAAATACTGAGCTCAGCGGTAAATATTTAAAGCGTGCTTCGGTCCAATTTAACCCTAACGATGGCTCGCCGGAAGTTTCTTTAGAATTCAATGCTGATGGTGCTAAATTATTTGAAGAGATTACTGGCCGCAATGTTGGTAAGCCGGTAGCTATTTTCTTAGATGGTTATCCCATTAGCGTCCCGACTGTTAATGATAAAATTACCGGCGGCAAGGCGTCTATTTCCGGAAAATTTAATGTTGAAGAAGCTAAACTTTTGGTCACTAGATTAAATTCTGGCGCTTTGCCAGTTCCAGTTACTCTGATTTCTCAAAAAACCGTAGAAGCTAGCTTAGGATCTAAATCAATTGATAATAGTTTGAAGGCAGGTTTACTCGGTCTTCTCTTAGTTTCTTTGTTCATGATTTTATATTACCGTTTGCCCGGGTTATTGTCGGTTCTGTCGTTAATGGTCTACGGCTTAACGGTTTTAGCAATATTTAAGGCCCTGCCAATTTGGTTTGCCCTGATTCTCGTTATTGCCATTGTTGCCTTGGTATTCTATACCTTTAATGAACTGAAAATATTTAATGGCACTTTAGCGCTTCTCTTTATCATCATTGGTTTCTTGCTCTTCTTTTATGCTATTAAACCGATTACTTTATCTTTATCTGGTATTGCTGGCTTTATCTTGTCTATCGGCATCGCGGTTGACGCTAATATCTTAATTTTCTCTCGGACTAGGGAGGAAATTAAGGCTGGTAAATCAGTCAGTCAGGCGGTTGACGATGGGTTTAAACGCGCCTGGCCCTCTATTAGAGACGGCAATGTTTCTACTATTATCACCTGCTTTATTTTAATGTTCTTCGGCACTTCCACTATCCAGGGCTTTGGCACTACCCTCTTTATTGGTATCGCGGTTTCTCTATTCAGCGCCATTGTTATTACCCATACTTTATTCGCGGTGATTTTGGGCAGCTGGATTGATAAGAGAACCTGGTTGCTTGGCGCCCGCCGTCCTAACAAGCAAGAATAAATAATAATTAATTATATGATTTATCGGATAATCCAAAAAAGAAAATTTTTCCTTTCCTTTTCCACCTTGGCGGTAGTAGCTTCTATTGTTGCTCTATCTGTCTGGGGTTTGAATTTTGGGATTGATTTTACGGGTGGAAGTTTGCTTGAAGTCCAGTATCAGAACTATAAGCCAAGTATTACCGAAATCCAGACCAGCCTGAAAGACGCTAATCTGCATAATTTAGTCGTTCAACCGACTAATGATTCAGTTATAATCCGTTTTAAGGAAAATAACGAAGAGTCACACCAGGCAGCGGTTAAACAGCTCAAGACTTTGATAAAAGACAAAAAAGATGCCTCTTTTAAAGAAATACAGTTTGATTCCGTCGGTCCTTCCATAGGTCAAGAGTTAAAGAGCAAGTCATTCAATGCTACTGCGATTGTTTTTGTCATGATTATTATTTATATCGCCGTCGCTTTCCGCCGGGTATCAAAACCGATTGCCTCTTGGAAATATGGTGTAGCCGCTATCATTGCCCTAATTCACGATATCATGTTTACCCTTGGCGTATTCTCGGTGCTCGGTCATTTTTACGGGATTGAAATTAATACTCCCTTTATTGCGGCAATTCTAACCGTTTTAGGCTATAGCGTCAGTGATACGATTATCGTCTTTGACCGTATTCGGGAAAATTTGCCTAAGAGCCATGAAGATTTTGAGAATACGGTTAATAACAGCGTTAATCAGACCCTAGTTCGCTCCATTAATACTTCGGTTTCTTCTACTCTGGCTTTAATCGCTATTTTATTCTTTGGCGGCGATACCATTAAAGATTTTGCCCTGGCCTTAGTTGTCGGTATTTTTGTCGGCACTTATAGTTCTATCTTTATCGCCAGCCCGGTTCTGGTCGCCTGGGATAAGATGACTCGCAAATCATAATTATTTGTAGTTTAAGAGATTTATAAAAAGGGCTGTTTCCAGCCCTTTTTTTATTTGGTATAATTTGATTATGAAATTCAATTTTTGGCCAGCCAAACAACCATCTTTTTTTGCTTTCCGCCGGGTTTTAGACAGGCTAATTGAGCTTTTTTATTTAACGATTATTTTTTTAACTCCGCTCTGGTTCGCTTATCTCTGGCCGACTTATAATATTTTTGAGTTTAATAAGATGGCCTTGTTCCGCATTCTGGTTTTTGTCTTATTATTTTTTACGGCTCTTAAAATAATATTTTATCCGCCTCAGTTTAACTTAGCTCCTAAAGTATTTTTTAAGAAATATTGGCTGGGGCCGGTAATTTTTTTAGCTGGATTAGGATTATCCTTATTATTTTCTGATAATCCGACCCAGAGTTTTTATGGCACTATTGAGCGACAGCTCGGCTACTCTAGCTATCTGATTTTTTTTCTGTGGTTTATTCTGCTCAGCTTTAATATTTTAACAGTCAGAAATAATTGGCTTAGTAGGCGCGAAGAAACTAATCAGCCCCTTAGTATCCAGGGCAACATCCATCGCCTTTTGCTGGCCATATTTTGGTCCGGCCTGTTAGTGTCAATTTATGGTATTTTGCAGATATTAAATATTGATTTTTTAGTTTGGCCTGAGCCGCCCTATTTAACGCATAGAGTTTTTTCTACTTTTGGTCAGCCTAATTTTTTGGCTTCCTGGCTTCTACTAGTTATTCCTATCAGCTTTTATCTTTTTTGGACTAGCCGAGCTTTTTTGCTCAGATCTTTTTTCTTAGCCGCTAGCTTTATCCAGTTAGCTACTTTATTTTTAAGTGGTAGTCGGGGAGGATTACTAGCTATGATTGCCACCTCGGCCGGAGGCTTAGTTTATTGGTTGGTGACAGCCGCTTGGCCGCGCCGAAAAAAAATATTGGTGGCAGTTGTTTTTGCGGCGGCTGTTTTATTAATTGTGGTCGGTTTGGATTTTATTTCGCGGGGCCGAGTCAGAGAGCTAGCCGACCCTAATCGCGGTTCACTAGCGGCGCGCAGCTTACTATACTCATCAGCGCTGGACGCTATTAGCCAAAAACCATTTTTTGGCTATGGTCTAGATCATGGCGAGGAAGTTTTTATCGGCTATTATAGCCGTGATTGGGGCATTTATGGCAATGTTAATCAGTCAGCTGACCATGCTCATAATTTTATTTTAGACATTCTGCTAACGGCTGGGTTTTTCGGCTTAGCCCTATATATCTTTTTCGGCTGGTTCATAATCCGTTTAATCAGGAGTAATTTAAGGGGGAATTTTAATAGCGGTTTAGTTTTAGCTCTCGCCTTCGGTCTGGTCGCTTATTATTTTTCTTTATTATTTAGTTTTACCATCGTTGTCGGGGAAATTTATATTTGGTTATTTTTTGCTCTTCTCGTGGTGAGTCAAATAGCTAAAGACTCATTCTTAAGTAGCGACAATGGTCAGGCTGATAACATCAGTCAGTCTAAACTTCAGGTTAGCTTTAAATGGCTAGCGGTTATTCTGGCGCTATTTTTATCACTCACTCAGATTAGCCGAGCCGGCCGGGATATCATCGCTGATTATTATTTTAATCAAATTTATTTTGTACTCTCTAGTCGTGATTATTTTACGGCCTTAGTTTTAGATGATTATTTAAGCGAGCAAGCCGTTAATAAAATTAATCAGAACGGTTATGATCGTTTTTGGGGTGATAATTTGAGTGAGGTTTATAATGGCCTTAATGAATTAACCACGGCAGCGGTTGTAAAAGAAAAGCTGCAACAGGTTGAAGCGAATTTGCCCGCGCGGGGTTATAAAAATTTATTAGTTAAGGCCAGAATAAATACCACCTTAGGAAATTATCAAGTAGCCGGCGATTATTTAGAGGCGCTATTTAAGGTCGCGCCCAGTTGGCCGGCTGCTTATATAGAGGCTGCTCGCCTAGCTTTAGCTAGGGATGATAAGGAGGGAGCTTTGACTCATTACTATCAGGCCTCTCTTAATTTGCCGTCTCCTTTTGATGAGCGTCTTAATACCGAACATAAGCGAGACGTTAGTAATTTTCAGCGTTTTGTTAATCAGCAAATGGCTAGCGTATATATGAAGCAGGGTAACTACGGCGCCGCTGAGAAATATTATCAGCTGGCATATCGTTATCAGCCGTCTGATTTTACTCTTTTAAAAAATATTGCCGATACTTATTATTTGCGGGGTGATTTAAATACGGCTATCAGGTATAATGAAAGAGGTTTCCGCCGCAGCCCCCATGATTATAATTGGCCCCTAGCTTTAGCTGCTCTTTATCGCGCTCAAGGCAATGAGCCGCAAGCGGCCGTTTATTTTAAGCAGGCCCGAGAGTTGTCGCCAAATAGCCCGGAGGTTATGGCCTGGCCAGAAACTTTAAGTAATTAAAATAATATGGATTTGCTGTCATTAATTTTTGTTTTTATTTTAGGTCTTATCTTGGGCTCTTTTTTAAATTGTTTAATTTGGCGTTTATATAAGGAGGAGAGTATGGGAGGGCGCTCTTATTGTCCAAATTGTCATCACACTATTGCCTGGTATGATAATATTCCGCTTCTTAGTTTTATATTTTTGGGCGGACGCTGCCGGTCTTGCCGCCAGGCTATTTCCTGGCAGTATCCGTTAGTGGAGCTTGCTACAGCCATTTTATTTGTTTTAGTCTGGCAAAAGGACATTCTTGTTCCAAATTTTTCCCTGCTTATTTTACGGGATTGGCTTTTAGTAATTACGCTTATTATTGTCTTTGTCTATGATAGCCGCTGGCAGCTTATCCCTATGCTGGTCATTTGGCCCATGAGTGCAGTCATGCTAATTTTGAATATTGCTTTAGGTTTAAGTTGGACCAGCCTATTGTTATTTGCCGCCTTAGGAGCCGGGTTCTTTCTTTTGCAATTTTTGTTAACTAAAGGGCGGGGTTTAGGTGAAGGAGACATCTGGCTGGGTCTGCTATTAGGGCTATCTTTTCCGTCGGCTAGCCAACTTATTTTAATTCTTTTGTTATCTTATAGTTCAGGTGCTATTATTAGCTTGTTTCTGTTAGCTTCCCGCCAAAAAAAATGGAAATCAGCTATTGCTTTAGGGCCGTTTTTAGCAGTTGGCGCTATTATTACCTTAATCTGGGGAGAAGGGCTTATTAGTTGGTATTTAGCCCTGTTAATTTAAGCCTCTGGCAATTGTGGAATTTCTAGAAATTTTGTATAATACTAATAGCGATTATTTATAGTAATTTGACTATATTTTTATTTAGTCTGTCATACTTTTATGAAGGATAATGTTATTGCTGGATTAGATATCGGCTCAACTTCAATTCGCCTAGTTATTGGGCAAAAGATTGTCGGGCCAGCCGGCGATGAACTGCAAATTATCGGGGCTGTTTCTGGCCCAACGGCTGGAGTCGGGCGAGGCATTGTTAATAGCATTGAAGAAGCGACTTCTTCAATTTCCGCTGTCTTAGAAAAAGCGGAGCGTCTTGTGGGCGTGCCTATTAGCCGAGTCTGGGTTAGTATTAATGACCCTTATATTAAATGTGAGCGTTCTAAGGGCGTGGTAGCTGTCGGCCGCAGTGACGGAGAAATTAATGAAAATGATGTTAATCGGGCGATTGAGGCAGCGCGGGCTTTGGCGGTACCAGTTAATTACGAAATATTGCATGTTATTCCGATTAAATTCGGCGTTGATAACCAGGGAGATGTTAAAGATCCGATTGGCATGAACGGCATCCGCTTAGAAGTAGAAACTTTAATTGTTCAGGGATTAAGCACCCAGATTAAAAATTTAACCAAAGCGATTTATAGAACAGGTTTGGAAATAGAGGATTTAGTTATTGCTCCTTTAGCTGCTGCGGAAGCGGTGCTAAGTACTAAGCAGAAAGAACTCGGCGTTGCTTTAATAAATTTAGGTTCGTCTACCACCTCTTTAGCTGTATATGAAGAAAGAAATTTAATTCACACTGCTATTTTACCAATTGGCGCTGAACATATTACCGCTGATATTGCGATTGGATTACGCTGTCCGATTAATTTAGCAGAAAGAATAAAGAGAGAACATGGGACAGCTAGTGCGGAAGATGTTGATAAGAAAGATGAGGTTGATGTCAGCCAGTTAGTTAAGGAAGAAGAGGTTAATGATGACATTAATATTATTTCCCGTAAGTATTTAGCCGAGATTATAAATGCCCGCGTGGAAGAAATTTTTGATAAAGTTGATAATGAATTCAAGCGCATTGATAGATCAGGTATGTTGCCAGCTGGCGTAATATTTGTTGGTGGCGGCGCAGAGCTAGAGGGCTTAGTAGAAGCGGCGAAGAAGAAATTACGTTTACCGGCGGCGCTTGGTGCGGCGAAAAATATTAATGTTATTATTGATAAAGTTAGAAACCCGGAATTTTTAACCGCTTTAGGCTTAGTTATCTGGGGCAGCCATACTGACTCTGATAATGCCGGCGGCCACAACTTTAAAAAGAGCCTAGGGGGAATTCTAGAAAAGACTAAAGGCTTGTGGAATAAAATAATGCCCAAATAAATAAGTAGCTAGTTAAAATAATTTTATGGCAGAAGTAAAACCAGAGATTGAAACATTTGCAAAAATAAAAGTGGTCGGCGTTGGCGGCGGCGGCGGTAGCGCTATTAACCGCATGGTCGCTAACGGTATTAAGGGCGTTGGTTTTGTGGCGATTAATACCGATGTTCAGGCCCTCCATTATAATAAGGCGACTGAAAAGATTCATATTGGTAAAACTGTAACCAGAGGGTTAGGGGCTGGCATGAATCCTGATTTAGGGAAGAATGCGGCCGAAGAATCACAGAATGAAATTAGAGAAGTATTGAAAGACTGCGATATGGTTTTTGTTACTTGCGGTTTAGGCGGCGGGACCGGTTCTGGCGCTTCGCCTATCGTGGCTCAGATTGCCAAGGATCTAGGCGCTTTAACGGTAGCGGTTGTAACTAAGCCCTTTATGTTTGAGGGCGGACAGCGCAAAAATATTGCGGATCGTGCTTTTTCCGAATTAGCCGACAAAGTAGATACAATTATTACTATTTCTAATGATAAGCTGTTGCAGGTTATTGATAAGCGTACTTCTTTACTAGACGCCTTTAAGGTCGCCGATGATGTTTTGCGCCAAGGCGTTCAGGGGATCGCGGAGATAATTACTGTTCCTGGTATTATTAACGCCGACTTCGCTGATGTTAAGGCGGTTATGTCTAATGCCGGGTCAGCCCTGATGGGCATTGGTGTCGCTACGGGTGAAAATAAGGCCGTAGAAGCGGCTAAAGACGCCATTAACTCTAATCTGCTGGATATGTCTATTGATGGCGCTCGGGGCATTGTATTCACTATTACTGGTGGTCCAGATTTAAGCATGACTGAGGTAAGCGAGGCTGCTAAGGTTATTACTTCTGCCGCTGATGAGGACGCTAAGATTATCTTTGGCGCGGTAGTAGATGAGAAGATGAAGGATCAGATTAAGATAACTGTTGTCGCGACTGGTTTTGATGGTCATGGTAAGAGTCAAAAGAGTGAGATTGCTAAGGCCTATACGCCTAACGCCTTCATTGTTGAAAAAGAAGCGGAAAAAGAGACTCCAGCCACGACTAGTGTTGACAAGAACAAAGGTAAATTTTCGGTTTTTAAGAATATTCCTGTTAAACCAGCCCTAGAAAAGAAGGCTGAGAAGCTTCAAGACGATGATGATGACTTGAGCGTGCCAGCGTTTATTCGGAAGAAGATGGGATAACCGCAAATACTAGGATTTTTTAGAGTATAAATGAAATTTTTAATTCCGCCCGTCAAGGGCGGAATTTTTTATGGTTTTATCCTCTGGACTTTTTTAATATTTTGTAAATCTCCTTATATTGATTTTATAAAATTCTGTGGATAAGTAGAGAATTTTTTAATATTTTTTTGAAAATTAGCTAAATTGACCGGGGGGATTCTTTTTGCTAAAATACTATTAGATACAACATTTAGTGGTCTATTTTTTTAAAAGGCCACAAAATATAGGGTTTATCAAATATATGAAATGCCCAATCTGCTATTTCCCCGATACTAAGGTCATTGATTCCCGGGTCGCTCCGGACGGCTTATCTATACGCCGCCGCCGCGAATGCCTGAAATGTGCTTTTCGCTTTTCTACTTATGAGGAAATAGAACTATTAGACCTTGCCATTGTAAAAAGAGACGGTCGGCGAGAATCTTACAGCCGCGAGAAGATGGTGAGCGGCTTAAAGAAATCTTGTGAGAAGCGGCCGATTACCGAAGACCGTTTTAAAAAATTAATTCATTCCATTGAACGAGATTTACAGCGCCTTAAGAAGACAGAAATAACTTCTAAGCAAATTGGGCAAATGGTGATGAAGAATTTGAAGCGCGTTGACCCGGTCGCCTATATCCGCTACGCCTCAGTCTATGAATCTTTTAAGGACGCTCATGAATTTAGAAAAGAACTGAACAAGCTGATCAACGAGAAGAAGTAGCTAGGCAATATTTATAATTTTAGAACATAGGGGCATAATTAATTTTAAATTATTTAGGATAGGTTGGCGGTAATGAATTTTTGAGCGCATATGATTTTGTAGAGGAAAATCTAGCTGCTGCTAGCAGATAGATTTTCCCCCAAAAATCATCTAAGCGAAAAAATATGTTACCGCCAAGCAAACACTCTAGGATATGTCTGAAACCATCAGTAAATTAATTAAAAGATCAGGGGAGATTGTTAACTTTGATCAAGACAAAATTAGCAAGGCTATTTATAAGGCCGCTTTAGCAGTTGGGGTTGACGACAGGCATTTGGCCAAGAAATTAACCGATCAGGTTGTCATGCAGATGAATAAAAAGTTCCATAAGAGCAGCATCCCGGCCGTAGAAGAAGTTCAGGATATTGTTGAGGAAGTATTAATTGAAAACAAATTAATTAAGATTGCTAAGGCTTATATTTTGTATCGCGATCAGCATAGACAGTTGCGTGATATTAATACCGCTACTTCTGATGATAAGTTAATGGAAGATTATCTGGGCCGATCCGATTGGCGTCTTAAGGAAAACAGTAACATGAGTTTTTCGGTTCAGGGCCTGAATAATTATATTGCCTCTTCCATTTCCGCTCGCTACTGGCTTAATAAGATGTACCCGGAAAATATTCGCGCCGCCCATGTTAACGGCGATATCCATATCCATGATTTAGGGTTACTTGCTCCTTATTGTTGTGGCTGGGATCTTAAAGATCTTTTAATTCGTGGTTTTCGGGGCGTTAACGAGAAAGTTCAGAGTAATGCCCCTAAACATTTCCGCAGCGCTCTTGGCCAAATTATAAATTTCTTTTATACCATGCAAGGGGAGGCGGCTGGCGCCCAGGCCTTCGCCAATTTTGATACTTACTTAGCGCCTTTTATCCGTTATGATAAGTTAACTTATAAAGAAGTAAAGCAGGGGCTTCAGGAATTCATGTTTAATATTAATGTCCCGACTCGCGTTGGTTTTCAGACTCCTTTTACTAATGTTACTTTAGATGTTACTCCGTCGCCGATGATAGGCGAGGAAAGCGTGATTATCGGTGGTGAAGTAATGCCGGAAAAATATAAAGATTTTCAGGCGGAAATGGACATGTTTAACCAGGCCTTTGCCGAAGTTATGTTGGCTGGCGATTCAACGGGACGCGTTTTCGGCTTCCCAATCCCGACTTATAATGTTGATAAGGATTTTGATTGGGATAGAGAATGTTTAAAACCGGCTTGGGAGATGACCGCTAAATATGGCATCCCTTACTTTTCTAACTTCGTAAATTCGGACATGAACCGCGATGACGCTCGTTCTATGTGTTGCCGGCTTCGTTTGGATAATAGAGAATTACGTAAGCGTGGCGGCGGCTTATTCGGCGCTAATCCTCTAACAGGATCGCTGGGCGTAGTAACTATTAACTTAGCTCGCATCGGTTACTTATCAAAGAGCCGGGAAGAGTTCAAGAAACGCCTAACTGATTTAATGGAAATTTCTAAAGAGAGCTTAGAAATAAAGCGCAAAATTATTGAGAAGTTTACTGATGATAGATTATACCCGTACTCCATGTTTTATCTAGACAATATTAAGGAGCGCTTTGGATCTTATTGGAAGAATCATTTTTCTACTATCGGTATCAACGGCATGAATGAAGCGGTTGAAAATTTAATGGGCAAGGGAATTGCTACTCCGGAAGGGCACGCTTTTGCGGCTGAAATATTGGATTTTATGCGCGAGAGATTAATGGATTTTCAGAATGAAACCAATAATCTTTATAACTTAGAAGCGACTCCGGGCGAAGGTTGTACCTATCGTTTCGCCAAGAAAGATCAGCAGCTTTATCCAGGCATTATCTGCGCTAATACCGATGCGGTTAAAAAACAGGGAGCTGACCCTTACTATACCAACTCCTCTCATTTGCACGTTAGTTTCTCCGATGATATATTTTCCGCCCTTGATTTGCAGGATGACTTACAGATTAAATATACCGGCGGCACAGTTTTACACGGTTATTTAGGTGAGCGTCTGCCTAACGGCGAGGCCGCCAAGAAATTAGCCAAGAAAATTGTTGAGTCTTATCGTTTGCCTTATTTCACTATCACCCCGACTTTCTCCATTTGCCCTAAGCATGGTTATTTATCAGGCGAACATAAATATTGTCCGAAATGCGATGACGAAATTGGCTATCAGGAAAATATTGCCGACGTCCGTTCCGCTAATAATCTTGAGCAAAAAGCCCTTTAATCCAGGCATTTGTAATTTATCTAATTATTATCTATAATTTAAGTAATAATCATATGAGCCCAATCCAAACCCAAAGACAGGAATGCATTGTTTACAGCCGTGTCGTCGGCTGGTTGACTCCAGTGAAGAATTATAATCCGGGGAAAGCTTCGGAGTATAAGGACCGAAAGACTTTCAAGGTTTGCTAATAGTTTTATCGTTCCGTTGTTTTATTAATAGCGGACTCTAGTTTATGATTATCGGCGGTTTAGAGAAATTAACCCTTTTAGACTACCCCGATCATCTAGCGGCTATCATCTTTACCCAAGGCTGTAATTTCCGATGCCACTTTTGCTACAACCCAATGCTTGTCTGGCCCAGTATCGGGACGGACGGAAAAAATAAAGAAGAAAAAGGTTTTTCACCTCTGTCTCCCGAAAACCTTTTTCTTTTTTTGCGGGAAAGATTTGGCCGTTTAGAAGGGGTAGTTATTACCGGCGGGGAGCCTACTTTGCATCCTGACTTGCCGGATTTTATTCGTCAAATAAAAGAGATCGGCTATCTAGTTAAACTAGACACTAACGGCACAAATCCTAAAATGCTGGAAGGGCTCATTAAGTCCCAGCTTATTGATTATATTGCTATGGATATTAAAGCCCCGTTAGAGCGATATAAAGAAGTCGTGGGGGCCGATATCAACTGTAATAATATTCAAAAAAGTGTTAAGATTATAATGTCTAGCGGCCTGCCTTATGAGTTTAGAACTACGGTTGTGCCCGGTCTTTTGGCGAGTAATGATTTTGAGGCGATGGGAAAAATTATAGAAGGGGCTAGCAAATGGTATTTACAGAATTTTAAGTCCGATACGGAATTAGTTGATGCTAAATTCCAGACCCAAGCCTCTTATAGTTCTAAAGAGATGAAAGAATTCGCCGCTATCGGCCGCCAGCATGTCTCCTTGTGCGAAGTGCGCGGTGATATTTAAATAAGGTTAATATTTAAATATGGAAAGTAAAAATGAGTTGCAAGAGCTAGCTAAATTAACTAAAGATAATTTACAGCGCAGCGAAGAAATTTTAGCCATTGCTAAAGATATTAAAAAATATATTAGATTAACACAGCTCTGGACTACGTTTCGTTTATTGCTAATTGTTATTCCGATTGTTCTTGGTCTTATTTATTTGCCTCCTTTAGTTAAGGATATACTGTCTTCCTATAAATCACTCCTAATCCCATAATATGAAGGACATAGCGGTTTTTGCCCAGACAACTTATCGCAACGAATTTAAAAAATTCGGAATTAAAACTGACGACCGCCGCCGCCATATGTATTTGATTGGGAAAACCGGCATGGGCAAATCAACTATTTTAGAAAACATGATAGTGGATGATATCAGGGCGGGGCATGGCGTAGCTGTAGTTGACCCGCATGGCGATTTAGCGGAAAAGATTATTGAGTTTATTCCGGCCGATAGGATTCAGGATGTTGTTTATTTTAATCCTTCGGACATAAATTTCCCGATTGCTTTTAATGTTGTAGAACAGGTGGAACCGCATTTACGACATTTAGTCGCTTCAGGCTTAATCGGCGTTTTTCAAAAACTTTGGGCCGATTCCTGGGGACCACGCTTAGAATATATTTTACGTAATGCCGTTTTAGCGATTTTGGATTTTCCGGGATCCACTCTGTTAGGCGTTGTTCGTATGCTATCCGATAAGAATTATCGCAAGCGGGTAGTCGCTAACATTAAAGATCCGGTTGTTAAAGCTTTTTGGGAGAGGGAATTTTCCGGCTATGCCGATAAGTTTGCAGCTGAGGCGGTCTCCCCTATTCAGAATAAAGTCGGCCAGTTTTTATCCAGTTCTTTAATGAGAAATGTTATCGGCCAGGTTAAATCTTCTATTGATATCCGCGACATCATGGATAATGGCAAGATTTTAATCATGAATTTATCCAAAGGCCGCATTGGCGAAGATAATTCGGCACTCCTAGGCGCGATGATGATCACTAAAATTCAATTAGCGGCCATGAGCCGGGTTGACGTGCCGGAAAAACAGCGCCGCGATTTTTATCTTTATATTGATGAGTTTCAAAATTTTTCTACGGACTCCTTTGCTAATATTTTGTCAGAAGCCCGTAAATATCGCTTAAATTTAATTTTAGCCCATCAGTACATTGAACAGTTAAGCGAAAAGGTTAAGCCAGCTGTCTTTGGTAACGTTGGTACGATGGTCGTTTTTCGGGTTGGTGCAGCTGACGCGGAAGAACTAGTTAAGGAATTTACGCCGACATTCACGGAAGAGGATATTGTTAACCTGCCTAAATATGAAATGTATTTAAAACTGATGATAGATGGCATCGCCTCCTCGCCTTTTTCGGCCAAAGGTCTGCCTCCCTTAACTGAAGAAGAGAAAACTGGCAACACTCAGAAAGTTATTGATTATTCTCGGGAAAAGTATGCTTCAGGGCGAGAAGAGGTTGAAGAAAAGATTATGAGCTGGCATGAAAATTATGATGAGTCAACGGTCAATAAAGAGGTTAAGAATATTCCGACTGTCTTCGCATCAGTTCAATCAGAAGCGCGCCCTCAGGCCGCTCCAGCGAGCTTAGTGGTCAGAGAAACTACGACCACTTCTACTTCTACTTCCACCTCAGCCTCTGTTTCTGCTCCGGCCGCCGCGCCTGTTCCTAATAAAATTACCCCTCGTCCTGCCAACCAGTCTTCTGCCGAGCGCCCCGTGGCGGCGACGGCTACCACCCGTCCCGTTTTAGGTCAGAATTCCACAACTACTAAATCTAGTACCCAGTCTTTCCGCCAGTCGGTTAAAAGCGGCTATGAGGCTACCTGCGCTAGCTGTGGTCAGGCGACCATGACGGTGTTTAAACCAGATGGTGTTAGGCCGGTTTATTGTAAAGACTGTTTAAGTAAAAAAAAAGAGGAAAAACGGCAGGAGCTAGAGAAGCGACAAGCCGCTAAGGCTGAAGAGCGCCGTCGTCTAGAAGATACTGAAACAGCAGTTTCTAAAGTAGCTGCCCCGTCTTTATCGCTTAATGATTTAAAGACCATGGCGCCGCGTGATTTTCGCGGTCGGGCCATGCCTATTCATCCCGCCGCCGCTAAAAATGACGAATCAGCTAGTAGCGGAATAAAGAGCGCTCCTGTTAATTTAGGGGGAGCTGGTCATCATAATGAGGAAAAAGAATTAAAAGAAGGGGAAGATATTCTCATTACCAATAATAGTTATTAAGATTTATGTATTTATTTTTTGATACGGAAACGACCGGGTTGCCGAAGAATTATCAAGCGCCGCTTGATGATTTTTTGAATTGGCCGCGCATTGTCCAGATTGCCTGGAGCCTTTATGATAATGAAGGTAACCACTGGGAGAGCCATAATTATATTATTCGTCCGGACGGTTTTGTTATTCCGCCTGAGTCAACTAAAATTCATCGTATTTCTCAAGAGAAGGCCTTGCAAGAAGGCAAACCTATTATTGAGGCTCTCAATCATTTTCTGCGGGATGCGGCCGGCTCTGATTACTTAGTCGCCCATAATATTGATTTTGATGAGCATATTGTCGGTTCGGAATTATTGAGAGGAAAGCTGCCCAATCCTTTTGCCACGGCTAAAAAAATCTGCACCATGAAATCAAGCGCCCAATTTTGCCGGATTGATAATGGGCGAGGTGGTTATAAATGGCCCAATTTAACCGAGCTCTATCAGGTTTTATTCGCTAAAAATTTCCCTGACGCTCATGACGCTGTTTTTGATGTTAGGGCTTGCGCCGAATGCTTTTTTGAGCTAAAAAGAAAGGGCGTCCTGTAGGGCGCCTTAATATATGAGCGAAACTATTAATTATTTAAAGATTGGCAAAGCCTCTGATTTATCAGGCCGGGACTATAAAATTTATCGTCTTTTGGAGATTTTGCCCGGTTTTTTATCTATTGCTACCTTAGTAGTCTTAACCGCCCTGTCCTATTTAAAGCCGGTCTGGGTGGCTTATTTTATTATTGCCTTTGATGTTTATTGGCTTCTGCTTGTTATCTACATGGCGATATTTTTAATTACTTCTTATCGCCAATTGCAAATTGGGCTCAAGACTGATTGGCGGGCGGCCTGTGAAAGGTTAAAGGTAGGTGATTTTAGTAAAGAAAAAGTTGCCGCTGATTCCCTAGCTAAGAGGGGTATTACTTGGGATAGTTTGTGGCAATTAATAATATTACCGAACGTAAATGAGGATTTAAGTATTATCAGGACCGCTTTAGCCTCCCTGCTGGATGACGGTTTTCCCGCTGACAGAATGATTATTGCTTTAGCGATGGAAGAAAGGGCAGGCCAGGAGGCTAGAGACAGGGCAGAAATTATGCGTCAGGAGTTTGCTTCTAAGTTCGGCCGGTTTATTATTACTTATCATCCCGACGGAATAGGGGGCGAGCTAAAAGGCAAGGGCGCTAATCAGGCTTGGTCGGCTAAAGTAGTACAAGAAAAGATTATTGATCAAGAAAAATTAGACCATGATTTAATTTTAATTAGCGTTTTTGATATTGATACGATTGTTCGGCCGGGTTATTTTTTTGCTTTAACTTATAAATTTTTGACGGTTAGCGATCCATATCATACTAGTTTCCAGCCTGTGCCGGTTTATCATAATAATATTTGGAGCGCGCCTTTCTTCTCGCGCGTGGCAGCCTCATCTAATACCTTTTGGCAGATGATCATGCAAATTAGGCAGGAGAGCCTAGTCACCTATTCTTCACATTCCATGACTTGGCGGGCTTTAGTAGAAATTGGTTTTTGGTCAACTAAGAATGTTTCTGAGGACTCGCGTATTTTTTGGCACTGTCTGATGTATTACAACGGTCATTACCGAGTGGAGCCGATTCATTATGAAGTATCAATGGACGCGACTCATGATGAAAGCTATCTGAAAACCGCTCGCAGCTTATATAAGCAGCAGCGTCGCTGGGCCTGGGGCGGGGAAAATATTCCTTATTTATTATTTAATACCGGCAAGCGCTGGAAGAATAAAGATTTAGACAAAGGCAGAATCATTGGACATATTCTTATCCAAATTTATGGTTTTCACGCTTGGGCTACTAACGCGCTTATAATTGCGGTAATTGGCTGGCTGCCTATGCTTCTGGGAGGAGATAGGTTTAACTCCACGGTCTTATCCGGCAACTTGCCAGCTGTTACGCAGAATTTAATGAGCGTTGCCATGGTTGGTTTAGTTTTATCCGCTGTTATTTCCGCCCTGCTACTACCAAAAAAGCCGGCCAAATATGGGGCCGGCAAGAGAGTACTTATGACTTTAGAGTGGGTTGCTGTTCCGATAACAATAATTATTTTTGGCGCCGTGCCCTGTTTAGAGGCCCAGCTCAGGCTCATGACCGGGAGATATATGGGATTTTGGTTAACTCCGAAATCACGATCTTAAGCTCGTTTAATAATCCGAACCGTACCGTGATTGGCCCGCACTTCAATCAAGTCGTTATCATGGATGAGTTGAGTGGCTATTTTGGTGCCGATTATGCAAGGTTTATTTAACTCCCGGCTGACAATGGCCGCGTGGCAAGTAATGCCACCTTCATTAGTGACAATTCCGGCCGCCTTCTTCATTAATGGTAAGAATTCAGGACGAGTCATGCCGCTGACTAGTATTTCTCCTTCCGTAAATTTTTTAAAATCATCTTCACCTAAAATAATTTTTGCCCGACCCCTGACATAACCCTGGGAAGCGACCTGACCGTAGATTATATCGGTCTGGTTTTTTTTATGGCTTAATTTTTGCTCCCATTCATTGCGCAGAGATTGCGCTTGCGCGCCAATAAATATTTTGTAGCCATCTGGGCGCACGGCCGCGATTATTCCTTCTTCGCGTCGTTCAGCTAGCTGGTTAAGTCCAATGGAGCCGGCTAGTACCGCCGCTATTTCTTCGGTATTGAGATATTTTAGATATTTTTTGGCGATTCCGGTTCTGGTCTCTAAAGCGCTAAGAACATGATCAGCTAAAACAAAGTACATTAGGTTCATCATTTTGCGATATTCTCTCATGTAAGTTAATTTTTGAAAGAAGAATAGCGGGTTGGCTGTCCAATGATATTTTTTTAGGATTTTAGTAATCGCTTTTTCTTGATCAGCCCCGTAATTCTCCAGATGATGGTATTCTTGCCGAAAAGATTGGCTGGCGGGGCGGTAAGACATTATTTCCGCGATAACTTCATCCCGAGTTAGGGGATTATATCGGGCATAGTTGGATTTGTAGTAAGAAAATTTTTTAATATGTTCCGTTACTAGAGGACTGCTTTGCAATGCGGCTTTAATCTGACGTTTAGTCTGGTGTTGCAAATTATTGGCGATTTTCATGAGATCTAATTTTTTCTCATTATTAAAAGTTAATTCTGTCGGGGTAATGAGAGTATAAATTTCTTCAGTGCTTAATTTATAGCGGTCGGATATTTTTTTTATTTCTAGTTGATCAAAGCCGGCGTCAAAAGCATCAATAGAAACGCTAAAGGACCAATCAGAGAAATGGGCATCGGAAATTTCTTGGGCCAAATTTTTAAGAGCCTGGTTATTTAAAGCGGTAATTTGTTCGGCCGTCGTGGTTTGGAAGAGATTAATTATTTTCAGGGAAGCCGCTAAATAAGATTGGTAGAGGGCCTGGATTTTTTCGGGCCGCTTGTAATCACGGTAAATTTCTTCGGCGAGCGTAAACAGCTGATCTTTATAAAAATAGGCCCAGAAATAATCTTTCTGGAAGTAGAAGTCAATTAGCTGGTAGCTATTTTTAAAATATTGGGAGTTAAAGCTATTGCAGGATAGGATGCCGGGCCACATAAAATAAAGAGTTCCTTCTCCTTCCTGGCGGTAGACCTCGCCGCCACCAGTTGGTTTGTTTTTAGATTGGTCCGGGACGAACTCCAGGATATCTTCTATTTTCCAGCCGTAGGTAGCACAGAGCTTATTAAGGGTAGGGAATTTCAAACCAGCAATTTGTCCCTTAGTTAAAGACATTATGGTGTTGCGGTTTATCTTAGTTTCTCTAGCAATCTCGGCCGCGTTTTTTTCTAATTTAGCTATTAAAGCGGCAATTTTTATTTTTATCATATATAAAAGCTTATTGTATTGGTATTATATTAGGATTTTATTAGGGCTTTGTCAATATATCTCTTAAAATATGCTTAGTATACTAAGCATATGTTATAAAAATAGCTAATATCAGCCTAGGGAAATAAAATTTTCCGGTCCAGATTTTTTTATGCTATAATACAAATTAATGATGAGACATAAAATCCATCCTCGGATAATTAGCGCGAGGCTGGAAACAAAATCGGACAATTTCTTTTTGCGCCTGGTAAGCAGCCAGCGTTTTTTAGCTATCATCGGCTTGGTTTTTTTAGTAGCAATTATTTTTCCTTTGGCCAGAACTTATAGCCAGCGCCGTTTAATAGAAAGGGAAATTGCTGATGTTAGAAACCAAATCAGCGAGTTTGAAAGCCAGAATCAACAGTTGAAGGACCTTGTTTCCTATCTGCAATCCGAGCAGTCTTTAGAAGAGGCCGCCCGATTAAACCTTAATTTGAAAAAGCCGGGCGAGGCAGTGGTAGTTATAGAAGGCAAATCAGGACGCCTTACTCCGCCCGCGCCAGCGGCCAGCAGCACCGAATCGAGCAACTTAGTTAAGTGGCGTCAGTATTTTTTTAATTGAACCGGGTTGGCGCTCTAAAATAATTAGCAAAACTAAAAATAGTCCGTTAGGACTATTTATAGCGTAGAGTTGATTAGATTAGAGAGCCGAGAAGGGGAGTTGAACCCCTGACCTACGCGTTACGAGTGCGTTGCTCTACCAGCTGAGCTATCTCGGCATTATAAATGATGACGGGATTAGTTTAAGGAGCGGGTGAGCGGAATCGGACCGCCTTCTTCAGCTTGGGAAGCTGACGTAATAACCATTATACGACACCCGCAGTTATGTTTTTACTAGGTAAACAAGCTTAAATAAGTATCACACTTTAATCATTATAAGCTTAATAAAACAGTTTAGTCAATTAGCTGATTATGACACAAAATTTTAAAAAATATTTTTGGCTAGCGGCCCTTTTTTTATTTTTTTTGCCTTTTGCCTCGCAAGCTAAGTCTGAGTCAAATTTAAAAATAGAATATGAGGAAGCGGCTTTTACTGCCCCAGTTACCTGGCAGGTGGCTTCTAGCACTCCTCAAGTCAATTTAGCCTGGGACTGGCAAGCTATTTCACCGGCTTTTGATTATTCTTTTCAGACCACCGGGCTTTATGATCCAAGCCGGCCCTTAAAGATTAGACTGGATTATGGCGAGAGCAATGATTACCTTAAACAAATATTTTCTTATGATGAGTCCAGCCAGACTTGGCGGCCCCTATTAACCCAAGATCATCCTAACGATCATTATGTTACAGCTTTTACTGATTCCACCACTGGCCGTTTAGCGGTTTTTGCCAGCCATGATATCTTAACCGTCGGCACGGCTAGTTGGTATAAATTTAAGAATGGTTTATTCGCGGCTTCGCCGGATTTTGCTAAGGGAACAGTACTACGCGTTCATAATAAAAATAATGGCAAAACAGTGGACGTTGTTATTAATGATTTCGGACCAGAGAGAGCCTTGCATCCGGACAGAGTAATTGATTTAGATAAGGTCGCTTTTGAAAAAATCGCTTCCCCGGGAGCGGGGTTGGTGCCGGTTTTTGTAGAGACTTTAAAAGTGGTGCCGGTAGCCGCCAAGAAAATTACAGCGCCAGCTGAGACTAATGAGCCGGATATGAGCACGGAAACAGAGAAAGCAGCGGCTGATAAAGTTAATCAAAGCGTGCCGAGCATTACCGCCTCTTCGGCGGTCGTCATGTTAGAAAAAACCGGTAAAATTCTTTGGGGCAAGAATGAAAAAGAAGTAGCGCCTTTAGCGAGCCTTACGAAATTAGTCGCTCTTAAAGTTTTTTTAGATACTAAGCCTAATTTAAAAAAAGTTGTGGCCTATAAAGCGGCTGATGAAAAATATAACAATAAATATGTGTCGCCGGGCGTCTCAGCTAGGCTAAAAGTTAAGGATGGGGAGACCATGACTATAGAAAATTTAGTTTACAGCGCTTTAGTCGGCTCAGCTAACAATGCGGTGGAATCTTTAGTGCGGGTGAGCGGTTTAAAGCGGGATAAATTTATTGCGGCCATGAATGCGGCAGTTAAAAAATGGGGAGCCAAGAGCACTAAGTTCGTGGAACCGACCGGACTCTCGCCGTCTAACGTGAGTTCTCCTCTTGATTATGCTATAATAAGTAAAGAAGTTTTTAAATCAGCCCTGCTAAAGGATGTCAGCACGACTAGAAGCTACACTTTTAAAACAGTTAATACTAAAAAAAGCCATACCATTAAGAATACTAATCAGTTGGTGCGCAGTAACGCCTATCCCTTTACCGGTTCTAAGACGGGGTATTTAGAAGAAGCGGGCTATTGCTTAATGACTAGAGTCAGTACGCCGCAGGGCAATATTATTGCCGTAAATTTCGGCTCTAAGAATCAGGCTTCTAATTTTTCGGATAATGAACAGCTGATTCGCTACGGGCGCGTGCAGCTTAAGAAATAATATATGATTACCCTTGAGAATGTTTCTAAATTTTATACTCGTAAGAATAAGGTAATAAAAAATGTCAGCCTATCTATTAAAGCGGGCGAGTTTGTTTCCATCGTCGGCCAGTCCGGCGCTGGCAAAACGACTTTAGTCCGTCTACTCATAGGCGAGGAGCATGCCGACGAAGGGAAAGTTATTGTCGGTGATTGGGACATTACTAAAATTAGTAAGCGTGAAGTGCCTTATTTGCGCCGCCAGATAGGCGTTATTTTTCAAGATTTTAAATTATTGCCGAAAAAAACTTTAGAAGAGAATGTAGCTTTTGCTCTGCAGGTTTCCGGCGGCCGACCTGACAAAATAAAAAAAATTGTGCCGAGCGTTATGAAGATAGTTGGTCTAGAGGACAAAAAAAATCGTTATCCGGATGAAGTTTCCGGCGGCGAGGGGCAGAGAGCGGCAATCGCTCGCGCTTTGGTCCATCAGCCTAAAATTCTTTTGGCTGATGAGCCGACCGGCAACCTAGACGCCATTAACGCTAATGAAATTATTGATTTGCTCTTGCGAATTAATCGTTTCGGCACGACAGTTATCTTAGTGACTCATAATAAAGAAGTCGTTAATCGTTTAAATCGCCGCGTTATTACTATGGAGCACGGCCAGATAATTAGCGATCAGGCTCACGGTAAATATTTACTCTAAGCAAGATAAAATTATGTTATTTTTATATCGGATCATCAAATTTAGCTTTCAGGATATAGTCCGGAATATCTGGCTCACCATTGTTACTATTACCATTCTTTTAGTCGCGCTCTTTTCTATTAATACACTTATCACTGTTCGCTTAATTAGTGATAATGCCGTTGCGGCAGTTAAGGAAAAAATTGATATTAGCCTTTATATTAAAGCTGATACCATGGAGAGCGAGATTATCGCTCTTAAAGCCAAGATTGGCGCCTCCCCTCGGGTTAGAGATGTTGTCTATATCTCTAAGGATATGGCTATTAGCGCTTTCCGTAAAAAATATGAAAATGATCCAGCGATATTAGCGGCCTTAAAAGAGCTAGGACGTAATCCGCTTTCGCCGAGTCTGACTATTATTCCTAAAAATTTTAATGAGTCGGCCTTACTTATTAATGAGCTGAAGGTAATTGATAGTCCGATTATTGAGTCGCGGGATTTTTCCGATAATACGGTCATTCTTTCTAAAATTAACGCCATTACTAAACGAGTGAGCGAAGTAGGCTTATTCATTATTTCTATTTTTGTTTTGACTAGCTTGCTCGTTGTTTATAATGCTATTCGGGTGGCCATTTATACCCATCGCCAGGAGATAGAAATTATGCGCCTAGTAGGGGCTTCTAATGCCTTTATTTACATGCCCTATATGTTTTCCGCCCTGGTCTATGCCTTGCTTAGCGTTTTAACCATGATTTCTGTTTTTTATCCTTTTCTGACTCTGCTCCAGCCGTATTTAGAAACTTTCTTCGTCGGCTATGACGTTAATATCCTAAGCTACTTTGTTAATAATTTTTGGTTTATTTTTGGCGGCCAGTTTTTAGCGGTTTTGTTTATTAATATGATAGCTAGCTTATTCGCAGTGCGTAAATATGCGCGGGTTTAATTGTTTGTTTGACATTTGTTATATTATTTAATAATATCCATTGAGTAATGGATATTTTTATTGCGGGATCGTCTAATGGTAGGACAGCGGCCTTTGAAGCCGTTTATCTTGGTTCGAATCCAAGTCCCGCAGCTAAAATAAAACACCCCAACAAAGTTGGGGTGTTTTATTTTCATCTTAGGCCTGGATTCGAACAGGGTTGAAGCGAACTAGCCAGCGGTCAGCAGGCCGCTGGCGCAGTGAGCGATCGCTAAGTGTCCGGGGGACACTTAGCGCAACCCGCGACAACGAAGGAGCGAGTGACGACGAGCGACTGAGGCGGAAATCCAAGTCCCGCAGCTAGTTTTATAAAATCGCCGTTTAGGCGGTTTTTTGTTATAATTATTATATTGAAATAGTTGGTTAAATTAATGTCTGACCTAAAAACAATTATTGGAGCCATAGCCGTAATTCTGACATTTGTCGGTTACGTGCCCTACTTTAGGGATATTCTGAAAAATAAGACTAAGCCTCATGCTTTTTCTTGGTTTATTTGGGGCGTCATCGCCGCCATTATTTATGCTTTGCAAGTAAGCGCCGGCGCGGGGCCTGGCTCTTGGGTTACCTTAGGCTTAGTCGTTATAACTTTTTCCATATTCTTTTTAAGTTTAAAGTCAGGAGTAAATTATATTAAAAGAGTAGATATAATTACTCTAGTATTAGCTTTAAGTACCCTGCCAATATGGTTGATTGTAAAACAGCCGCTTATTTCGGTAATTATTCTGTCGGCCATAGATATATTAGGATTTATACCGACTGTCAGAAAATCTTGGCAAAATCCATATTCTGAAACATTATCTTTTTACGTAATTACTACCTTGCGACATGCCTTGAGCCTTTTCGCTATATCGGAATATAATTTAATTACCTCCTTGTTTCCAGCTACCTGGGTTATAATGAACGCCTTATTTTCTTTTATGCTTATGATAAGGCGTGGAAAGCATTAAAATAGCGAGTATGAAACCATATCGGTTTAGTCCAATAGAAAATAAAGCCCAATTATTAGAAGTTATAAAATATACGCATCTAAAATGTTTTGAGTTGTGTAAAAAAGTTTATGGCAAGTATCTTCCTGTCGCTGGTAATATAGGAATATTTTGCCATTATGATGATGAATATAATTTTCTTACAAAATTACGAAAAGAACTTACCGAAGAATCAGGCAGTTGGAATAATAAATATTACCGTCTTTATGAGCCTTTGGTAGTTTCTAGATTGGGAGATATTCCTGGCGCCGTTTATGCCTATCTTTACATTAGAAGACCGGATCAACATAAAGAAGTAGGTGATATTGACTTTGTTTTAGATGAAAAAGAATATAGTAAATTGAAAAATTCTTTGTTGCTCGGCAATAAGATTGAGGGGATGAAAATATTTGATCGTCCCGACCTTGACCTCATTAGGCTATCCGACCCCGATACTGATACCCTTTCTTTTATAGGCACAAAAGACATGGCCAAGAATATAAAGACGGAAATGAAAAAAACTTGAGTCATTAGGACGGCAACGGCGACTAAAGTGTTAAAAGACAGTGATTTAGTAGACGTTGATGCTAATAAGGGAATAGTTAAAATATTAAAAAAACCATATGGAAGACTTTAGTCCAATCACAAAATTTTTAATTCAGCTATCAGAAGAAGCCGATAAAATAATGCTCAAGTATTATTCTCCGGCGGGTGTTCATATTGAAGCTAAGGCTGATAAATCGCCAGTCACTGAAGCCGACATGGAAATAAACCGAATGGTTATAGAAAAGGTAAAAAAAAATTATCCTGATTATGAAGTTTTAGCGGAGGAGATATCTACGGATATTAGTAAGTCAAATCAGTTATTTGTGGTTGATCCTTTAGATGGAACGCAAATGTTTGCTATTGGCGCACCCATGTTTGGATTTTCGGCTGCCGTAGTTAAAGATGGCCGCAGTGTCGCTGGCGTGTTAACAAATCCTTTAGCGAAAAGAACGCTGGTGGCGGAATATGGTAAAGGGGCATATTTAGTTCAAACAAATACCAGAATAAGAGTTAGTGAAAAAGATACCTTAGACAAAGCAATCGTTAATTCTGGCTGGAAAGACAGCCGGGTTTCCGGACTACTTCATAAAAATGGCGCCCGGACACCGGTAGTATATTCGGTCTGTGAAGCGGCATCGCTAGTAGCCATGGGTGGCTTTGATGGAGTTATATTCACTGGCCATTTCCCTCATGATGTTGCTGCCTTGAAAATAGTTGTGGAAGAGGCGGGCGGAAAAGTTACTAATATTTTTGGGGACGAACAGCGATATGATCAGAATGTTCGCGGAGCCATAATATCTAATAGTAAATTGTACAAACAGTTACTTGAAATAGTTAATGAGTCGGGGATATTAAGTGATTTTTCTATATGAACATAAGAAAAGCCCAACAAGACGACTATAACGGATTAATGGATCTATATAATTTATAACATTAATGAAAGATCGCGCAATTAACAAGACTAAATTTTTTATAGCCAGTTTAGCCTCAGCTTATTTTCTGTATTATGCTCTATCGTATACGGATTGGCATTTTATTGATAGCGCAAATTTATTTATTCATGAGGCAGGGCACTTTATTTTTATGCCGCTAGGCAGATTTATGGAGCTACTGGGCGGATCTTTGGCTCAGGTCTTATTGCCGGCAGTCTTCGTAATTTATTTTTACGGCCAGCAGCAATATTTTTCCGCCTCGCTAGTATTATTTTGGGTGGGTCAAAATATTATTAATGTTTCGGTCTATGCTTCTGATGCAATATTTATGAGATTGCCGCTAATAGGAGGGCCCGATGTCTTACATGACTGGAATAATATTTTACAAATGCTGGGAATACTAGAATATACAAAAATAATTGGGGTGGGTATTTATATTTTAGGTTTAATAGTGATTTTAAGCGCCATTTATTCTTCTTTTTATTATTCATTATCTAGAAACACTCCGCTATCGTTATGAAAAATAAAAATGTTTTTCAAAAAACATATACACGGGACACGACTCTGATTATTCAGCAGCTTTGGGTTAATGTTTATAACAATCTTGAGCAATTTGGGTTTAGAATTTCTTCATCGCCCGTTGTGGTTGATTATATTAATAATGGAATCATTGAAATTTGGGAAAATATTTCTGAAATTAATAATGTTAAGAAAAAATTAATAAATTTTTGCCGCCGTCATCCCCGGAGGGCACTCGCTTTATTAAATAGTTATGAGAGAGAAATAAAAAAATTAGAAAAGGTCTGGCAGCGGGGCGGATTCAATACTAAAAAAGAGTTAAGAAAATTTATAGCTAAGATATCTGATTTAGTAGCGGGGGATTTATTTATTTGTTTTATTGGTGAAGAGGCGCGGTTAACGGGCCGAGTAAAAGATAAGGCCGCCAAATTGCGATCAGAGGACCATTTTTTTGTCAGCAATAACTCGGTTATTAAAAAATCTTTAATTAAGATTTTTCCTAAACTAAGAGCTTATGTTAATGTTTTTCGCTTAGAAGATATAGATAATCCCCCTGGTCTAAAAGACTGTCGCCAAAGATTCGCTAATTTTATTTGGGCTTCTGATGGTTATAATCGTATTCAGAGCTTGAAAGATTATTCTCATGGCCGTAAAATGGTATTTCAAGAAAATAGGGTTAAATTTACGAAACTAGGCCTAAGGGGACGGATAGCTAATAAGGGGGTAGCCGTTGGCCGGGCTAAAATTATATTTTCGGTTAGAGATCTAAAAAAAGTTAAATCAGGGGATATTATAGTTTCGCCGATGACTACGGCGGACATGATGCCGGCTATTAAGAGGGCAGCAGGGATTATTACTGATGAAGGGGGAATAATTTGCCATGCGGCTATAATCGCGCGGGAGATGAATAAGCCATGTATTATAGCGACCCAATGTTCTACTAAGATGTTAAAAGACGGTGACCGAGTGGAAGTAGACGCTAATAAAGGAATAGTTAGGAAATTATCATAAAATTATATGCCGCATATCCATGACAAAATAGATTTTACCGTAGAAGTCTTTATTGTCTACAAAAATAAGGTATTGCTTCGGAAGCATGATAAATATAAAATCTGGCTGAGCGTCGGCGGACATATTGAGTTACATGAGGATCCTAATGAGGCCGCGGTGAGGGAAGTCAAAGAAGAGGTCGGGCTTGATATTAATCTAGCTGGCAAAGTAATAAATTTTAAAGATTCGGATGGTTATAAAGAATTAATACCGCCTAAATTTTTAAATCGGCACAGAATTAATGATGCGCATGAGCATGTTACGATGGTTTATTTTGCGCTTGCTAAGAACGATGAAGTTAATCCAGGTAAAAAAGAAACAAAAGATGATATTCGTTGGTTTACTTTGGAAGAACTGACTGATAAGAGCTATGGCATAGCAGAGAGCATTAAATATTGTGCTCAGCAGGCGTTAGAAGAGCTGGGAGAGGAGCTTTAGCTTATTTATGCTATAATAAAAGCAATTGCTTTTATAAAGAGTCTTTTTTATCTTGGCTAATATATATGGTTAAACGTAAAAAAACAAAATTAATTTGGTTGGGCATCGGACTAATAATAGTGCTTATTATAGTTGTATCTTTAATTTTTAAGCCTAAGCCCCAGCCGGTTTATACTACAGTAGATTTAAAGCAGGGGACCTTAATCCAGACCGTAACTGAAGTTGGCACGGTTAAGGCCAGTAAAGAACTGGAGTTAAATTTCGCGGCGACCGGACGAGTTAATAAGGTTTCAGCTAAAGTCGGCGATACGGTTAAGGCCGGCCAGGTTTTAATGGAGCTGGACCTCAGCCCTTTGTTATTAAGAGAAAAAGAGGCCTCATCTAGCCTAGAAGTCGCCCGGGCTAATTTAAATAAATTATTAGCTGGCGCTACTCCACAGGAGATAGCAATCGCGGAAGGCCAATTGAGCCAAGCTAAATCATCTTATCAGGCGGCGACCGAAGATTTACAGAAAGCACGCGAGTCCGCTGCCGAGAATATCAGCCAGGCGACCAAAAAATTAGCGGATTTAGAATCTAGCGATAGTATTAATATTACGCCCGCTGAGCAGGCCGTTTTGAGCGCCCAGGTTAATTTGGATAATATTAAAAGCAGTACCCAGCAGGCGATTGAAAATAGCCGCTATAATGTTTTGGTAACGGCTGAGGCGCGCATTTCCACCGGAAATAACGCGATAGATTATGTTAACCGGCTTCTTAGTGATAATGATTTAGATAATACTTTCAGTAATAAAAATACGACTTTTGAGACTAAGACCAAGGAAGCTTATAATGCGGCCCAGCTATTAAGAACAAAAGCTAATAGCGCTTTAGCGGCGGCTAAAATAGAATCAAACGAAGCTAATTTAAAATCTTTAGCTACGGCGACTCTGGATTATTTAGACAGCGTCTTTAAGGCAGTTAATAATTGCGCTAGCGCCTTAGAAAATACGACTACTTCTTCATCGCTATCTCAGACCACTCTTGATTCTTATAAAACTAATATTAATGCTAATTTAACCGCGGTTAATACTGGCATTAGCGCGGTTCAAGCGGCTGATTATAGTTTCCGTAACGCCGTTTTATCGGCCAGTAATAGTTTAGCTTCGGCTAACGATGCTTTAGCGGCAGCTAAAGTAGCTCTTAACGACGCAATTAAATCGGCCCGCAATCTTTTAAATTCCGCCAAGATAAATGGGGATAGCCAGATTACTCAGGCGCAAGCTAAGGCCGTTAGTGCTCAAGAGAGTTGGGGCTTAGCGCAGAAACAGCTCAATAAAATTAAGGCTAAAGCGCGTCAAGAAGATATTGATTTAGCCTCCGCTCAGGTCAGCCAGGCGAGCGCCAGTTTGGATTTAATTAAGAAACAGGAAGCGGATAGCCAGATTACCGCGCCGATAGACGGCCAAATCTCTAAAATTAATTATGAGGTCGGCGAACAAGTCGCTACTAAGGCCGCCTTGGCGATGCTAACTGATAATAACTTTGAAGTAGAAGTGGATATTTCTGAAACGGATATTTTTAAAGTCCATTTAAATGATAAGGCCAGCCTTACTTTTGACGCCTTCGGCGAATCTAGAGCTTTTAACGGCCAGGTTTATTTTATTGAGCCAGCCTCTACCGTTATTCAGGATGTTATTTATTATAAAATTAAAATTAAGCTAACCGATGCCCTTGATAAATTAGCGGATATTAAGCCGGGTATGACGGCTAACGTAACTATTACGACTAATAAGAAAGATAATGTCTGGCTAGCGCCGACGCGGGCGATTATTGATAAAAATGGGTCTGGTAAATTTATTCGTCTTTTATCAGACACTCAGCAAGTCTAGGAAGTTCCGGTTAAAGTTGGCCTATCGGGCGACGAGGGTATGTCAGAAATTAGCGGCGATGGGCTAGTTGCCGGACAAAAGGTAATTACTTTTATTAAAGAGGCGGCTACGACTACAGCTAAATAAGTTTGGTATGTTAATTGAAGTAAAAAATTTAGTTAAAGACTATCAGAGTGACGAAGTAGTTACCTCTGTTTTGCATGGGTTAGATTTTTCCATTGAAAAAGGGGAATTCGTTTCTATTATGGGTCCCTCGGGTTCGGGCAAATCAACTTTAATGCATATTCTCGGCCTGCTAGACCGGCCATCTAGCGGACAATATTTACTGGATGGCAAGGACGTGACTAATTTAGATGATGCTGAGCTGGCACGGCTAAGAAATAAAAAAATTGGCTTTGTTTTTCAGTCCTTTAATCTTCTGCCTCGGACTACGGTTTTAGAGAACGTTAAGCTGCCTTTGATTTATTCGGATAATAAACATAATCCGGATAACCGAGCGCGCGCGGTACTAGAGAGCGTCGGACTAGGCCATCGTTTGGAATATTATACTAATCAGATTTCGGGCGGGGAGAAGCAGCGGGTCGCCATTGCGCGGGCCCTAGTTAATCATCCTTCGGTTATTTTTGCAGATGAGCCGACTGGTAATCTTGACTCTAAGTCGGGCGTCCAAATTATGGAAATACTACAGCGTTTAAACGAGGAAGGAAATACTATTATTCTCGTTACTCACGAGACTTTTACAGCCGAACATGCGGCGCGGATTATTAAAATCAGAGATGGCCATATCGTCAGCGATGAGCCGGTCAAACATCGCCGTTCCGCTTCGGATGGGGAATTTTTGAAATAAGAAAATTAATTTATGTTGCCGCTCAAGCAATCAATCCGTATTTCCTGGACTGCGCTTCTAGCTAATAAGGTTAGAAGTTTTTTAACTATGCTTGGTATTATCATTGGCGTCGGAGCGGTTGTTTTAATAATGTCACTGGGCTCGGGCGCGCAAAGTCTAATTCTTGATCAAGTAAAAAGCTTGGGCAGTAATTTAATTGGCATTATGCCGGGGCAATCAGAAGCGAACGGGCCGCCTGCCTCCGCTATGGGCATCCAAATTACGACTTTGGTGCGTGATGATTTAGAGGCAATTAGAAAAAGAGTGCCGGACATTGTCGGCGCGACTGGTTATTCCCAAGGGTTAGCCACGGCGAGCTGGCTATCTAATAGTTATGAAGCGAATATTAATGGCTGTTCCATTGATTATCTTAAAGTAGAGGGCGGCGAAGTTGCTGCGGGACGGTTTTTTTCTAATGATGAGGACCAGGGACTGGCTAAGGTCGCGGTCTTAGGCGCGGGAATAAAAAAGGAATTATTCGGTGACTCGGATCCGCTAGGCCGGCAGATTCGGGTTAAGAAACAATCCTTTGAAGTTATCGGCGTAATGAAGGAAAGAGGCAAGGTTTTATTTGTTGATTATGATAACCAGATTTATATTCCCCTCAAAGCAGCCCAGAAATTAATTAACGGCGTTAATCATTTAAGCTATATTCGGGTAAAGGCGGCCGATGAAAAAGCTATTGATCAAGTTATTACCGACGTAAAAGCAGTGTTGCGCGATCAGCACGATATTAAAGACAGCTCTGGGCAAGAAGATGATTTTTCGGTGCGTAGCATGGCCCAGGCCCTAGATATGTTAACGGTTATTACTAATGCTTTAAAATTTTTCTTGATTGCGATGGCGGCGATTTCCTTGGTCGTTGGCGGGATTGGCATTATGAACATAATGCTTATTAGCGTTAATGAGCGAACCAGAGAAATTGGTCTGCGCAAGGCCGTGGGCGCGACTAATGGCAATATTATCTGGCAATTTTTATTTGAATCGGTCATGTTAACGCTGCTGGGCGGCCTAGTTGGTATTATCTTAGGGTCAGCTACGGCTTTTATAGTCGCCTTGGTAATAAATAATTTAGGTTATAACTATAGTTTTATTATTACGCCATCTTCAATTGTCGCCGCTCTTATTGTTTCAGTTTTGATTGGTTTAATTTTCGGGATATACCCGGCGCGGCGCGCTAGCCGTTTGGAGCCGGTAGAAGCCTTAAGTTATGAATAAGATTATTTCTGCCCTAAAAATTTCTTTGCGGTCAATGCGTTCTAATAAGAGCCGCTCTTTTCTGACGGTTTTAGGAATTATGATTGGCATCGCGAGCGTCGTGATTGTTTATTCAGCTGGAGAAGGAATAAGAGGGCTTTTAGTCGGCCAGATAGAGGCCTTCGGCACTAATATTATTGAAACAGAAATAAAAATTCCGACGGCCAAGAAAGGAACATCAGGAGATACGGAGAGCGCGATGGCCATGGCGGCGGGCGTTCAGGTAACGACGCTTAAAGATAAGGATTTAGAAGACATTAAAAAGATTCCAAATATTACGGAGGGCTACGCGGCGGTTATGGCGCAAGAAAAAGTTACTTATAATAACGAGTCGCGCAAGGCTAATCTGTTCGGAGTGAGCGGCAGCTTTTTAAGTATTGATAGCGCTAAGGTTGAGACGGGCACATTTTTTACTGAAGAAGATGATAATGCCTTAAGCCAGGTAGCGGTTTTGGGCAGTAAGATGAAGGAAAAGTTATTCGGCGACTCCGACGCCTTAGGGCGTTATATTTCTATCCGGCAGTCTAAATTTAAAGTAATTGGTGTCATGAAATCAAAAGGAGCGACTATGGGCATGGATTTTGATGATTATGTTTATGTGCCTATTAAGACTTTGCAAAAGAAAATCATGGGGATAGACTACGCGATGTATATGATACATCAGTTTAAAGATCAGAGTTTGGTCTCCGATACGGCTGAGGAAATAAAGCGCGTCTTGCGCCTTAATCATGAAATTACTAATCCGGATAAAGATGATTTTCGGGTCGTGACTATGGATGAAATGATGGGCACTCTGGATACGGTCACTGACGCTATGACTTGGCTACTCTTAGGCATCGTGGTTATTTCCCTAGTCGTAGGCGGGGTGGGAATTTTAAATATTATGTATGTTATTGTGAGCGAACGAACGGCAGAAATCGGTTTGCGTAAAGCAGTCGGGGCTAATTATCGCGATATTATGACGCAATTTTTAGTAGAAGCAGTTTTAATTACGATGATTGGCGCGGCGTTAGGCATAATATTTGGGGTCTTAGTAGCCTGGCTTATCGCTTTAGGCGCTAGTGCGACAGGTTTTTCTTGGCCTTTCCGCGTGCCGCTGCGCGCTTTTGTCGTGTCTATTGTTTTTGCTTTTGTCTCGGGCATTTCTTTCGGCGTTTATCCGGCTCGGCGGGCGGCGAAAATGGATCCGATTGAGGCACTACGTAAGGAATAAATTATTATTCAGATATAATATTAAATAGCGGTAAATATGAAATATGAGAATAGAAAAAATAAATATGGTTTGGTAAATTATCTTAGCTTAGGGATAATAGTTTTAGGATTTTTTATTTGGCCGCAAATTAGTCTAGCTGCCGCTACTAGCAGCCAGACCGCCAAACAAAAAGTTAAGCCTAACATTCTTTTTACAGTCCCCTTTACTTCGCAGGCGCCATTGTTTCAGTGGAAGGATGATAGGCAGCAAGACGGCTGCGAGGAGGCGTCGGCCTTAATGGCCATGGTCTGGGTTAAAGGCGGAGAGGGCTATTCTAAGCAGGTCTGGCGGGACAAGATTGTCGGCTTATCGGATTGGGAAAAGAAAAAATACGGCGAGTATCGCGACGTCTCTTTAAAGGATATGGTTGATTGGATATTTAAGGATTATCTAAATTATCAGGGGGCAGCTATTAAGCCAGTTAAAAGCGCTAGCGATATTTTATTAGAGCTAGAAAAAGGAAATTTGGTTTTAACGCCTATGGATGGGCGAGCTTTAAAAAATCCCAATTTCACTGGGGCTGGCCCGGAGCGGCACATGATACTAATTAAGGGTTATGATTATAAAACTAAGCAATTTATTACTAATGACCCGGGAACGCGCAAAGGGGAGGGGTATCGTTATGATGAGAAGGTTATTTTTAACGCTATTAGGCCTTATAAGACCGGTTATCATTTGCCTTTTGGCCCTCTAAAAAAAGAAATGATAGTTGTCTCTAAGATTGTTGCCAGCGCGCCTAAGAAATAAAATATAATTAAATTAAAATAAATAAATTTTGATAAAAAAAACAGGGGTAACCCTGTTTTTTGTTTATGGTAGGGAGTATTTTAGTTTAGGTTATTCAATGCAGCAGTCAATTACTTTTTTAACTAGGGCACCTAGTCGTCCGGTCACGCCTTTCTTTTCGGTGTTAAGGGCATCATCATCAATTTTTTTTACTTCGCCTAAGTCAATTAATTTCATATTCAGCCCCCAGAAAATAGAGTAGAGATCGTAAGCTTTTTTAAACATATCTTGAGCCTCTTCTTTGTTTCCCTTACCTTGGGCCTTGGTACCAACTTCCATTAGACGATAGGAAGCGGCTAAAAGATGTTTGGAAATGCACCAGACCTCGCCCTCATATTCCTTAATAATCTTTTTTAAGAGGTCTTTGCGCATGTCGCGTATTTCCGCCAGGAGATCATAGTATTTAGGGTTGCCAGTTTTGGAGCCGGTGAAGAAAAAATGTTCTTCAATGCTGACGAGATTCATGATAGCGATGCTTAAATCTTGATCAGAAGATAAATCAAGGACATTGTCCTTCTTCATCTTATCAACTTTTTCAATCATCTCGTTCAGGCTTAATATTTTATCGGACATATAGATTTTAATTATTATCTAGTTAAAAAATAAAAAATAAAGCTCAAAACAGCTAGAGCACTGACCGGGAGAGCGACTTTTTCAAAAGGGAAATGGGCGCGGCCATTCTTAGCTTTCATTTTATCGTAGCTGATAGTAGCGATTAAGAAGCCTAGGCTGCCAAAAATAGTACCGAGGATTAATTTATCAACTCCCCAGAGGCGATTAGCCGGATGGCCAATTAAATCTTGGGACCAAAGGGGCCAAAAAGTCAGACCATAGTAAAGGATGACGACTAAAATATCACGCAGGTCTTTATTGCCGAATAAATAATTTTTTTTATTAAACCAGTTAATGGTCCAGATGATGAGCGCAACCATCATCCCGCCTATCCAGACTCCGGCAATAGTATCATCTATGCCTAGATATTCACTTAAACCTAAACCAGCGCCGACGGCGATTACGCAGACTGGGCAGACCGCCTTAGCGGGCAGGGCGGTTAAGCCTAGAATGAGAGCGGGGGACAGAGAATATATTAATTTTTTCATAAATTTTGTTAAGTGGGAAAGTTATTTAGCCTTAGAACTATTTAGTCTTAAAGTAAGCAATTATATCTTGGTCGCCCATATAGCATTTGCTTCCGTCAAAGAAGAAGGGGACGCCTAGGCCCTGGCTTAAATCCAATCCGCATTGGCGGGCTTTGCGTTCCAGAAGCGTAGAATTAGCCTGGCTACTAGAGACTTCCTTTTTTTGGAAATCCAGTTTAGATTCTATCCCGTTATCCGCTATATATTGCTCTACTATTTTGCAATGTGGACACGAGGTACTATAAAAAAGAATCATTTTACTCTGGCTGTTCGCCAAAATATAAGCGCCGCCAAAGATAATGACTAGCGATATGATAATTATAGGCCAATATTTTTTCAGGTTGGTCATAAATTTTTATTATAAATTAAAAGTACATACATAGTAACATTTTTAACCTTTTCAGTCTATTTTCTTGGGGTTTTTATTAGCCGAGTTTATAACAGAATTAGGGTTAGGAGTTAGACAGTAAATTGAGATTTAAGAGCGAACTTTAATTTTAGCCAAAACTTCGGCAATAAACTTATCTTTAGCTATTTCTCTAGTTTCAATGGCGCCGCGATCTCGGACATTAAGGACGGGGGCGCTGGCTTCCTTGTCGCCGATTACTAGCATATAAGGGACTTTTTCGTTAACTGCTTTGCGGATTTTATTGCCCACGGTTTCATTGGCGTCGTCTACTTCTACGCGTAGTCCGGCCGCCTGTAATTCTTCGGCCAGCTTACGGCAAGCGGCGACATGCGCTTCGGCTACTGACACGATTTTGATTTGGACTGGCGCTAGCCAGACTGGGAAAATGCCTGAGTAATGTTCAATAATGACACCCATAAATCTTTCTAAGGAGCCTAAGAGAGCGCGGTGAATAACCACGGGAGTTTTCTTACTGCCGTCGGAATCGGTATAGGTTAATTCAAAGCGCTGGGGCATTTGGAAGTCTAGCTGAACGGTCGCTAACTGCCACTGTCGGCCGATAGCATCTTTTACTTTAACATCTATTTTCGGGCCATAAAAAGCGCCGTCGCCCTCATTAATTTTATAATCTAACTGGGCATTTTTAAGAGCGGATTTCAAGTTATCTTCGGCAGCGTCCCAAGTCGCTTTTTCGCCCATAAATTTCTCTGGGCGAGTAGAAAGATGTATCTCATCTATTTTTAAGTCAAAAATTTTATAAATTGCCTTCACTTTTTCTAGCAACGCGGAAATTTCGTCAATAATTTGATCGGATCGGCAGAAGATATGAGTATCATCCTGCGATAAACTGCGGACGCGGGTCAGGCCATGGAGAGTGCCGGATTTTTCGTTGCGATATAAAGTCGTAGTTTCTGCTAGGCGCAATGGCAAATCGCGATAGGAATGGATGTCGCGCTTAAAAACTAGCATATGGGCTGGGCAGTTCATCGGTTTAATGCCTAGGTCGCAGTTATCTTCGGCGTGGTGGAGAATAAACATATCTTCCTGATAATGCCCCCAATGGCCGGAAGTTTTCCAAATTTCCGCGTTTAATAATTGGGGCGTGCGGACTTCTTGGTAGCCTTCGCCGTAAGAATATTCGCGAGCGACTTTGAGGAGCTCATTTAAAATAATAAAGCCTTTCGGTAAAAAGAAGGGAATGCCGGGCGCGTATTCATGGAGCATGATTAAGTCTTGTTCTTTACCGATTTTACGATGGTCGCGTTTTTCGGCTTCGGCCATGATTTTTAAATATTCATCCAGTTCTTCTTTAGTATCAAAGGCGAGCCCATAAATTCTGGTGAGCATTTTGTTTTTTTCATCGCCGCGCCAATAAGCGCCGGCCAGCTTGAATAATTTATAGCTCCCCGGTTTTATCTGGTTAGTATTAGCAACATGAGGACCGCGGCAGAGGTCGGTAAATTTTCCTACGGTGTAATAACTAACCGTTGTTTCGCCTTTGTCTTTTAAGTCGCTGATTAATTCGGCCTTGTAAATTTCGCCGTTCGCTTTTTCTTCTTTAATAGCGGTCGCAACATCTTTTTCGGCGCGCTCAAATTTCAGATTTTGCTTAGCGAGGTAGTTCATCTTTTTTTCAATGTTCTTTAAATCGGCGTCAGAAACCTTAGTTTCGTTAAAATCAATATCATAATAGAAGCCATTTTCAATGGCGGGGCCGATGGCTAACTTAGCTTCCGGCCAAAGCTCTTTTATAGCTGAGGCAAGAAGGTGCGACAAAGAATGGCGCTTTACTTCAATGTTTATTTCTTCTGGCATATAGTTTGCTATTGATTAGGATAATGTTTTTTCGCTTAGATGATTTCTGTGGTAAAAATTAATTAACATTAATTTTTACTCTACGAAATCATATGCGCTCTTAAACATTATCCTAATCAGTAATTGCTATTTAGATATTTAATTATTTAATTAAAAAAAGTCCCTTCCTCACAAAAACAGCTAAAGCTGTTTTTGCCAGGACGGGACTATTAGTCTCGCGGTTCCACCTAGCTTTTCCCATTTATCTAAAATGGGAACTCTTTAAGATTGTTTACGCCTTAGGGATTACTCAGGACGGGCCTGACCGCGCTTGGTAAACGCAGCAATCAGCGTATGTTTATTATATATTAGCCTGAGGTTTTTGTAAATATGGAGGGTTTTTAATATTTTGAAATGATTTTACCCCTTAGCTAAAACTAAAGCGTAAACATTTTTTGCTCCCGCCTCTTTTAGGACGCGGGCGGCCTCGTTTAGAGTCGCGCCAGTCGTGGCCACGTCGTCAATTAGAAGTATATTTTCTCCGGGCGGGTTTGATTCAGCCCAAACAAAATTATCTTTAATATTAAGGCGGCGTTCGTCTTGATTTAATTCAGCCTGCGGCGTCTTATGTTTTAATCTCTTTAATTCTAAGCAAAGGGGATAATTAAAAGCCGTACAGAATGGCCGGGCTAGCAGCTCGGCCTGGTTAAACCCGCGCCACTTAATTCGTTTTTTGGAGAGGGGGATAGGGACAACAGAAAGTTGCGATAGAGTTTTAGTATTTATTATTTGTTCGGGGCTAGTTGAAGCGGAGTTAGCTGCAGAGGAATTAATTGAATCGGGGCTATAATTTATTAGAGCTAATTGGCCGCCCCAAAATAAAATTAACCAACGCGATAAGATGGCGCCGAGGCTAGAAAGAAAATTATATTTAAATTTTTTAATCAGTTTGGCCAGGAGGGGATTATCATAGTCGCCAGCAATAAAAGTTTTAGTTATAAAAGGTGTGGCTAGGAGGAAAGATTTATTCGGGTCGCTAAACTCTAAACCGCGAAAGCATTCCTCACAGAGCAAAAGCCCCGGCTTCTGACAGCCGAGGCATTCTAGGGGAAAAAATATATCTAAGAGAAACTTTTTTAATTTTTGCATGATGTCTGCGGTCGCTTAACTTTTTATGGCAGATTGACTTTATAGATTTGGCCGGTCTTTTTATCAGTGAAGTATAAAGTTTTGGTATCGCTAGGGACTATTAGCTGGGAGATATTATAAGCGCCATCGGGAACGGCTACTAGTTCTTTGGTTCCGGTCTGGATATTTATTTTATATAGACTATCTTTGGTTTTATCGGCTAATTCAGGGAATAGTCCTGCCCCCTTCTCTAAACTATCAGGTACAGCACAATAGACTTCCGTATTAGAGGCAAAAGTACATTTACTGGCCCAAGTATTTAAATCAATGCTTTTACGGTTTTGACTAATACTATCGCCTGAGGCGTCTACTATCCAGAGTTTTGGGTTAAGATTGTTGTCGCTATTATAAACACTATAGAGCAGGCGGTCGCCAGTAGTTGACCACTGGGGCTGGAAGCCGCGGCCCTCTATGATAGTTGATTTAAAATTTTCGCCGTTTAAGCCGACAAAGAAAACTTCTTGGCGGTTAAAATCAACCCCCTTAGTATACATCGCAACAATTTGGCCATTAGGCGACCAGGCTGGGTAAACGGTTTTATCGTTAGTGCCAATATTTTCTAAGTTTATGGCCTTAGAGCCGTCCTCGCTAGAGACTGTTAGCCAGCGGTTTTCCGGGTCCAGGCCCAAACTTTTAGAAATTAACTGGCCGCTAGAGGGTGAAAAAGAAAAATCCTGCCAGTGGGCCGGCAGAGTCACCTGGCTTTTACTAGCAAAATTATACATTATTTTTTTCCCATCAGGATATTCAATAACCGCCTTATCTTTATCAGGCGCCCAGACGACATTTTTAACATCATAAAATACTTTATCGCTTAAAAGAACGGTCTGGCCGTTTTTATCAATAGTGTAAAAGCGCCCGTCATCTTTATTATAGTATTGAACCCCGCCGTTTTTAGATAGAGTCGGGTCCAGGGTCGGATATTTGGTTAGGGTTTCTGTCTTAGTTAGGCCGCCTAGAGCAATATCGCTAGGTTTATTAGGATCGGGGGCGCCGTTAATATTCTGTCCGGATGGCAGGGCGCCTGGCCCGCTAATCTCGCCACCAGTTTCGCCGCCTGGCCCAGCTGTTGGCAAGCCGCTAGGAGTAGTAGTAGAAAGTCCTCCGGCGACTGGGACGGACACGGGCGGACTAAAAAAAGTTCGCCAAATAAGCCAGCCAATTAGAATAACGAGCGCCAAGAATCCAATCATCAAAAAAATTTTTTTATAGCGGCTGAAAAATTCCATATTATCTCTTGTTTATTGTTTCTAAATAATATATAATTATTATATACTAAGCAGGCGGATAATTCAATTCGTTTTGGTAACTCTTTATAAAGTTTATGAGCCTATTTTCTTTAGGCGGGGACAATCTTTTTTTGGGAATTGATATTGGAGATTCCTCCCTCAAGATGGTTGAACTCAAGAAAAAAAATCGTCAGATCTATCTTTCCAACTACGCTTTCAGCGAAAATGTCAGTGAAATAAATTTCATGAAGATGGATGATATTGGTTATTTAGCCCGGGCGATTAATAAAGTTAAAACAGAGGCGGGTATAGTCGGCACGAAAGTGACGGCCTCCTTGCCGACTTTCTCGGTATTTTCATCTATCATCACTATTAATAACGTTGATAAGAAAGGAATGGCGCTCGCGGTCAACGAAGAGGCTAAAAAAGTTATTCCTTTGCCGCTTGAGGAAATGACTCTGGATTGGAAAATAGTGCCGGATAAAGACGGCAAGACTCAGAATAAGGGTAGCCAGCAAGTTTTTTTAACCGGCAGCCCTAAAAAATTAGTGCGCAAATACATTGAAATATTTAAGTCGGCTAAATTAGAATTAGCTAGTTTAGAAACTGAAACTTTTTCTCTGGTCCGCTCGCTAGTCGGCGATGATAAGTCTAATATCATGATTGTGGAGATAGGCGCTAATAGTACGGATTTCTCCATTGTTAAAGAAAGTATTCCAGTTTTAAATCGCAGCTTAGCGGTTTGCAGTTCTACTATTACTAAAGTTTTATCAGAAAAGTTAGGCTTAACCTATGCTCAGGCTGAACAATTTAAATTTGATCTCAGCGTTACTTTAAATAATGATAAGGGTGAGGGCCTGCCGCAGCTGATTGCTAAAACCCTGGAGCCGATAGTAACCGAAATGCAGTACATGTTAGATTTCTTCCGTTCCCAGAATGAGGCGGAGGTAGAGAAGGTGATTTTATCCGGCGGCGGCGCTTTATTGTTAAATTTGACTGATTATTTTTCTAAGCGCCTGAATATGAAAGTTATTGTCGGCGATCCTTGGAACCGCATTCATTATCCAGCGGAGTTGAAATCAGTTTTAAGTGAAGTTGGTCCGCGCCTCGCCGTAGCCATAGGTTTAGCTATGCGGGAGATAGAATAATATTTTATGTTTTCGTTTAAAGATAAAAATAAGAATCAAGTTCCCGTGCCCGGCGCTCCTAGCCGAGCGTCTATGCAAAACCCCAAAATCCTTGAGGTTAATTTGATTAAGGATGAGGCGGCCGTTTCTTTTGATTGGAATAAGAATTTGCTTTTCGCGGCTCTAACTATGCTCCTAGCGGGTTTTTTGGTGGCGGAAATATATTTTGGCTTAGCTTGGTGGGAGGCTCAGGAAGCAGAGAAGGCTCAGCCGCTTATTAACAGTGCAGCTAAGTTAAATTTAGAAGCGAGTAAACTAAAAAATCAGACCGGCGCCGCTTTATTATTTAAAGAAAAATCCGTCGCTTTTTCGGAATTGCTAGGCGATCATGTTCATTGGACTAATTTTTTTACTTGGTTAGAGAAAAATACGCTCAGCTCAGTTAAGTACCAGTCTTTTGAAGGCGGTTTAGATGGTTCTTATAATATAGACGCAACGGCTAAAACTTACGCGGATATTTCTTGGCAGGTTAAGGCTTTTTTGAGCGACCCGCTCGTCAAAGACGTGAAGGTTCTGGGAGCGGAAAGTTCTAAAGATGGCGATAAGCTTAAAGCGAACGAAGTTAATTTCGGCGTGCTCTTGACTCTGAAGCCGGAAATTTTTAAGAAATAATATGCCCCCCCGAAACCAAAAAAATCAGAATGCGCTTAATCTTTTTCTGAATAATTATTTCAGCGCTTTTGTGTCTTTGGCTCTAATCATTTTTTTGTTGGGCGCTTATTTCTTGTTAATTTTACCGAAGTACCAGGGGACTTTAGCTATGGTCCAAGCTAATATTGAGACTCAGCAGCTTATTTATCAAAATAGCGCCAAAAAGCTAGCTAATCTTAAAGCTTTGGCAGAGGTATATAAAAAAGTCAGCCCGACGGATTTACAAAAATTTAATAGCGTCTTGCCTGATGCTTATGTGAGAGAAAGATTATTCGGTGAACTAGAAGAACTCGCTGGGCAAGGGGGCTGGATGATTAACAAGATTGCGATTGCTCCGCCCGATGATCCGACAAAAGCGGCCGCGCCGGTTGACCCGACGGCTAATGTTCCTGGTTCTAATATTAAAGACAAGAAATTAGGGCGCATAAGTTTGGAGATATCTCTGACAGCGATTGATTACGCAGGGTTAAAAAGCTTCCTAAAGATAATTGAAACTAATTTGCGCTTGTTTGATGTCACAAGCGTTTCCTTCTCCCCGTCTGATAGCATGGCCAGCCTGGTTTTAACTACTTATTATTATCAGTCAACTCCTTAATTATGAGAAATACCTATCGCATTATCCTTTATATTTTCATTTTACTGCTCATAATCAGCGGGATAACTTTATTTATTTTACGTAATTCTTTGGTTGGTTTTTTGGAGGAAACTAATAGTTTAGCGTTGGCTGTCCCAACAACTAAGGTGGCCGCTGATAAAGATATTCTCAGCGTGGAGATGCTTAAGTCGCCGCGCTTTACCGCTTTAGCTAAGAATGTGGTTAATTTTGATTTTGATAATATTTGCTGGCGCCCAGATTCTAAGATAGTTAAAGCCGCGCCAGACACCGAGACGGCGACCGGCACTCCAGAAACGGTAGAGGCTCCCCTCAACTGCGCTAAGGGAAATAATCTGCCCTTTGTTATTAAGAAGAAATAAGATCGGGACAGTTTAACGCCGATACTCATATTTATTATGGAAAGACCGGAACAATTATTAAGCCTGCTGCAGAGTAAAAATATTATTGATGCGGCCAAGGCTGAAGAAATAAAGAAGATTATTTTGAAGAACAAGGAGAGCCTGAGTTCTTTTTTAATCGGCCAGAAAATAGTTGATGAAGAGAAATTAGCGGAGTTGTCGGCGGAGCTTTATAATCTCCCTTATTCTAATTTAATGAACGAGGAGGTCCCTGAAGCAACCCTGAATTTTTTACCAGAAGAAATCGCCAAGACTTATCAGATTATCTGTTTCGGCCGGGAAAATAAAATTTTGAAAGTCGGGATGATAGAGCCGAATCTTAAAGCAATGGAGGCGATAAACTTTTTAGCGACTGATGAAAAGCTTCAGGTCCAATACTATTTAGTGTCGCGCAGCAGCTGGGCTAAAGTTTTTAAACAATATCAGAAAATTGAAGAAGAAATTTCCAGCGCTTTAGAGGTTAGAGCCAAGGAAGAAGGGGAGGAACTAGTCGCGGTTAAAACGGAAAATGAAGAAATTAATACAGAAGATATCAATAGCGCGCCGGTATCGCGTATCGTTTCAGTTATTATCCGTCACGCGGTTGAAGCGCGCGCTTCCGATATCCATATTGAAACTTTCGGCAAGGACAGCCGCGTCCGCTATCGTATTGATGGTATTCTGCACACTTCTTTAACTCTGCCGAAGAGCATTCATAACTCTATTATTGCCCGTATTAAAGTCATGGCTAAATTGAAGTTAGATGAAACCCGCGTCCCGCAAGATGGCCGTATCCGCCTCGTAGTTAATAATCGGGAAATTGATTTTCGTGTTTCTACTTTGCCGCTTGCCTCTAATGAAAAAGTCGTAATGAGAATTTTGGATGTGTCTAAGGGAGCTCCGAGCTTAGAGGGGCTGGGCTTCAATAAGCTTTCTCTGCGCCGTATCAGTAACGGTATGAAGAAGACGAGCGGAATTTTCTTAGTGACTGGGCCGACGGGAAGCGGTAAAACAACGACTTTGTACGCCATGCTTAATATTCTTAACCAAGAGGGGGTTAACATTTCTACTCTGGAAGATCCGATTGAATATGAAGTAAAAGGGATTAACCAGTCCCAGGTCAGGCCGAAAATCGGCTTCTCCTTCGCTAATGGTTTGCGTTCTCTTTTGCGCCAAGATCCTAATATTATCATGGTCGGAGAAATCCGCGACGAAGAAACTGCGGAATTATCAATTAACGCTTCTTTAACCGGTCACTTGGTCTTATCTACTTTGCATACTAACGATGCTTTAGGCGCGGTTTTCCGTCTTTTAGATATGAAGATAGAGCGTTTTTTACTATCCTCTACCTTAAAGACAGTAGTAGCTCAGCGTCTGGCGCGTCGTCTCTGCGAGAATTGCAAGCAGGAAGCTAAGCTTAGCCCAGAAGCGGTTGATGATGTTATCGCGGAATTAAAGAAAGTCCCGCTCTCTATTGTCCAGGAAGAATTACCGGGATTTACTACGCCAGAAACAGTTCTAGATACCCATAAAACCTATAAGGCCGTCGGCTGCCAGCGCTGTGAAAATACGGGCTACTCTAATCGCGTCGCCATTACCGAAGTAATTGAAATAAACGATCAGCTGCGCGATTTAATTGATAAGGGCGATAAGAATTTAAATATTGAAGTAGTTAAATCTTTAGAAGATTTTATTTCTATTAAGCAGGACGGTATTATGAAAGTCTTGCAAGGGCAGACAACGATGGAAGAAATTTTAAGAGTCATTGAGAGCTAATCATTAATTATATGGCCATCTTTCAATACACAGCGGAGAATTCTAACGGACAGACCAAAAAGGGCAAGGTCGTTGGCTTATCGGAGAGCGAGTCAATCCAGAAATTACGTAAAAAAGATTTGAACGTAATCAGTATTCGGGATGTTACCGACGAGCCGCTCAGCCGTTTTTCACAACTCATCGCGCCGATTAAGAATAAGGACCTGGTTATTTTCGCCCGGCAATTTTCGGTTATGATTTCCGCTAATGTCCCGGTTGTAGAATCGCTCATGGTCTTAATTGACCAGACCAATAACTTATCTTTGAAAAATTTAATTGCCGGCATCGCTTTTGATGTGGACGGCGGTGCCTTCTTATCCGACGCCTTCGCTAAGCACCCGAAAATATTTTCCGAGTTTTTCGTTAACATTGTCCGGTCCGGTGAAACTTCCGGTAAATTAGATGAAGTACTTAATTATTTAGCGGATGAAATGGAAAAGAGTTATGATATGAATTCTAAAATAAGGGGAGCGATGATTTATCCGATTTTTATTATCGCCGCTTTATTTGGGGTCGGCATTGTTTTAATGGTTTATGTTATTCCTAATTTAACTGCGATACTAACCGAGACGGGAGCAGCTTTACCGTTATCAACGCGCTTAGTTATCGGGGCCTCGGATTTTTTAAGAAATTATAGCTTGTTGCTAATCATCGCTCTAGTCGCCGTTATTGTTTTAGCGCGGCTATATTTAAAAACTTATACCGGCCGCCGGCAGGCGGATTTATTCAAGATTAAAATGCCGATTTTCGGGCCGCTTTTTAAATATATTTATTTAATGCGTTTTTCCCGCTCGCTCGCCACTTTACTTAAGGGTGGCGTGACTATTACGCGCAGCTTGGAAATAGTCGCTGATGTAGTCGGCAATACTATTTATAAGGAATTAATTATAGAAACTTTAGAATCAATTAACGACGGTAACCCGCTAGCCACTGTTTTTGAAGCTAGTGATTATGTGCCGAAAATGGTGCCGCAGATGATAGCGGTCGGAGAGAGAACTGGTAAGATTGATTCGGTCTTGGATAGAATTACTTCTTTCTATTCGCGGGAGAGCGGTAATATGCTTGATAATTTAAGCAAGCTGATGGAACCGCTTATTATGGTTATCATGGGTTTAGGCGTCGGTGTCATGGTCGCGGCGGTCTTATTACCGATGTATAATCTAGCCAGCCAATTCTAGTAGTTAGAGGTCGGAGAGGCGCGAATGTATTGTGCTTAAAAATAGTTAATGCTATAATTAATTATTATACGGACTAGAGTATAATTTTAACTTTCAATTAATTTAATTTATAATTTTAAATTCGCGCCGGCTGGCTTGCTTAAAAAGCGAGACAGGTAGCGCTGATTTGAGGGGAGGTGACTTATGAAAAATAATAAGAAAGGTTTTACCTTAATTGAGTTGTTGGTAGTCATCGCCATTATCGGCTTGCTATCAACTCTCTCCATCCTAGCCTTAAACTCGGCTAGAGCGCGCGCCCGCGATGCTAAGCGTATTGCTGACGTTAAGCAGATTCAAACCGCTTTGGAAATGTTCTACAATGACACTGGCAATTATCCTATTGCCGCTTCCAGTACTTTGTTCACCAGCGGTGGTCAAATCGCTAGTGCTAACGGAGTTTATATGAGAGCCATACCGCTTCCACCTACCCCTAATGATGGTTCTTGCCCTCCGGCTGACGCTTATACCTATACATATACAGCGGGTAGCGGTGGCACTGGTTCAGCCTCTACTTATGGTGTCGCTTATTGTCTTGGTGCTTCCATTAATTCTATCCCGGCCGGCTCCATTCAGACCGCTGGTCCGTCAGGAATGAAGCAGTAGAATTTGGTTTTGTAAAATAAGAGATTCTCATAAAAGAACCCGTCAGGGTTCTTTTTGGTTAGTAGAACACTTACTAGTTATTGTGACCATTTTTAATTAGTGATATAATTTAAATATTAATTAGTTTGGTCAAAATTATTATGCAGGAGATAAAAAATTATATTACTAAAACACCAAAAGGTTTTACCTTAATTGAGTTGTTGGTAGTCATCGCCATTATCGGCTTGCTATCAACTCTCTCCATCCTAGCCTTAAACTCGGCTAGAGCGCGCGCCCGCGATGCTAAGCGTATTGCTGACGTTAAGCAGATTCAAACCGCTTTGGAAATGTTCTACAATGACACTGGTAATTATCCAGTCGCTGCTTCCAGTACCTTGTTCTCCGGCGGCGGGCAGATTGGCAGCGCTAATGGCGTTTATATGAAGGCGATTCCTAAACCGCCTACTCCTAACGATGGCGGTTGTCCTCCGGCTGACGCTTATACCTATACATACACGGCGGGCGGCGGCGGCACCGGTTCAGCTGCTACCTATGGTATTGCTTACTGCATAGGTGCTTCCATTAATTCTATCCCGGCCGGCTCCATTCAGACCGCTGGACCATCAGGAATGAAGCAGTAGAATTTGGTTTTGTAAAATAAGAGATTCTCATAAAAGAACCCGTCAAGGTTCTTTTTGGTTAGTTTGGTTAAAAGTAGTTCCAGCTATCTTTTGTTGACTTAAGGTTTTTAGGCTATAATTTAGCTATGCCATTATTTTATCAGACAGACAATCAGCAGCTGGATAAATTTATAAACCAGGCTTCTCAGGCCGCCGGGTCGGAGTTTGCTTGGCTCGGTTCGGAATATTTACAATCCTGGGCCTGGGGAGAAATTTTAAAAGCGGAGGGAGAAACTATTATTAGAGTCGGCTGGCGGGCGGAAAATGAAAATAAAATTTTAGCCGCGGCTACGCTAGTCAAAAAATCTTTAGGGGCTGGATATTATTATTGGTACGCGCCGCGCGGTCCGATTTTTAACATAGCTAATCAGGCGGAGGCGGAAAAAGCCAGGAGAGATTTTTTGGGGGCGATAAAAGGGATTGACCCTAAAGCTTTATTTTTAAGGATTGAACCGAATTTTGAATTAGATAAAAACAAGGATCTTAAAAAAGATTTAAGCGTTAAACCTAGTTTAGCCCTGCAGCCTAAACAGACATTAGTTTTAGATTTGAAAAAGAGCGCTGAGGAACTCTTAGTGGAAATGCATCAGAAGACTAGATATAATATCCGTCTAGCAGAGAAAAGGGGAGTAATTATAAGAGAGGGGTGGGTAGCGGATAACGCGGAATTTTGGCGGCTCATGAGTTTAACTAGTGAGCGGGACGGCTTCCGTTTGCACGGAGCCGAGCATTATAAAAATCTTTTAGGAGCTGATTCTAGATTTATTAAACTATTTCTGGCGAGCTATGAGGGGCGCAATATTGCGGCCGGCTTATTCTGTTTTTGGGGCGGCCGGGCGACTTATTTGCACGGCGCTTCAGATAATGAAGCGCGTAATTTAATGGCCCCGTATTTATTGCAATGGGAAGTTATTAAGCGCGCTAAAGAGGCGGGCCAGATGGCCTATGATTTTTATGGTATTGATGAGAAAAAATGGCCGGGCGTAACGCGATTTAAGCGGGGTTTTGGCGGCCGGGTTATTAATTATCCGGGGACTTATGATATTATTTTTCAGCCAGCGGCTTATAAAATTTATAGCTGGCTGAGGAAATTAAGGAGACTAGTATGAAACAAAAAATCCCCCGATTAGGGAGATTTTTATGATTCCGTTGCAGTTCTTTTATTTGGACCCAAACCTGACTTTATTATTATAGCATAATAAGTATTTAGGTCAATTGTGGACCCGTGGGGAGTTGAACCCCAGGAACCTAAATGTCAGGTCTAGGTCCGGAACCGCTCCCGGACCCACGCCGTAAATCATGGTAGCATGGCGAGCCTGAAATAAATTTAAATTTTTTCTAAAGGAATATTTTATTTTATGATAGAAATAAATAATCAAACAAAACAAAAAATTAATTCAAAAATTATTGTCCAACTGGCAGAGTATTTTTTGCGAGTTTATAAAAAAAGTGCTTGGTCGGTATCGCTAGCTTTAGTCGGGCTGACCCGGATTAAGCAGTTAAATCGTGATTATCGAGGCATTAATAAGGCGACAGATGTTTTATCTTTTGTGAATGAGTCAGATTCAAACGCGGCCGGCTTAAATGCGCCGGGCGAGACCATTAAGCAGAAGTACTTAGGCGAAATAGTGATTAATTTAGCGGAAACGGTTAAGACTAATAAATATAAGGTGATGTTAGGCGAAATAGGCTTGGATTTTAAAAAATATGGGCAAAAGCCTAAGGCGGGAAGACGCGATAATTATATTTTTTATTTTCTTTTAATTCATGGTCTGCTGCATTTAGTCGGCTATGACGACGCGACGGAAAAGGGGCGTCTTGAGATGATGCAATTAGGGAAGAAGTTTTTAGCGAAATACTTGTAGAGCAAAAATAAAAAATCCCCTTCAGGGGATTTTCTTGAGTCTCGGAATAAACGCCCGTGTGAGCCCAGTCTTGACAGTATTATTATAGCAAAAAATATTTTTTTTGGAAAAGTTTAACCAGGATTTTTTTTAAAAAAAGTGTTATAATATATTTAATGAGAAAGTTAAAAAATACACAAATTAATCAGCCGAGTTTAATGTCAAAAAAGGGGAGTGCTTTAATTTTGACTATGTTCATCATGGCCGGCATGATTATTGTCGCTTTCAGCGGCGCCTATGTAGTTTTTTTAGGAATTAAGAGCGGTGGCATTCAGGCGCAATCTACTAAGGCTTATTATGCGGCGGAGTCTGGCGCGGAAAGGTTGCTTTGGGAGCTGCGCCAGAATGGCCATGAATATAGTGATGTTTCTGAGGAGGAAGTTATATTCAGCGGGCAGCTACCGTCTAGCACGGGTAGCCAAGCTAAGTATAATGTTTATTTTTATTCTTTTCCGCCCTTAGTTTTTCGGTCCATCGGCGAATATCAGGCGTCTAGACGCAGCGTAGAAATACGCATTGGCGAATAGGTTTTATTCTCCGCTACTATCAGCCGATTTCCCCCTTGGCAGTTAGGGGGAGAAATGGTATAATTTTAATATATTGTTAGCCTGTTATAATATTTTGATGTCTTTATTTTCCGGACGGAAATTAAGAATTATTTCTTCCACTTTTTTATTAAGTGTGGCTTTTTTATTTTGGCTATTTGTGCCGTCAGTTCAGGCTTTCCACGCTACTTCTTCCTACAACAAACCAACCAACGGAACTTTGACTTCGTCTAACTGGAATGATTTGTTTAGCGACTTCGTAAATACTTGGTTGCCGACAACCATGAATGGTCCGCTTGGCATTGGGACGACTATCCCGCCCTCATCCGGTTTATTAGTTAATGGCCCAGTTAATGCTTTAAATATTTATTCTACTAGCAATGTCGGAATTGGGAAAACTAATCCCGGTTCAGCTTTAGATTTAATCGGCAGTATTAATTCCTCGGGAACAGTTAATGGCACGGGCCTCTGTATTGCTAATGATTGTAAAGTTTCTTGGCCAGCCGTCGGCGCGGCTTCTTCGGGCTGGACCCAGAGCGGACTAACCTTATATAAGACGGATGTAAATGGCAATGTCGGTATTGGTACGCCAACCCCGACTCAGAAGTTAACCGTGACCGGAATTATTGAATCTACTAGCGGCGGTTTTAAATTTCCGGACGGAACAGTCCAGATTACGGCAGGGGGCGGCGGAGCTAGCCAGTGGGTTTCCGCTTCGTCTACATCTATATATTATAATGGCGGTCGTGTCGGCATAGGGACAACTAATCCAGCCTCTACCTTAGATGTCGGCGGTACGGGCATAACCTTAGGCGGCGTGACTAGAACGACTTGGCCAGGCGGCGCCGGTTCGGGCTTCGGTACTGACGCGGGCACTTACGCTTATTACATGGGCGGCAATGTCGGTTTCGGCGTCACTAATCCGACTTCAAGATTGCAAATTTATACTTCCGCTGCTTACGACGGCATTTCAATTGACGGCAATAATAGCCCAGCTTTTAAATTAATGAACTCAGGCGTGGCTAAGGGCTATATTGCTTTGCCATCCTCGGCTAATGTTTTTTCCAGTGATGCGGCCGCTAATGATTTGGTTATTAGAACAGAAAATGTTTCGCAAAGAATTTTATTTAATGTAAATGGCGGTGGTGCCTCCATGATGGCTTTGAATAATGGGAATGTGGGGATAGGGACGACTAATCCTTTGGGCAAATTACAGGTTGAATCAGTGGGCGGGGCTAATACGGGTATTAGATTAAATTTAACGAGTGGAGGCAGTTATGCTCCGATTGATTTTTATACCCCGACGGGATTAGCTGGCCAGTTTTTAGCGACGGGCGCCACATTTACTAACGGCGGCTTTAAAGGAGACGAATTAATTTTAGCAAGCGAACTACCGGCCGGAGGGCTGCACCTTGGAGCAATAGGAGCGTCTGGTTATATTAAATTTACAGCCGGAGGCTTAGCTGAAGTTAATGAAAGAATGAGAATAAATTCGGCCGGAAATATCGGTATTGCCAAGACAAATCCAGGCACAACTTTAGACATCGTTGGCAGTCTGAGCGCCTCAGGAACTGTTAATGGTACTGGTCTTTGTATCGCTGGTGATTGTAAGGTTTCTTGGCCGACTATAGTGGCGGCGGGAGGAGGGAATCTCTGGAGTGGCACAACTACGGGCGCGATTTGGAGCGCTAATAGTGGGAATGTGGGCATCGGGACGACGGCGCCTGAAAATAGTGCGAAGCTAGATGTGAGAGGAAGAATATCAGTAAAAGAAGCCTCAAATGGAGAATTACAATTTGGGACAACCGCAAATTATGCATTCTTAGAAGCATGGGATGGATCTGCAGACAGAGATCCGAAACTACCTATTCTGTTAAACCCTTGGGGTGGCAACGTTGGAATAGGGACGACAGCGCCAACAAGTAAATTGCATGTAAAAGGAGATAATGCTTACTTATTAGTAGACAGTGCGGATTATAATAACTTTTATATTGGTCCAAGAGGATCTAGCGGTGTAGGCTTAGATAAGGCTTATCTGGAACTGAAAGACACGGGAGTAACAAAAATAGCGCTTGATTCTAATGGCAATACTTATTTCAACGGTGGTAATATTGGGATTGGAACAACAACTCCAATAAGCAAACTGAGCATTCAAGATGCTATTCGTACGGAATTATTAATTGATGGCAATACTGGCGGAAGCGCTGATAGTTATGCTTCAGCCTTGGTTTTAAGAAGTAATACGGATTATAGAGGCCGAGGCGTCCTTATGAGTGTTAGAGATGCTACTGCTGAGTGGTATGCCGGCGTGCCTTATGAAGGAGGGAGCTATCAGATTGCTTATGATCCAACCGCTGGTCAGGGAGAATATAAGGCTAATGCTAAGTTATATATTAATACAGCTGGTAATGTTGGTATTTCTAAAACTGTTCCCGCGACCACTTTAGATATAGTCGGAGGAGTTAGTTCTACAGGCACAGTTAACGGCACTGGTCTCTGTATCTCGGGTGACTGTAAGGTTTCTTGGGCAGCGGTCGGCGCGGCTTCTTCCGGATGGACTCAAAATGGCAATGAAGTTTATAAAACAAATACAGCGGGGAATGTGGGGATAGGGACAACGAATCCACAAAGGAAATTACATATTTCCGGTGGAGCCGTATCGCTTGATAACTTTAAGCAATTAGGGTTAGCAAATTCTTCCGGAACTTTGGATTATTGGCAAATTTTCAGTAACCAGGGCAGCGCTAATGCGTATGGTCCGGCCGATGCATTTGTGATTTATGGTAATGGTGCTAGCCGTATGGTAGTGGATACTTCCGGCAACGTCGGCGTTGGGACAACAACACCTAGTGCTAAATTGGAAGTATATAATGCTGTTAACCGAAAAATAAAAATTGATCCGGGTAAAGCTTTGGATGTTGACGGCGAACCGCAGTTAACAATTAGGGAATTTGTCCCTGGCATTAAATTTGAGGATGCTAGTGGAGGGAGCACATCATGGCTAACTTTTGCTAATAGTAATAATTTTTATATTGGACAGTATACAGGGGCAGTTATTAGCAGTTCTAATACCTTTACTATAAATAATTCCGGTAACGTCGGAGTTGGCACGACAAGCCCGGAGACAAAATTACATATTGCCGGAAATTCGGGGACATATACTAGCACGGGAGCGTCCGGCTCTGTGTTGTATGCTCAGACGACTGGGGCCAATACATACCCCATGAATGCTTACTTCAATGCCGCGGGTACTACTGATAATACTGTTCGTCATCGTTTTGCTAATAATGGAGTGAATAAATGGCAAGTAAACTATAGCAACGATATTAATTGGTATTATGATACGCCTGGGACTGGGAGTTGGTCTCCTTCAGTTACATTTCAGCAGGGCGGAAATGTTGGTATTAATAAAAGTAGCCCAGCGACCACTTTAGATATAGTCGGAGGGGTTAGTTCTACAGGCACAGTTAACGGCACTGGTCTCTGTATCTCGGGTGACTGTAAAGTTTCTTGGGCAGCGGTTGGTGCGGCTTCTTCGGGCTGGACGCAGAATGGAAATGAAGTTTATAAAACAAATACAGCTGGGAATGTGGGGATTGGGACGACGGCACCTACATCTCGTTTAAGCATCCAAAATAGTGCAGCGTCTGATAACATACTTAGTAATTATGCAATTACCAATGGCAACAACGCTGCCACTTTTAGGACAAGTGATACTGGGCCAATATTTGGCATACATGCTCAAAATAATGGGGATATATATATAAAAGACACGGGTGACAATATTTTATTTTATGGAAAGAATGGCGGCAACGTTGGAATTGGAACGACGAATCCTTTGGCATTACTTCATGTCAGCAAGAGTGTTGCTGGCGGTGACACATCTTTAATGATTCATAATACTGCTGCTACAACTAACAACAGTTCCGCCACATTAAATTTAGGCGTATGGTCTGGTTCGACACTAGCTAATCCTAGTGCACAAATTCGTGCAATCAATGTTAATCAAAGTTATGGTTCAACAGATCTAACATTTGGGACACAAGCGAATGATGGATATTTATATGAGAGAATGAGAATAAATTATGCCGGCAACGTCGGGATCGGGACAACAAATCCTGTTTATCTTTTGGATGTTAATGGCGCTGGTAGATTCGCTAGCGTGCTAACGGTGGGAGACTCTGCTCCAACTGTTTTGCAATCAAGTAGAGGTGCTACTGACGGGAGTCAGATATCTTTAGCTTCTAATTATAGCCCAACTGTAGGCGCTATGTATTCAAGTGCCGCCGCTTTCTTATCTAGTAATGCCAGACAGACGACCGGCGGGGTAGATGCTTGGGGCAAGGGGTCAGCTACATATTCGTCTAATTTAATTTCTTTAGGTATCTCTACTGCTAATAATGGGACTGCTTTCCAAGTTAAAAATTCGCCAGCCAATACTGTTGGCGGGGCATATAGTAGTTTTTTCCCAAACACCTTGTTTGCTATTTTAGAAGGCGGAAATGTTGGCGTTGCTAAAGCTAACCCCGGAGCTACTTTAGATGTCACTGGCGGTATAAATGCCTCTGGCACAATTAATGGTACTGGCCTTTGTATAGGCGGTGATTGCAAAGTTTCTTGGGCGGCGGTCGGTGCGGCATCTTCCGGTTGGACTCAAAACGGAAATGAAGTTTATAAAACAAATACAGCGGGAAATGTGGGCATTGGTACTACTAACCCAGGAACAAATAAATTACATATTTATAATGGAGCGTCTGGCTCAACGGCTTATGAGGCGGGGGGATTAGTAGTTGAAGATTCTAATAGATCTTCTATTTCCTTGCTTGCTCCTAATGCTAGCGATTCTTATTTATTTTTTGGCGACGCGAGTGCTGCCAATGCCGGTTATGTTGGACATTATGGGGCTACTATGAGTCCAGCTAATTTGATGGTTTATTATAGTGCTGGTAATCATGCTTTTACAGGCGGCAATGTCGGAGTTGGGACAACTACTCCGACAGTAAAATTACATGTTCAGGGCAACACTGATACTATAGCGCGATTTGAAAATAGCGTTGCTAATAGTAATCCAGGGATTGAGCTCAAGAATGATGCGGAAACTTGGACTATGATGAACGCCGGAGCGCGCGCGGATAATTTTGAAATATATGATGTTGGTAGCGGTGCTACGCGTTTAGCTATCAAGCAGGATGGTAATGTCGGGATTGGGACGACGAATCCGACAGTATTTTCCAGTTTATTTCCCGCTCGTTTAGCCGTAGTCGCTTCAGGAGCGGCTGACACTATTATTGCTAAAACAGATTCAGCTCAAACTAATGCGGCGGCCGGCGTCTTTCATCAATCTTCCCTTACTCCTGGATTTGATGCTTTCCGAATACAATCAGTCGCTACTTCCAGCACGATGGCGGTGTTAAATGTTTTATCCGGCGTTGACGATTCTAGTGGCGTGGGCGGGAGCAGCTTATTATTTGTTAGAGGAGATGGTAATATCGGCGTGTCCAAGGTTAATCCTGGGACAAAATTAGATGTGGTTGGCGGCATAAATGCCTCTGGAACGGTCAATGGCACCGGTCTTTGTATAGGCGGGGACTGTAAAGTTTCTTGGCCAGCGGTTGGCGCAGCCTCTTCTGGCTGGACTCAAAACGGTACGACGGTTTATAAAACTGATACGAATGGAAATATAGGAATAGGAATAACCGCCCCAACGGCAAAACTGCAAATTGGGACACAGGCGTATGGAACGGCGCCAGATGGTCAGCAATTCCAGGTCGGATTAGATAATTATTCTGGAGCAGGGCCTGCGGCTGGAATAAGTGGCTATCCTATTATTGCTAACAAAGATCTCTACGCTTCGTCTATATTAGATGTAGTGGGTGGCTGGGAACAGGCAAGTGCTAATCATCCGCTGTTAAGAGTGTCTGCTTACAATACTATAAATAGCACTCCGTCCTTTGTTGTTTTAAATAGCGGTAATGTCGGTATTGGGACGACGGCATTAAGTAATAAATTGACAGTAGGAGTTGCTGATAGTTCAATTACGCAGGCTAGCGGCGGAGCTGTCTTAAATATATTTAATAGTGATAGCACTGTTAATAATTATGCCAGTATAGCCTTTGGTCAATCAGGGGCTGGTTCAAATAGTTTCTCCAGAATCGGGGTTCAGTACAGAGACCGAACAGGAAGTTCAGAGGATCAGGATATTTTCTTTAGCACTATAGGAGCGGGAAGCTATAGCGAGAAAATGAGAATTATATCTACGGGTAACGTCGGCATTGGAATAACAAATCCAAACTCCCGCTTGCATAGTTATAATTTTACGGCCGATGGCACAACGGGCCGGACAAACATTATTGATGTTCTAACCTTGGAAACAGCTAATACTGCTAATGCTCCGTATCGTGGATTTGGGCAGGGCATAGAGTTTAGGGGGCGGACATATTCAAATAGCGCGGTCAGGACTTTAGGAAGGATAGCAACTGTTTTAACTGATGATTCAATAACAAATACCGGCACCGCTTTAGTGTTCCAAAATGTGGCTGACTCAGCGACAGTAACAGCGCCTATTGAAAGAATGAGAATTGATTATAATGGTAATATAGGTATTTCTAAAACTAACCCCGGCACAACTTTAGATGTAGTCGGCAGTATTAATGCCTCCGGCACGGTTAATGGCACGGGTCTTTGTATCGGTGGGGACTGTAAAGTATCTTGGCCAGCGGTTGGATCAGCTTCTTCGGGATGGAATAGAACCGCTCCTTATATATATCCGGCGACTTTAACAGATAATGTGGGGATTGGGACGACAAATCCTGGCACTTTGTTTGAAGTAAAAACTGGCGCAACGAGAAAAATTCAAATCGCTAATGGCAACGGAATTAATGCGGTCACGGGAGATTATGTAGGAGGTCTATTTATAGATAATTCTAATATATTAAATCTTCAATCTTATTTGGTTGGCACAGGGGGGCAATCTTTAGCACTTAACGCTTTGGGCGGCAACGTCGGAGTTGGCACAACAAGCCCAATATATAAATTTGATGTTTTAGGTCCGGCCGGAGATGTAGCGCGTTTTACAAATGGGACAGAATCTCTAAGGGCATATTTAGGTAGTAGTTATAAAATTTTTCAAACAAATGCCAATGACCAGTTTGGATATGTAGGCAATCAATTCTATGTTACTGCGAATGGCGGCACGGAAGCGGTTAGAGTAAATTTATCTGGAAATGTCGGAATTGGAACGACGGCGCCAGAAACTAAACTTGATGTTTATGGTGGGACAGATGCAAGCGCTACTATACAAGCGAGATATAATAGAACGAGTGTCGGAAACATTAGAACAATATTTAAAGCATTCCACCCAACATCAGGCAATTCCAGTGCAATTATTGGTGCTGACTCAGGGAGCACTGATGTCCAGTTTGTGACTGGTGGAAGTACTCCGACCCAGTCTAAGATGACAATACTATCTGGCGGTAACGTCGGCATTGCTAAAACTAACCCTGGCACAACTCTAGACGTAGTTGGCAGTATTAATGCCTCGGGAACAGTTAATGGCACCGGTCTTTGTATAGGCGGGGATTGTAAAGTTTCTTGGCCAGCAGTCGGCGCGGCTTCCTCAGGCTGGACTCAGAACGGCTCAGTGGTTTATAAGACTGACACGGCCGGTAATGTCGGTATTGGCACGACAAATCCGACCGCGGCGAAATTAACTATCAGTGGCGATTTAAGCGCGACGGGCGCAACTTTAAGCGGCGCGTTAGTTATGAATGGCGGCGGCACTAAGCAAAATATTACCGGTGTTAATAAGCTAACGGTTGATGTTATTGACCCGTTATACTATATTAATGGTGTGAACTATTCTTCTTATGCAGCCTCTATGATCGGCGGCGTTAAGGAAGAATATGTTGGCAAAATAAAATTAGATAAGAAAAATAGGACAGTCCAGGAATTTGAAGCAACAATTGATTTTGCTGGCGCGGCTGAGGGCAGCGAATTATGGCTCTGGCGCAAGGTTGTTAATTTCAATAAGGATAATGTAGAAGTCTTAATAACGCCTTATGGTCGTTTCGCCCGCACCTATTATTTCTTAGACGGCGAGAAGATTATTTTCCGCTCTGATTTACCAGTAGAAATTTCCTATCGTTTAATTGGTAAGCGTTTTGACTGGCGCAAGTGGCCGACTCGCGCGTTAGATCAAGCAGAAAGGGGTATGGATGTGGAATAAGAAAAATAGACGCGGGGTAGGTTAAAAAATAAAATAACTAAAAACTAAAAAATTAATAAATTTACATAATAATAAAAAATTTATGGACACCAAGAACAAAAAAATGTGGATACTCCTGGGAGTAGTGGTCGTCATTGTGATTATTATCATAGTGGCTGTTACACAAAACCAGAAGACCACTAGCGAACCAGGCGCCGCTCAGACGACTGGTGAAAATGGCCAGTCTCCAGCCGCGGGTGCTGATGACACGCAGGCTCCTATTGACCTGACCAAAAATGGCCCGACTGATTCAACCGCTCCAGTCAATGCGACTGGCACCGTTGATATGCGTGGGGCTAAGGCGGAAATTCCGGGCGCCAGCTTAGTTACAACCGATAAAAAGGTTGTGACCGCAGATGGCAAAATCGCTCAGAACGACGCTATTCCAAATACCCCGCAAGCGCCTAAGCCGGTTTTAGTAGACAAGGCGCAGTTAACCAAGCAGGTTATTAAGTTAGAAGTAGGCGGCGGAAAGATTACGCCAAATACTTTTACTGTTCCGACTGGCGCTCCGGTTTCTTTAGCGGTTAGCTCCAGTGATAGTCAGGTACACGTCTTTATTTTCACTAACTCTGCGGTCGGCGCCATTGCTATGGGCGTTGGTCCAGGCGAGACTAAGGCAATTACCTTTAACGCTCCAGCCGCTGGTGAATACGTCTTCCGCTGTGACGTTCCTGGACACTCCGCTTCTGGCGAAGTTGGTAAGATGATTGTTAAGTAAGCATCTTTTCCAGTTTGTTAAAATACAAGAAAACACCCGCTTCCAGCGGGTGTTTTTGTCTTTTAGAATATGTTATAATAATTTTATGGATATTCAAAAGATGCCCAGATTGAAGAGTAAGGAAGTACGGGAAAAGATTATCTTCAGAGTGGAAGCGCGCGTGTTTCTGCTAATCTTTTTTTTAGTGGTTTTTTTTGTCGGCCAGTATTTTTTAAGGCAGGGAATAATCGGCAGTAATCCCGCCGCCTATAATGTCGCCCTATCTGAAGGAGAAAAAGCTGATTCTAATAGCAGTAGCGAAGAATATAGTAGTGAAGAGATAGGCATGCCCGGCTCGGCATCTATTAGTAAGAAAGATTTTTATTTAGGTTCTTTCGGTTATAGTTTCTCTAATATTGATGAGACTAAGACTAACCTTTATTTTGATAAGACCGCGACCGCTATTTTTTTCCCACCTGATTATGAGTGGCGGGACGCTATAGCCGAGGCTAGCGATAAGGAAGATTTTAAGGCGATAAAATTTAATGACTTTAAGGGCCCTTATAATGATGAAAGATGCCTGAATGATAATTGTTTGGAGCAGAGAGGGAATAAATTATATTACAACGGCCGTGTTTTAGCCCATCCTTCTAGCGTGCGAAATTTAGATATTGAAGCTCTATCCATTGGCGCCTTGCAGAACCGCTGGTTAGTCGGATATACGATTAAGAAAAAAGATGGCTATGAAGCGCAGGCTTTTTATTTTAAAGGGGGAAAATTTACTAAGATACTTTTTCCAGAGCCGCTTAGCTCGCCTTATTTCGGCTTATTTGGTTTTGGCGGCATAGAAGATGATTTTTTGATTATTTATGGCGCTTATCAGGGGACGGCTTATCGCGTCAGGGGAGAAAGAGTAATTAAATTAGATAAGCTTTTTGGTCTTAGAGTTATGGATAAGGGCTTTAAGCCAGAAGTTATTAGGGCGGTACGTGATAGTGATGTTAGCTGGTATATATATAGTCAGAGCCTTAACCATCCCCAGCTTATTAAACTCTGGCAGAACGGCGGCGAGGAAATTGTTGGTGAACAAACCTTCCCTGATCTTTTTTTCGGCCATAAATCGGCGGGCTTTAGGCTTAGGGCAGTTTTTCCAGATAGGGTAGTCTTAGGGGCTGAGCTAACTGATAGTAAAGACAATAAATCATTCAAGACCTTTACTGATAAGGGCTTTAAAAATACTAGCGAAGGGAATTTAGTTACCCGGCCTATCAGCCATGATGGCGGTAAGTCGGAAATTATTATTAAAAAAATTGCCCGAGCCCGTTTAGAGATAAATGAGGCGGACCGTTCATTGGTTAAATTTTTATTTTCTAGCAACGGAGTTGACTGGCGTAATATCCCGCTTGGCGAGAATTCTGATTTTACAACGTCAAAAATCAAATCATACTTTTTGGGTCTGATTTTTCCGCCCAGCCAGGATAGGTTTTATTCGCCTTTTGTAAGCGGAATTTCATTTGATTATTATTGCCAGAAGTGATATCATTATTATAACAATTTGCTAATAAATTTAATTATTAATTAATCTAAAAACTTAATTAAAAACGTATGGACAAAAAAAATTATATCTGGCTGGTCGTCGGCGTTGTCGTCGTCGTAGCAGTCATATATCTCTTAGTTTCTAGCTCCTCTACCGGCAATATGACCGATAAGGCCAAATCCGGTAATCCTAGCGGCGCCGCTCCGGCTTTAAACAATAACGGTACTCCAGCTGTTCCAGGCGGAGACAATACCCCAATTTCTGTTCAAGATACTACTCCTCCTAAAGAAAATATTATTGCTGTTGAGGGTGACAGCTTCAGTCCTAAGAGCCTTGAGGTAACTAGTGGCACTAAGGTCTTTATGACTTTATCGGCTCGCGACGCTAAGAAGCACACCATGGCTTTTGAAGATGAAGATTTATCTTTTATCACCGTCTCCTTTAATAAAGAAGAGGGCGATAAATCAATTACCTTTGTCGCGCCTAAAGCGGGGACCTATTCCTTCTACGTTGATAGCAAGAGCAATAAGGGAACCATGATTGTAAAATAGCTAACAGAGATAGTAAGGCTCATTTATACAATGGGCCTTACCACTTTTTCAACTATTTTTAATAATCATTTATGATTTTACAAAAAATCATACCCCGCAAGACTTTGATGCTTGCCTGGGTCGTTGGCCTTTTTACGGTCGGTTTTTTTATTTTCCAGACCAATCAGATTGCTGAAGCTGTTAACACTTGCGGTTTCAATAGTCTCAAGACGGGCGCGTTCAGCGTTAGCTCCAATTGTACTATCAGTTCGCAATTCGGTTCCGGCTTTGAAGGAGTTGATAGCGGCGATTTGACTATAGCCTCAGGAAGACAGATTGTCATTGGCTCGGGATCGGCCTTAGTCTTAAGTCCGAGCAGCCAGCTTATAATTACCAAGCCCAGCCATCCGTCCGGAGCCATAGTATTTACGGATAGCTCCAGTCAAATTGTTAAAGGGAGCTTATGCGCCCAGGATGCGGATGCGGACGGTTACGCCGATAAGACTCCTTACTCAGGCCAGGCTGAACCGGTTTTTTTCTACGCTACCGGCAATTGTCCGACTACCCCAGTTAATTATGTTAAGAAAGGGCTTTTGACTTCTTTAACTCAACTGGATTGTAATAGCGCTTCTGGCGCCACTCAGAAAATAGATTGCGTTAAGACCCGCGTTAATGGTGAGTGGTCTAACGTTGGGACTTGCGGACAATATACTCCTGGCATCCAGGTAAGAACCAGAACTTGGACGGCGACTGTAAATACCCAACCAGATTGCGGCGGTACGGCCTGCGGATCTTTATCAGGCACGGAGGATGATTATACTTTAATTTGCGGCACCTGTATTCCAGGCGCAACCCAGACTAATTATTGCGGCGAAGGAGCCTGTGCTAGCTCACAACTAGTAACTTGCCGAGCCGATGGAACCTGGCCGACCGATTGTACCTCGGGAACCGCTGAAAATGATGCCTCTTTCTGTTCCCGTTTAGGTAAAAACTGCGGCTCTTTTACGGGCGTGGATAATTGTTTAGCGGCTAGAACGGCTAATTGCGGCTCTTGTACTTTACCTCAGACCTGCGGCGGCAGCGGCACGGCTAATGTCTGCAGCTGTTTAGATACTACTTGGACTCCGGCCACTAACGCTATTTGTACTCCAGCGACGGGCGGTCCAGCGACTTTTACTCAGACTAGCAACTGCGGTACACAGCGACAGGAAGTTGGGACTCAGGTCTGCTGTTTAACTGGTTATCGCGATTATGATAAGGATGGCTATGGTACGGGCGCTTCGGGCTGCTATGTCCCAACCATTACTTATAATATAGTGGCTAATGCTAATGATTGTAATGATAGTGATTCTAATATTTATCCAGGACGCACGGTTACGACTTTCTGCGGCGTGGGCAGCTGCGGCGGCAGCGGGACGGACACCTGCGACGCGACTGGAGGAACTTATACGCATACAGTCCCTTGTACGACTAGCGCAGCCGCTTGTTGCGAAGCGAATGGCAGCTATAAGTTAGCCGACACCGGCGTTAATACCTGTCAGAAATGTACTGGTTCTTCGGCAACGCCAGTTAATCAAACTTCTTCCGAAGACTTATTAAATAATTGTACGAGTGGCGCAGCCGGTAGTGCGACAGCTTGTAAATCAAATAACTGTTCCGGTACTGGCGACTCTTGCGGTTTTGTTGGAGCAGGAACTTCTTGTCGCGCTTCGGCCGGCGTCTGCGATTCAGCGGAAACTTGTACTGGTTCGGGATTTTCTTGTCCGATAGATTCTTTCTTATCAAATTCTACTATTTGTAATACCGGTACTTTTAATACGCCAGCGAGCGGTTTCTGCCAGAGAGTTGCAACTGATACTAAATGCAGCGGCAGCGCGGCAGCCTGTAATGGTTCAACTGTTAATAGATATGATAACGCGCCAACAGCCGGTAATGTTTGGAATGGAACAGCCTGGGCGACGGCTTCAGCCTCGGTTAATTGCGGCTTGAGCGGTTATCTATGCAGTACCCAGCAGATTTATCAAAATTTTTACGGCTGTAATACGAGCGGTACTTGCGATAATGTTACATCTAGAGGAACTACTAATGGCGCTAATTGCAGCGGCGGTGAAAATGCCCGTTGTGCGGTTGGGTCTGGTTCCTGTTTTAATGGCTGTTCTAATAGTATTGATGATGATGGCGATGGATATATTGACGCGACTGATCCGGATTGCGGTGCGGTCTGCACCTCTGGCGATTGTTGTAATTTAGCCACCGGACAATATAAGACAGCCGGTACAGTAATTGGTACTTGTAAGAAATGTACTGGATCTTCTAATACTTCAGTCTTCCAGACTTCTTCGGAAGATTTAGGCGGTAATTGTATGACTGGCGCGGCCGGTAGCGCCACCGCCTGTCAATCTAATAATTGTTCAGGAACAACTGATTCTTGTGGTTTTGTCGGAGCAGGAACTTCTTGCCGCGCTTCGGCCGGCGTCTGCGATTCAGCGGAAACTTGTACTGGTTCGGGATTTTCTTGTCCGATAGATTCTTTCTTATCAAATTCTACTATTTGTAATACCGGTACTTTTAATACGCCAGCGAGCGGTTTCTGCCAGAGAGTCGCAACTGATACTAAATGCAGCGGCAGCGCGGCAGCCTGTAATGGGGCGACAGCTGATAGATATGATAATGGCTCGGTCGGGCAGGTTTGGAATGGAACGGCCTGGGCAACAGCTTCAGCCTCGGTTAATTGCGGTTTCAGCGGTTACTTATGCAGCGGCCAGCAGGTTTATAGAAACTATTTTGGTTGTACGGGGGCGGGCGCTTGTAGCGCAACGGTAGCTGGAACAAGCAACGGCGCTTTATGTACGGGAGTAGAAAGTAATCGTTGCGTGGCCGGCAGTAGTTCTTGTCAAAATAACTGCGGCAATGGTTTAGACGACGATAGCGATGGCTTTACTGATGCTTTAGATACAGACTGCGGTGCGGTCTGCACCTCTGGCGATTGTTGTAATTTAGCCACCGGACAATATAAGACAGCCGGTACAGTAATTGGTACTTGTAAGAAATGTACTGGATCTTCTAATACTTCAGTCTTCCAGACTTCTTCGGAAGATTTAGGCGGTAATTGTATGACTGGCGCGGCCGGTAGCGCCACCGCCTGTCAATCTAATAATTGTTCAGGAACAACTGATTCTTGTGGTTTTGTCGGAGCAGGAACTTCTTGCCGCGCTTCGGCCGGTGTCTGCGATTCAGCGGAAACTTGTACGGGCTCAGCCTTTACTTGTCCGATAGATTCTTTCTTATCAAATTCTACTATTTGTGATACGGGTGCTTTTAATAATCCAGCGAGCGGCTCCTGCCAGAGAACAGCAGTTGATACTAAATGCAGCGGCAGCGCGGCAGCCTGTAATGGTGCTACGGCTAACCGCTATGATAACGGCTCAGCTAACCAGGTTTGGAGCGGCACTTCCTGGGTAGCCTCCTCAGTTTCTACTAATTGTAATTTAAGCGGTTACTTATGTAGCGGCCAGCAGATTTATAGAAGTTACTATGGTTGCGATGGCAGCGGCTCTTGCAGTGGGACAGCGGCGGGTACTAGTAATGGGACTTTATGCAGCGGAGAAGGCACCACTAATAAATGCATCGCCGGGAATGCTACTTGCCAGACTAATTGTGCTGATGGTTTAGATAATGATGGCGATGGCTATACGGATACTCAGGATGCCGGTTGCGGCGGGTCAGAACAATGTACATCAGGCGATTGTTGTAATACTACTACCGGAGCTTTTAAGGCGATTAATACAGTAATTGGTACTTGCAAGAAATGCACTGGTTCTTCGGCCACTTCTGTAAATCAGACATCATCTGAAGATTTAGGTAATAATTGCTCATCGGTCAACGGAGCTTGCCAGCTAGGTAATTGCTCAGGTTCTGGCGATTACTGCGGTTATGTCGGAGCGGGAACAACCTGTCGCGCCTCAGCCGGGGTTTGTGATGCTGCAGAGACTTGTACTGGTTCTGGTTACTCCTGTCCTATAGACTCTAAATACTCTACTTCTTATGTCTGCTCCTCTGGCTCATTTAATAGTCCGGCCTCTGGTTCCTGCCAGAGAACAGCGACTGACCAATATTGTAATGGGACTGCCGATACTTGTACCGGTACTACGGGAACTCGTTATGACAACGGATCTACTAACCAGGTTTGGAACGGCAGCGCTTGGGCCGCCGCTTCGGCGTCAGTTAATTGTAATATGAGCGGCTACTTATGTAGCGGCCAGCAGATATATAGAAATTATTATGGCTGTAATGGCAGCGGCTCCTGCAGCGGGACAGCGGCCGGGACGAGCAATGGATCTTTATGTAGCGGGGAAGGAACAGCTAACAAATGTGTCGCTGGTAATAGCACCTGTCAATCTAATTGTACTGACAGTTTAGATAATGACGGCGACGGTTATACTGATGCTTTAGATACAGATTGCGGAGCGGTTTGTACTTGGGGTGATTGCTGTAATACCGCCACTGGTCAGTATAAAGCGGCTAATACGGTAATAGGCACTTGTATGAAATGTACAGGTTCTTCTAATACTTCAGTTGCCCAGACTTCCAGTCAAGACTTAGGCGGTAATTGTTCAACTGGTGCGGCCGGTAGCGCTACTTCCTGCCAATCAAATAACTGCTCAGGCTCGGGCGATTCTTGCGGCGCTTTAGCCTCGGGAACGACCTGTCGCGCTTTAGGTGGTCCATGCGACGTTACCCCAGAGACTTGTAATGGCTCGTCATATTCTTGCCCGGCGGATAGTTTTCAGAATACCAGTTATGTCTGTAGCACAGGATCTTGTTCAGCTCCTGCCTCTGGAGCTTGTTCTAGCACAGCGACTGACCAATATTGTAGCGGTTCATCGCCCCTATGTAATGGGGCGTCAGTGCCTCGGAATTGTAATGCTCCTTCCGGCCAAGTCGGTAACGGGAGCACCTGGGTAGCGGCCTCGGCGTCAGTTAATTGTAATATGAGCGGCTACTTATGTAGCGGCCAGCAGATATATAGAAATTATTATGGCTGTAATGGCAGCGGCTCCTGCAGCGGGACAGCGGCAGGGACAAGTAATGGATCTTTATGTAGTGGGGGGGAGAATAGTCGTTGTGTCGCTGGACAGTCTTCTTGCCAGAGCTTTTGTTCTGGTGGAGCAGATGAAGACGGTGATGGATATATTGATGGCCAAGATACTAATTGTGGAGGCTATGGACAGTGTACATCAGGTGATTGCTGTAATACCGCTACTGGTGCTTATAAGCCAGCCGGTTGTTTGTCTGGTTGTCTAAAATGTACTGGGAATTCAACCACTTCCGTTGTTCAGGGAGCAGGAGAAGATTTATGTAATTATTGTCCAGAGTCTCCAGCCGGGCCGTGTGAGGCCACTACCTGTGACGGGACTTATAATTTCTGCGGCGCTTTGTCTAATAGCACGACCTGTCGCGCTTCAGCGGGAGTTTGCGATCCAGCAGAAAAATGCACCGGCGGTTCAGGGAGTCATGATTGCCCGGTTGATTCTTACTACGGTAACACAGTAGTATGTTCTACTGGTTCCTTCAATTCCCCCGCCGCTGGTTCTTGCCAGAGAACAGCGACTGATCAAAAATGTTCTGGTAGCTCCGCGGCTTGTAACGGCGCGACGGTTAATCGCTATGAGAACGCGCCTGTAGCTTCCCTAGTTTGGAATGGTAGTGCCTGGAATAATGTTACATCATCAAACTATTGCGGCACTAGTGCCTGGGCTTGCAGCGGCAAACAGAATTATTATAGTTTTTACGGATGTAATACGAGCGGCTCCTGCAATACTTCTTCATCGGCCGGGACAGTGAATGGAACTCTATGCGATGCTTGCCAGAATTGTACCACGCCTAATAGCTGCACAACCATTCAATATACCGGTTATAGGGATTATGATAAGGATAGCTATGGCACTCCAGGCTATGGGACATACTATTGCAGTTCTGGTTATGATGTGGTGGCTAACGGCAATGACTGTAATGATAGTAACGCTTTAGTAACCACCCCGACCTTTACGGATGACTTTACTTTCTGTCGTTGTCAGAATCTATGTGGTGGAACACAATGGACACAGTATGATTTTAGTTGCACACCGACACAGACCAAAGTTACTACTTGTAGTTATGGCTGCCCTAGTGGTTATATCACTAATTGCTGGGTGCCTAGATTACAAGGAGCTACCTTTTCTGGCGCTTGTTCAGGGGGGAGTTGTGTTATGGGGGCAACTGAGAATTTAGGAGATTGTAGTACTAATTATTGTTGGGGAACCTCTGGTTGGATGGAACCATAAAAATAGCTAATATTAAATTAAAATTAATCATAAAAAACCACCTTGAATAGGTGGTTTTTTACTTATTTTTTACGCTATTGACAAATATTGGGAAATATATTGACAAAATGGTAAATATATAGTATAATATAAGCACATAATATTCAAGTCTGTAAATTAGAGGACAGAGTATCCGCCCTTTAAAAATTGAAGAAAAAAAAGAAATTAATGAATAAAAATAAAATAATCCTTGAAGGAGGACAAAATGAAAAGATTAGTATTTATCTTGTTGTTTATCTTCACTCTTGCCCCTATAGTACTAGGGCAAAGTCGTCCGTCTTCAGTTGATCACTCAGCTAAGTTTGGACCAGCCATAACTCAGTATGGTAATGGCTGCCAAGTTTTTTCTCTAGCTTATTTAAAGTCCTATATTTGGAATGATAAGCTAGGCAGAAATCCGATGTTGCCGGAGAATCAATTTTCCGGATACGCCCTATGGAATCAAACAATTAATACCCTTCAGCACTATGCAATCGCCGAAAATGCATTTGAAATGATGCTAAACCAAGGCGCTGTGACAGCTGATAAATTCTCTCAGCCAGATCATATGGAAACGTTACCTAGCTTAGAGGCTAGGGAAAACGGATTAAAATATCGTTCGGCGGAGTTATTAAGATTGTTTTCCAATGACTACATTGGTAGAGTTAATGTTTTCTTAGAGCAACTACAAGATTCTCTTAAAGATGGAAAATGTTTTATTCTTGGTTTTCCTATATTTAACTATATCAATAGTCTCTATAACAAAACTGATGCAATGTACAGTTGCCAGCAGGGAATATCGTCCGACAGCTTATTAGCTAGTCATGCCGCTGTTGTAGTCGGCTATGATAATAATAAGAGAGCTTTTAAGTTATTGAATTCCTGGGGTTCTAATTTTGGAGATAATGGCTATTTTTTCCTTTCATATGACTGGTTTACGAATGCCAGTTGGTGGAATTTTAGTTGTTATTTTCTGAAAGAAGATTTTAATCATAATCCAGACTTAAGTTTGAATTTGCTGGTCAGCAATATGGTAACTGGTGAAGATATTATTGGTAGAAAAAATATCTTTGTAGATACGGTTTACAGTTATTGGGGGATGCGGTTTGATTATCAATTTCTAGATTATTTTAATTATAATAGATTAATTAAAATTAAAAAAATTAATAATCAGGCAGTCCCGTCTAGCAAATTAGGCGATAATACTACTGTTAATAAGAATAATGTTGTTTTCCTGCCTAATCATAATCACGATGGTAATCGTCAATTATTGGTTGATTTGAATCAGTATGTAAAAGCTAGCGATTTTAAGTCCCTGGAAATTCTTATCCAGGATCCGGTTTCCGCTACTTATACTGGCGATAATGGGAATATCCTCTATTCCTACATCCGCGAAGCTAAGGCAAATGTGGTTGAATCGTATGTAAAGTTCCTCGGCACCAATAAGCGCATCGTGGGTAAGGTAACTAGCTTGCCCGATACTACTATCATTGCCCTGGACTTTGATTCATATCCTGTCGGTTTTCATCAGAATCCTCCGATAGACCCTGTTCATGTCGCTAAATGCGTATCGGTAATTAAACGTCATTTGGTCACCTTCCGCATTGAAGACATCAGCGTTTATAATGCTCCTCCAGTATATACCAATATACCAAAGGATACATTGAAAGCAGAGGCTGGAAGCGTAATAGAGTATAAATTTGAAGCCGCCGATCCTGACGGTGATCAATTAAGATATTCTTTAGCGCAGCCAGAAGTTGGCGCTACCATTGATTCGGCTACTGGCTTGTTCAAATTTCATTCTGATCAACCAGTCAAGAAACAGCTAAAAGTTGTTGTAACTGATGGTTACAATAATGTCATTAGTGAGTTTGCCGTTGAAATGTTCACAACAGTTGGCGTTGAAGATGAAATTGGCTTACCTAAAGAATATTCTCTAGGCCAAAATTATCCTAACCCATTTAACCCCGCTACGGTAATTAACTTCTCCTTACCGAGAAGCGGATTTGTTACATTAAAAGTTTATAACCTCCTAGGTCAGGAAGTTGCAGTTCTGATTAACGGGGAATTAAACGCTGGCGTGCACAACACTAAGTTTGACGCCGGTCAGTTAAGATTAGCTAGTGGTATATATATCTACTCGTTACATACGAGAGAATACACTGCTACCAAAAAAATGGTACTTACGAAATAGGCTCACTACTCCCATTTTGTAATGTAGCTCCCTAAGACAACCCCGTTTGTTCACACGACGGGGTTTTTTATTTGGGAAAATGTATTTTCATTCTCAAATTTGCCCGGATATGCTATTATATTAATATCTAAATTTAGTTAATTTTTTAAAAAGAAACTAAGCTTTTTATTTTATGGACAAGAAAATATTAGGCAAATATTTATTAGCTGGCTTGATTCTGCTGCTTATCGGCTATGGCTTAGGACTAGTTTATGTAAATTCTGGCCTAAGCGCTAAGAGCAAAAATTCGCAAAATTTAACTACCAATGTCCCCGGTTTTGATAAAGAGGGGAAGGTAATTGTTTATCCGACCGTTAATATAATTTCCGCTCTTATTCGGGAGAATCGGGTTGGCCAAAATTTAATTATTGTGGAAATTGCCAGCTCTACGCCGAACTTAGCTGGGACACCGCTCGTCCGCTGGGTAACGGTTAATTCGGAAACGGTCTTAAATAAAGCAGTCCAAAAAACTAGTGGAGTAGAACTGGAAAAAATTAAACAGGTTGATTTAAAATCCGGCGATAAAATTACTGTTGATGCCAGTCCGAGCAATATTCGTACGGCTAAGGAATTCGTGGCTACTTCCATTACCCTAGATTTGGCGGCTTTAAAGTAAGTATTAAAATCAAATGGCTCGCTTACAGCGACAATCTTTATTTTTAAGGACAACGCTATTTATCGTTGGCCTTTTAGCTTTTTCTTTTCTCGCCGTACCAGAAGTTAAGGCGGCGACTTCAACCGTGCGGGGCATGGCCTGGTGGGGCGATGAGAATAAATTTATTTATTTTGATTGTTTAGACGACCAGTTCGGCTATGAGCTGACAGTTGATAATTTTACGTCTTTATTCGGACTACATGATCTTTTAGATACGCCGAATAATTTATATTCTTTACCCGAGCCGCGCTCTTTTCATTTCTATGATCCAGGCGGCTGGGTATTTGGCTCGCGGCCTTGCACGGACTTAATCCATCATGTTTCCATGGATAGTGGCGGCCGGCTTTCGGGTCAAGCCTGGAATTATTATCGGGGCTTAATTACTTTTGATGCGACCACGACGCCGCCAGATAGCTATGCTTTTAATACTCATTGTCTTAGCACTTGTAATTTAAGCACTAATTGCTGGGCTTGCTATAACAGTAATGATCAGAAAGTTTATGGTTGGGGCCGGTTGCTGGGCGACGGGACCTGGATTCGTTTTGATAATGCAACTACCTCTCCGGTTAAGTTGCAGGGCTGGGATTATCTTAATAACCCGATTATTCCGGGCCGCGAAGTATTGCCAGGCGACTTTGCGGGGTATGCGACTAGTAGTTACGGTGATATTAGTTTTAACTGTAAGAGTGAAAATAATGGGACCGGAGACTGTACTAATAATTACAAGGTTTATATCGGCAACGTTCAAATCGGCCGGCTTTCCGCGCCTAACTGGACTTATAGCCAAGCCTGCGCCGATGGCGCTCTTAAGGCGGTTTTAAAATGGTTCCCGGTTAGCGGCACGCAAGCGGGTTATGAAATTGTGGTTAATACGGCCAGCTCTAGCGTCGTCAGTACTTCTACAGCAGTCTGCTGGAGCGGTATTAAAAATCCTTCAGTCGCGACCCAATATGTTATTCCTAATTTAGATCCAAATTGTACGGCGCCTTTGAACTATAATACGGATTATTATTGGTGGATACGCCTTTATTATTTAGAAGATAGTGAGTATAAGGCAACACAGTGGTATCAATTCGGCGCGGTTGATGGCCATAATGGCGCTTTAGATGAACATACTAATATTTTGCCCGACGCTAACCAGTATACTTTTAGAACCTATAAGCATGAACTGCCGACTTTCTTCTTTACCTGGAACCCCTTTGATCCTTTAGTGGGCACGACGACTAAGTTTACGAGTACGGCCCAGTATTATACGACCGCTAACCCCACCTTACCGCAAAGCTGCTCGGGCGCGAGCTGCCAATATCTCTGGACCAACACTGATTTAGGTTCGCTTATTACTAATCCTACCGGAGCGACAACTTCTATGGTATTTATGCATGCGACTGGTACAATAGTCAACTTAAATTTAACGGATCCCGAGGGTTATACTTGCAGCACTTCAACGACTATGCGCATTAATTATGGCCTGCCGGTCTGGCGCGAGGTTAAGGCGGAATAATTTTATGGTAATTTTTAAGAGGCAACTGAATAAGCAGGGCGGAGCCGGTTTTAAGCCGGCTTTTACCTTGGTAGAAATGGTAGTTAGTATTTCTATTATTGCTTTAGTTTCGGCCCTTTTTATTGCTAATTATCGGTCGGCTAGCAAGCGGACGGATTTAATTATGATGTCCCAAAATTTAGTGGCCGATGTCCACTTGGCTCAGAATAATACGCTAGGGCTTGTTAAATATAATGACGCGGTTCCGGCCGGCGGCTGGGGTGTTCATTTTAACCAAACCACTAATTCTTATACCCTGTTTGCCGATTTAGATGCGCCATCTACGCCGACTAATCCTAGTCCGGGCTATATGCAATATGATCCAGCTACGGAGGGGGTAACTAGTTATGGGGCACGGACTACTCAGCTCCCGACGGGGATAGAAATAGTTAGTTTAAAGTTTGCTAACGGTTCTAGTCAATCGCAAACTAATGTTTCTTTTTTGCCGCCCGACCCGCAGACTAATATTTACCAGCCGCTCTCCATGGCAACATCCACTTCTCTAGAAATAACGCTTAGAGAGTTGCGCAATAATTCTACTAAGACTATATTAATTAATTTTTTGGGTTTAACTGAAGTTTTAGATTAAGGGCGGCCAATGGTTAAATTAAAATAAATAGCCATGTTTAATTTTAAACAGTCACCAAATAATTTCCGCCAGCTGCCGAGTACTCATACTCGGGCCTTTTCTTTAATTGAAACCATCGTAGTTCTGTTTATTATTTCCACTGGCCTTTTAGGTATTTTATCGCTCATTATCCAAAATATTCAGAGCCAGGACTATAATAAAAATAATTTAATCGCTTATCAGCTGGCCCAGGAGGGAATAGAGTTGGCGCGCAAGGCGCGAGATTCGGGCTGGAGAGAGGCGCCTAAGAAACCTATTTGGTGGAAACTACCAGCCGGCCTATATTATATGGATTATCGTGATGATGCGCCGCATAATTATTTAAGCAGCCAGTCAGCGGCCAGTCTTTTAAAACAGGACGCACAAGGCTTTTATTTTCATGACATCGCGAGCACGGCTACTTCTAGCGGTTTCTCCCGGATTATTACTATTACCGCTGTTAATGCCCACTCGGTAAATGTTAATTCGCGCGTGACCTGGAGCGAGCGCAATCGCCAGGCTTCTTATGATTTAAACACGGTTTTATATGATTGGCGTTAAATTAGAAAAATTTAATAGAGCCAGATCGGGAGCCAAAGCGGGAGCTAGGCCGGGTTTTTCTTTAATTGAAATTATTGTTTCGGTTGGTCTTTTTTCGGTTATTATTCTATCAGCCACGCAGATTTTTAAAATGGTTATTGATAATCAGCGCAATGCCCTGGCGGCCCAAAATGTCCAGGAAAGTTTAAAGTATTTTTTTGAAGTAACGGGCAAGGAAATGCGCATGGCCCAGAAAAATCAGGGGACCTGCGCCGGCATACCGGATGAAAAGATTTTTTTGCTTACGACCGGGGTGGCGGGGCAGAAAATAATGTTTAGGAATTATTATAACCAGTGCGTTACTTATGAGCTAGCGCCCGATGGCGATAGCCAGCGGTTTCAGATTACGCGCAATACCCAGACCGGTTATATTTCGCCACAGAAAATTAAGATTGATAATTTATATTTTATTTTGCGCGAAGGAGTGGAGATGCAATCAATCGTTACGATGAACTTACGCGCCCATGCGCTTAACGCGCCGCAGTTGAAATCGGACATGATTATCCAAACCAGTATTACCTCGCGGAACTATAAGTAGAATGGATTGGGGGTGGCTTTAATGGTGACCCTTTAGCTCGCTTTATTCGCTAATGATAAGTAAAAACAAAAATCTCCCGTAAGGGAGATTTTTTTGATTCCGTTGTGGTCTCAAATATTGGAACCGAACTTGACATTTTATTTATTGTAGCAGATTTTTTGTAAAAGTCAAAATTAATTGCTATATCCCAGATGTGGACCCGCGGGGGATTGAGCCCCGGGAACCAAATGTCAAGTTCGACTCCGGAGACCACTCCCGGGCCCACATCGTAATTGAATATAGCAAAGATGACCTGAAAAAAAGTTAAAAATTTTTTAAATAAAATATGAAAAAAGAGTTTTAGGGTGAAAAATTAAGACTAAAAATCCAACTAAATATAGTCTAAAAATTTAGACGCTCAAATAGGGCTCTTTCCTCTTGGCAGGGATATTCAAAAATGGTATAATTTTGGTATATAAAAATCCGGAAGATAAGCTTAGTTTTCAACAATTTTAATGTCTTTATTTCCTAGCCGGAAATCAAAATTTTACTTAGCCGTTTTGGTATTGAGCGGTGGTTTTTTATTTTCTTTAAGCGCCGTAAAGCCGGCTCAAGCGCTATATTCTACCTCAACTTATCAGAAGTTATATTCCGAAGTTTTAACAGCGGAAGAATGGAATAATTTATTCCGTGATTTTGTTAATACCTGGCTGCCAGTCTCCTTAAACGGCCCAGTTGGTATCGCTACTCCGGCGCCGGTCGCGGGCTTAAGCGTTAACGGTCCGATTTTAGCGACAGGGAATGTCGGAATTGGCTCAACTAATCCAACCGCTAAACTTGATGTTATTCCTTCATCGGGGAATTATGCTTTACTAGCGGGCAGCTATAAAATCGGCAACGTCGCCTTGCCGCTTATTGCCTCTGACGCGGCGACTAAGGGTTATGTTGATTCGCTATTAGGCGCGGGCAGCTTGCCGACTGCGACAATAGGCCAGACCATGCGCTATGATGGCGCTTCTTGGATTTCTAATTCTTTGCTATATAACAACGGCACAAACATCGGTATTGGCATTACTAATCCGAGTGCAAAATTAGAAATTGCTCCGGCTTCAGGGAATTATGCTTTGCTCGCCGGTAGTTATAAAATCGGTAATGTCGCTTTGCCGACGGTTGATGCGGACGCGGCCACTAAGGGCTATGTTGACTCGTTTGTTAATTCTTCAATCGCGACGGCTACAGGAAGCATTGCGGTTCTATGGGGAGGCACGACAGGTGGAAATGTTTGGAGTTTAAATAGCGGGAATGTGGGAGTGGGCACAGCTACGCCAGGATCAAAATTAAGTATTTACAATAATGGTCCAGATTTTAATATTCCAGTTCAGATTCAACCATCAGCTAATACCAAAGAAAGCGCCCTCGGTTTTATTCCGGCTGGAGCAGTTTCGGGCGCTAATACAACCTGGACGATTGGCCGTGCTTATAATGCTAACAGATTTTCTATTAGAACTTGGGACGGGACGACTGATGCCGAACGATTAGTAATGAATAGTTCTGGTAATATCGGTATTGGGACGACGGGGCCAGGAAGACTATTTGATGTAAATGGCATGTCTAGATTTAGAGATAGTTTATATTTTGGCGCTGCTGATGATAAGGGTCTGATAAGCTGGGGCGGATCTCCGGAGGGATTGGTGGTTAGAGGCTCTACCGCCAAGGCTCTTTATTTAGGTTCAAATAATACTAATCAGGTAACCATAGATACGGCTGGCAATGTCGGCGTCGGAACAACTAATCCGGTTATTCAGTTAGACGTGAGCAGTGGCAGTAATTTTAAACAATTAGCCTTAAGAAATACCTATGGCAGTCAGGTTATGTGGGCCGGATCTGTAGCTGATACAGTCGGATCTTTTATTGCTAATAACGCTTATTACACTTCGTCTTATTGGTTTAAGCCAAATTATTCCGCTGCCTCTGGTATTAATTTTAGGTCCGATGGTGGGACGGAGTTTTTTAATGATACAGGCTTAACAAGCGGTACCGATTATTTGCCGACCAAGAGAATGACCATTTTAAGTAACGGCAACATCGGTGTTGCCAAAGCTAGCCCAAGCGCTACTCTAGATGTTACAGGCAGTATAAGTTCCTCGGGCACAGTTAATGGCACGGGTCTTTGTATTTCTGGAGATTGTAAAGTTTCTTGGCCGTCTATCGTCTCAGCGGGCGGCGGAAATTTATGGAGCGGCACGACGACTAGCGCTATCTGGAATGGAAATGGGACTAATAATGTGGGGATTGGGACGACGGCACCGACTAAGAAACTAGAAATTCAAGGCGGCACAGCAACAAGCGGTGCTAATAATTTTGCTTTAAAACTAAAAGGGACTTACGGAGGGACCGATTGGACTGGTATATTATTTGGAGCAACACATAGCGATTCTTATAACAAAGGCGGGATAATTTTTAGAGCTACCGATGGATCAAATTTAAGAGGGCAATTGCAATTTTTATTAAATGACGTTGCAGATTCCGCTACCGGCGTGACTGCCAACACTGATGCCAAAATGGTCGTAGATTATGGTGGTAACGTAGGGATTGGGACGACGGCACCGGGAAGTAAATTTCAAATCCAAGGAGGGGCTCTCCAGATAAATAATGCTTCTAGTAATGGCGGAGCAGTTATCAAATTGTTAGGTTCAAATACAAATAAAAATTGGATGATTTCAAACCAGCAAAATTTTGCTGGATTAGAAATAACACCATCAACAGCTGCCGGAGGATCAACATTTACAACCCCAGTCTTATTGATAAATGATTCTGGCAATGTCGGGATAGGGACCACTACGCCAGTTGCTAAATTAGACGTGGTAGGTGCTATAAGATCCTCTGATTCCAGCATTTGGACTTTAAACTTGGGCACTAACACTGTCGGAGGTAATATTGCCGGGCAGATAAAAGCTACTTATTCACCCTCTTATGGTTATACTGGGAAATTATCGTTTAATGTCTTAACTAATGGAGTTGGAACTGACTATGGCCCGACAGAGGAAATGTATTTAGAAGTTCTTGGGGCAGATACTAAAGTTGGGAAATTAGTCATTTTGCCGTTTGGCGGTAATGTTGGTATCGGAAAAACTAATCCAAGTACGGTATTAGACGTAGTTGGCGGCATCAGCTCTACTGGCACAGTTAATGGTACCGGCCTCTGTATCTCTGGCGACTGTAAAGTTTCTTGGGCGGCAGTCGGCTCAGCCAGTGCTGGTTGGAATAGAACAGCACCTTACATTTACCCAGCGACTTTAACGGATAATGTTGGTATTGGAATTACTAATCCAGCGGCTGATTTAGTAATACAAAATACAGGCGCAAATAATACTCAGTTATGGTTGCAAAATACTGGCACCGGAATTACGGAAATTGGCTTTGATGCTGCTAACGGAGATTTTGCCGGCAGCGACTATATGTCGTTAGGGCAAACGGATGCCTTAGATGGATATATTAAAATGTTCGCTAACGCTGGCAGGTTCCATATAGATACCGGTAGCGCCGAGAGATTAACAATTTTGCAGAATGGCAATGTTGGGATTGGGACGGCTGGCCCAGATACCTCATTAAATGTATTTGGTACGGTTGGTAGCGGTGTACTAAGCCCACAGGAAGATTTATTACATGTCGGGGGAAATGAACTAGGGGGAATTGGGGGTTATGCCGGAATAAGAATAGGCGGCACTTCTGATTCTCGTTATTATAATTATATACGTTCAGTTAAAACGACTAGCTACGGAAATTATTGGAATAGCGATTTGGCTTTTGGTGTTACTCGTACCGGTACAGCCAATACATTTGACGAAGTTTTAAGAGTAACTAGCGGCAGTAACGTTGGTGTTGGCACTACTGCTCCGTCTGCCACTCTTCATGTGCAGAATGGAGGGGGCGGCCAAGTTTTCCGAGTGACTAATGCCGCTGGATCTTTTGGATTCGGCGTTGATACTCTAGGGGGCTATGCTCAAGCTAGCGGTGGAGGCGGTGGTATGTGGTTTTATAATTCAGCCGGAAGTGGCTATATTGGTGTTAATGGTGCCGGCAATATCGGTATTGCCAAAACTAATCCTACAACTACTTTAGATATCGTCGGTAGTCTCAGCTCCACGGGAACTTTAAATGGTACCGGTCTTTGTATTTCTGGAGATTGTAAAGTTTCTTGGGCGGCGGTCGGTTCAGCTAGTGCTGGCTGGAACAGAACGGCGCCTTATGTTTACCCCGCGACTTTAACCGATAATGTTGGTATTGGAATTACTAATCCCACAAGGAAGTTAGAAATTTCCGGAGGCGCTTCTTATCCTTTAGAGGTATATAGTTCGCAACGTTATTTAATTGGTTTAAGAAATACAGCTGATACTGGCGGCGGTTGGTGGTTTGGGGATGAAGCTACAGGAGATTTCTTTCTTCATGAAAATGGGGTAGGGGATAGGGTGACCGTGCAAAATGCTACCGGCAACGTTGGCGTGGGAACAACAAATCCTAATTTTAAATTGACAGTAAGCGGAGTTACCGGATCATCTCAGTACTATGCTGATTCTACAAATGTAGAAACTGTGAGTGGAACATATACTCCGACTAAGATGGTTTATGCTTTTAACGAGGGGCGTGGCCTTGGCTATAACGCCGCTGATGATAGGATTTTCTTCGCTATGAATGAAGGAATTCCTATGGTTATTGATAATGGCGGCACTGTCGGTATCGGAACAACAACCCCGACTTATGGAAAATTACAAATATCGGGTGGCAATATTGTTGTTAATAGACCCCTTAATAAAGTTGATAATGCTAACGTAAGTGAGTTGCCGGCGTTTGAAATCAATAACGCCTTTGCGGCTGGTCAAGCAGGATATGTTAGGGTTTATTACCCCACTTATAATAATTTATTATTTGGCGCTGATTATGATGGAAATATCGGCGGTGCTCAGCCCAACATTCAGTTCGGCCGCGTTAGCACGCCGTATTTAACAATAGTAAATAACGGTGCTAGTTTAGGGAATGTTGGTATTGCTAAAACTAACCCTGGGGCCGCTTTAGACATCGTCGGCAGTCTCAGCTCAACCGGAACTTTAAATGGCACCGGGCTCTGTATCTCTGGGGATTGTAAAGTTTCCTGGGCGGCAATTGGCGCGGCTTCTTCTGGTTGGTCTCAGAATGGGAATGAGGTTTATAAGACAGCTACGGCTGGGAATGTGGGGATTGGAACGACGGCGCCGGCCAGTAAGCTTTCGGTCTATGATTCTGGTAGCGCGCAATCAGCCTTTGAAGTAAGTGACACTTCCAACTATCGGCTTCTGATTAACACGGGAGGTAATGACGGATTAGATTTTTATAACGGCGCCAGTCTTAGATTTAACGCTGATGCAGGTGGGTTGAATATGTGGAGTGGATACGCACTGACCGGCATAAATGACTATCTGGTGCTTAAAGACCATTCCAGTCGGTCTTACGGTATTGATATACAAACATATGATGGGGCATCTTATACTTCTAAATTAAGAGTCATGAACTCTGGCAACGTCGGCATGGGGATTACTGCTCCAACAGCGCCTCTTCATATCGTTGATACTGGCGGCGCAACTACTACTCCAAATACGGCTTTAATTTTAGATTATGAATCAGACACGACTTCAATGGCCGGTGGCGGGACAGCAATTGAATTTAGAGGGAAGTCGTCGGGAGGAAACTTAGCTAATTATCAGCAGGCTAGAATTCGTAGCGTTAGCTATGATAGTAATAATTCACACGGTATAGCCTTTGACTATAAACCGAATGCGGCCACGGCTTTGACTGAGGCCATGAGAATAAATAATGGCGGCCTGGTCGGCATAGGTCTTACTAACCCAGGTTATACTCTTGATGTAAATGGGACTTTAAATGTTGCTGGCGCCAATCCGATTCGCATGAATGGTTGGTGGTTTGCTAATTATGACTCTACAACAGGCGGCGCTAATGGCACATTTAAATTTGGCCCATCACAAGATATTGATGCTAACTTTGTAAATGGTGGGGCGAGTAGATTATATATTGATGCTAGTACGGGTAATGTCGGTATTGCCAAAACAAACCCTGGCGCGACTTTAGATGTAGTTGGAAGTATTAATTCAACTGGTACCGTTAATGGCACTGGTCTTTGTATTGGTGGTGATTGTAAAGCTTCTTGGGCCGCCGTAGGCGCGGGATCTTCCGGCTGGAGCCAGAATGTTAATGAAGTTTATAAGACTAATACAGCAGGGAATGTGGGGGTTGGTACGACAGCGCCTGGAGCAAAGTTAAATCTTATAGGGCCAAATGCTGCCCCTAACATTGGGAATGAATCTTTAAGAATAGAAGGGACTGGAACTAGTGATTGGTTAAATTTCGGTGTAGATGGCACTAACAGGGTGGGATGGATTAGGGCAGTTAGGAACGGCACTGGGGAAAACAGCTTATCCTTGCAGCCGTTTGGGGGCAACGTCGGGATTGGAACTACAACACCAGCCTATAAATTAGATGTGGTCGGTAGTATTAATTCGGGAGCTTTAGGAACTAATGGGTCAATTTATCTTAATAGTGCCGGTGATGGATTAGGTGGAGCTAGCCTTACTTATAGTAATACAAACAATACCCTGACTATTGGGCAGAATAGAGGTTTGGCTTCTAGATTTTTAATGAGTAGTACGGCTGGGATTGAATTTCAGACTGAAGATAGTACTTCGCCTTACAACAAAGTTACTAGGATGATTGTTAGACATGGGGATGCTGGTAATGTCGGGATCGGAACAACTCTTCCAGATCAGACTCTACACGTTGCAAGTGCTGGAACAAGAGAGGGTTATTCAGCTTCTGCAGTTTTCAGCGATACAGCCGACAAAACAAAGGGTGTATTTGTTGGTTTTAATTCCACCTCAGATTATGGGCTTATTGCCGCTTCGGACCTGGGCACATCTTGGAAGAATGTTATTATTCAACCGGTCGGAGGAAATGTCGGTATCGGAATAACAAATCCAACAGCACGTCTTGAAATAAAAGGAGTTGGCGGAACAACCGGGAAGACATTCCGTCTAACCGATAACCCTGGCAATGAAATTTTTTCTGTTCAAGATGGAGGCGCAGTTGCTGTTAATTATGGTCCGTTTAGTGTCGGCACTAGCATGTTGTATGTTAATTATGCTTCTACTAACGTTGGTATTTCCAAGACTAACCCCGCCACAACTTTAGATATCGTTGGCAGTCTTAGCTCTACCGGAACTTTAAACGGAACTGGTCTTTGTATCTCTGGCGACTGTAAAGTTTCTTGGGCCGCGATTGGTTCGGCCAGTGCTGGTTGGAATAGAACGGCGCCTTATGTTTATCCAGCGACTTTAACTGATAACGTCGGTATCGGAATAACTAATCCACAAGCGCCTTTAAATACTTATGCGGCGCCGACCGCGGGATTTGTAGAGCAGATTAGAGTAGGTGGGACAAGCAATTACCCTTCTTTGACTATGGGTACGTATGGTTCATATGGCGGTTATATTGCGACTTATGGCAATGAAATGTATTTATATGCGGGTAATTGGCGAACGGTAGGTAATACAGCGACCGAAGACCATCGCATTTATTTCCATACTAGTAAAGCGGGTTCTACTAACTGGAGCACACCTAAGATGACTTTGAATCAGGATGGTAATTTGGGGATTGGGACGACGGCACCAACAAAAACATTACACGTCGTTGGAGATGTGAGAGGTGGAACTTATTACAATACAAATTCTGGAGATGGTTGGTTGTTAAACCAAGACTCAGGAACAAACAGAGGTTTGTATTATTACAACACTGCTGGAACTTGGGATTTCTTTGAAGGAGGAAGTTCAAAAGTAACAATCAGCAACACTGGTAATTTACAAATAGATGGAAAACTTTCAGTAGATGGATCTTCAAATAGTTACATCATGGGAAACGTCGGAATTGGTACAACCGCGCCTAAAACAATTTTACATACTGGTAAATTTACTGGCGGTTCTGGCGGCATTGATGAAGTTATGAGAGTAACGGGAGATTATACGGCGTTAGGCAGTGGAGCATTATTAAGATTTACTAATCAACATGATTCTGGCACTAATCCAAACGCTGGAGAATATAATTTGGGTGGCATCGCCGGTGTGGATGATACTAATAGCTGGGGAGCTTCTTTAGCGTTTTATACGGCACCGTCAACAGCTAATGGTGGCAACTTAACCGAAAGAATGAGAATTAAATCCGATGGCAACGTCGGCATTGCCAAAACTAATCCTGGTACGGTATTGGATGTTGTTGGCGGTGTTAACTCTACCGGTACTTTAAATGGCACTGGCCTTTGTATCTCGGGTGACTGTAAAGTTTCTTGGGCAGCGGTCGGCGCGGCTTCTTCGGGCTGGAGCCAGAATGGTAATGAAGTATATAAGACAAATACAGCGGGGAATGTGGGGATTGGGACGACTGCACCAACTCAGAAATTACATGTTGGTGGTAGTGGTGTGAATATTCAAATCGGCGATACTGGTGGTGGCGCATTATATTTCAATAATACAAGCAATAATATTTCTTATAATGCAAATCAATTCCAATTCAATACTACTCAACCAGCTGGATTCACATTCAATGGAGGCAACGTCGGCATCGGAACAACCGCGCCAGCTTATAAATTAGATATACAGGGCTCAGCTTGGAATAATATCGCGCGCATTTATTCAACTGGAAGTTCCAGTGGCTTAGAGTTTTATGATACTAACGGAACAAGACGGGGTGTCGCCTATAGTGATTCTAGCGGTTTCGGTTTGTTAAATAGTGCTACTAGTTGGGCGGTCAGAATACCTTATGGAACTGGTAATGTTGCTATAGAGAACGGTAATTTAGGGGTCGGCGTTTCAAACCCGACGCAGAAGCTAGATGTTGTCGGAAATATAGAGCTTGGTGCCGCGGTTGGCACGACAAGATATATAGTAACAGATGAAACTAATACCGGAACCGGGAAAATTACTATGCAGGCTGGCGCTGGTTCAGCGGCTTTTGGCGGCGGTATTAATTTATATGCTCAGACACATGCTACTAACCCCGGCTGGGTGCAGGTTGGTATTGGTTCTGGGGCGGGAAGTGGAGCGACAGAGGGAAGATTCTCTGTTAATAATCAGGGTCTCGGAGGGGGGACTGATATTTTCACGGTTCTAAGATCTGGTAACGTTGGTATTGCTAAAACTAATCCGGGAACGGTATTGGATGTTGTCGGCGGCGTAAATGCGTCGGGTACTCTTAACGGCACTGGTCTTTGTATCTCGGGTGACTGTAAAGTTTCTTGGGCAGCGGTCGGCGCGGCTTCTTCAGGTTGGACTCAGAATGGTAATGAAGTTTATAAGACGAGTACAAGCGGAAACGTCGGTATTGGTGTAACTAATCCGGCTAATACTTTGCAAGTTGGCTCTGTCGGAGCGACTGGCTATGGCGGAAATGAGTTTGTAGTAGGGGATGGAACTAATGTATTTGCTCTTGATGTCTCAGCTGGCCGAACTAATTTTTATACAAACGGTAACTATACTTTTGTTCCATCCGGCGGCAACGGAAACGTCGGTATTGGTATTACTAATCCTTCCGCCACTTTACATGTTAATGGCCCGACTAGAGCGAATAATAGGATTGATTATTATTCCGCGACTACTCCTGGCACTACATTAGCCGGGCAAATCGGTTCTAATGATGATATTGGTTTAACCGGCGGCGGGACAGCTAATTCTTTGGCGGTGAAAGTTCAAGGCACTTTTGCTTTGTCTACAAATAATAGTGCTACGCCGAGTTTGCTGGTTAATACATCTAATAACGTCGGAATTGGGACCACTAATCCCATCGCTAAGTTAGATGTCTCCGGATATGTTAAGAGTAAAACCGGTTATTTAGATAAGAACATGTTAGATACGACTGTCTGGAACATTGCTACTGGTAGTATAGGAGGCTTTGGCGCCAATGGTTCTGCGGCTGAGAATGAAAGAGCCTGGGATGCTGATCCATTTGGAAGACCGGCCACGATTTGGCGTTCAGTTAATGATGCTGCTAGCGATGGGGATGGTGGTTGGGATTATGGAAATATTCCAGTTGATCCTAATAAGGCTTATCGTTCATCAGTCTGGATTAAGAAAGATAATACGGGCAGTGGCTCAGTTTATTTGGGCTGTAGTGGTAGTAATACTTTAAATTTAAATGGTACAGCTAACACCAACCCCTATTTCTTCTCCTTCGGCTCAAGCAATTTAATTTCCGGTCGCTGGTATTTATTGGTTGGATATATTCATGCTAATAACGATGCTAGTACTGGCAGTTATTCAGCCGTTTATGACGGCGTGACTGGGAAGAAGGTATTAACCGGCACCGATTTCAAGAATTCTACTGGCAACACACAAGTTCATAGAACATATAATTACTATGATGTTAATGTCGGTTCAGTTCAGACTTTCTGGGGCCCGAGATTTGAAGAGATTGATGGTAATGAGCCAACTATTGAGGCTTTGTTAGGCAGCTATCAAGCGTCAACTAGAGACGGGGTTGCTTATTTCGGCGGCAATGTTGGTATTGCCAAAACTAATCCGGGAACTAATTTTGATGTAGTCGGCGGTATAAGCGCTAGCGGTACAGTTAACGGCACCGGTCTTTGTATAGGCGGCGATTGTAAAGCTTCTTGGGCGGCGATTGGTTCGGCCAGCGCTGGTTGGAATAGAACGGCCCCTTACATTTACCCAGCAACTTTGACGGATAATGTGGGTATCGGGGTGACAAATCCGAGTGCTAAATTAGAAATAGCTTCTGGCTCTACTTATGCTATCAATATAACCGGAGCCGGCTTAAATCAGGGCGCTCCAGCTGGTAATTACGATCATATAATAACCCCTCGAGTGAGAATTGGTTACATGAATGGAACTAACATCGGCACCATTGCCTCTAATGCGGCTGACTCTGGATTATCTTTTATTACTCATTCCGCCGGGACTGGTTGGGTTGAAAATTTAAGAATACAACCTAATGGTAATGTTGGTATTGGAATAACTGCTCCGGTTGCTAAGTTGCACCTTGAAACTAGCGGGGGAATTACTTTGCCGGCTTTAGATGGATCTATTAGGGCTATAGTTGAGGATGCAACTCAGGCTTCTATATTAGTTGCAGCCGCTAATAACAGCAATATTTTATTCGGTGATGCCGGGTCTTCTGTTATTGGCAGAATAACTTATGATCATACAAATGACTCTATGCAGTTATGGGGAGCAGGCGCGGAAAGATTAAGAATAGATTCGGCTGGTAAGATTGGGATAGGGACAACGGCGCCAGTAGCAAGACTAGACGCCAGATACACGTCTTATAACATGGCAAACTATCCGTTGTTTGTAGGTAACACTGCTTATTCATATGCTCATGTTAATTATGATACGGCCGTGATTCAACAGGATGATGTTACTACTTTAAGAATGGTTGAATATAATAATGGTGGGACTAATCAAGAGTTAGGCTTTGAAGTCGGTGATGGCTACAGTAACATTACTAGCTCTGTCCCATTACGTTTCTACGGCGGAGCGAATCCAGGAGCGACTATTTATAGCGGCGCGGCTGGTACTTTAGCTATGGCTATAAATGTTGGCAACGTCGGTATTGGAAAGACAAACCCAGGGACTACTTTAGATGTTGTTGGCGGAGTTAATTCATCGGGCACTGTAAATGGTACGGGGTTATGTATTAGCGGTGATTGTAAAGTTTCTTGGGCGGCAATTGGTGCGGCTGGCTCTGGTTGGAGTCAGAATGGCACGACTTTATATAAGACTGATACGGCCGGGAATGTTGGAATAGGGACGACGGCGCCAGGGGAGAAACTAGATGTTCGGGGAAATATTTTGTCTAAGGCAGCCGCTAGCGGTAATACTTGGGGGGTGTATTTGAGATCACATGCAGACTCTTTAGTAGGAAAATTTGAGATTGCTGGGTCAGAAACTAGCCACAACGGAACTTTAGGACTGGTTTCAAATAATAGTTTGGATATTGTGACTGGGAATGTATCTAGAATACATATTAATGAAACTAGTCCTGGCAATGGCAACGTCGGTATCGGCGTAGCTAATCCTCAGGCCTTATTGCATGTTGCTGGAGAAATGGTTGTTAATTCTGGCAATTGGTACACTGGTCGTAATGCGGGCGGCACTAATCAGCCTTTAGTTAGAAGTAGAGGGGCAGGATATCAACAGACCAGTTATCCTGGAATTCAGCTTGGCCAGACTGGAGATCATATTGCGATGTTTATTGATCCGGTTTCAGTTGTTGGCGGGTCGTTTAATGGAAATTTAAATGAAATATTTTTGCCTAATAATGTTAGATTCTTGCAGGCCGACAGTGCGGGGACTAATTGGCTATATAGTGGGGGAGGTACTTTAGTTTTAGATAATGGCAATGTCGGTGTGGCTAAGAGTAACCCAGCTACTAATCTAGATGTTGTCGGTGGAATAAATTCAACTGGCACAGTTAATGGCACCGGTCTTTGTATCTCTGGTGACTGCAAAGCTTCTTGGGCAGCGGTTGGTTCAGCGAGCGCCGGTTGGAATAGAACCGCTCCTTATGTTTACCCAGCGACTTTAACGGATAATGTGGGAATCGGAGTGACAAATCCAGGCAACAGGCTTGATGTTTATAATGATTCCGCGACTTATAATCCAACTAGTTACAATGTTGCTGGAATGACTTTAAGAACCGCAGCTGCCGCCGGAGATTTTTCAGGCATAAGATTTACGGCAGCTGGAGCGAGAGAATCATTCTTCGGCGTCGTCGAAGGGGCGGCGTCCAATAAAAGTAATTTTGTTTTTCAGGGTTATGACGGAACCTCTCTCTCCTATAAAGAGTTTATGCGTATAAATGATACCGGCAACGTCGGGATTGGAACAACGAACCCATTGGCTAAGTTAAATTTAGTTGGAGAGACAGCCTTTACTTATCCGACTATGGGGACAGGGGCCGGTGTTATTCATCTTAATGCCCCGACCGTTAATGATAATACTGCGGCTATAACTTTTGGTGGAGTAGGCACTACAAATTTAGGACAAGCTGGTATATATGTTCAGAGTTCAGGCTCCTATGGGACTAGAATGCATTTTGGAACCACTGGGTCATATGCGACAGGGGCATCTGCTAGAATGACAATTGATTGGACCGGCAACGTCGGTATCGCTAAAACTAACCCCGGAGCTACTTTAGATATTGTCGGCGGTCTTAACGCCTCTGGTACAGTTAATGGCACGGGGCTTTGTATCGGCGGTGATTGCAAAACTTCTTGGAGCGCTTTGGGAGCCGCTTCTTCCGGCTGGACGCAGAATGGTAATGAGGTTTATAAGACTAATACAGCGGGAAATGTGGGGATAGGGACGACAAATCCGACAGCAAAATTAAATGTAGAAGGCATGGCTAGAATTACAAATGGTCATTTAGATGTTAATACAGATAATTATGGAGTATATTTTGGTAATGGTGATGCCTTAATAAGGGAGCAAGCTTATAATTTGAAATTTGAAAATTATAACGGTTCGGCCATGATTGAAAATATGCGTATAACCGGTACTGGCAACGTCGGTATCAGCATCACTAACCCTTCTCAAAAATTAGAAGTAAGTGGCAATATTAAGAAAAATAGCAAAGTCTGGGGCTCTAAATCCGTCCAGGTTACTACTTCTTGGACAACAGTCTTAACTTTATCTTTACCAACTAGCCATACTAGTGCTAATGTCAGTCTTAATTATGGCGGTTCTGATTGGTGTGGGCATAGTGCCGCTCCTAATTATCAGGCTAAATATATAGTTCGTAACGGTGCAGGTGGCTATGGTGATCCAGGTTCTATTATTTCCGAGTTTAATGATATGGGTACCCAGAATGATTACTTCCAGAGTCAAATAGTTAATGCTGGTAGCGGCGTCTTTAATATTCAAATCAAGATTAATGACGGCGGCGATGGTTTCCCATGCGGCTCTGCTCCAGCCCTGCCGTTAGAGTATGATGTTGATGGTAATTACGCGAGTGTAAGCTAGTTTTTATGTCAGATAAATATTCCAATCCTATTTTAATTGCGATGATCTCTTTAGTGGTCTTATTTTTCGGTATTTTTTTGGCAGACGCGGCAACGACTAATATTTGGTGGGGCAATATCGGTATTGGGAAAATTCCAGTTTCTAATTTAGATGTTATCGGTGGGACTAGTTTTACGGGCGTAATTAACAGTACTTCTCTCTGTATTGCCGGTGATTGTAAAACAAGTTGGTCACAAGTTTCGGGTGGCGGCATACCAACTGGCACTAGCGGTCAGACTTTAAGAAGCAACGGAACTGCTTGGGTTGCTAGCTCTTTGCTATATAACAATGGCACTAATATCGGAATTAACACGACTAACCCCCAGGCTATTTTAGATATTTTTGCGACCTCTACCTCTTCTTCTGTCCCAGCCCCGCCGACTTCCCAGACTTATAATAATAGTTCTGTCGGCTATACCGGAACGCAATATACCTGGACCGTTCCGACCACGGCGACTTATACGATTGATGCTTATGGAGCCGAGGGCGGTCGGTCAACTGGTTCTAGCAATATGGGCGGTAAAGGGGCGCGCATGAAAGGTGACTTTACTTTAAACGCCGGAGAAGTTATTAAAATTTTAGTTGGCCAAAAGGGGAGCGATTATAGCAATGATGGTTGTGGCGGTGGCGGAACATATGTTGTTAAGCAAAGCGGTAATGTGCCTATTTTAGTAGCGGGCGGCGGCGGCGGAGCTTCAACTAACGCTACTTACGGAGCCGGCATGGACGGAGTTACTTCAACTACTGGTTCTTATGATAGGGCAAATTCCTGCACTCCTGGTAGTAGTGGAAATGGCGGGCAAGCTTGTGGTAATTCGGCTTCTGGAGCGGGATTTTCTGGTAATGGTCAGGGAGGATCTCATGGCAATCACATGCCTTACTCTTATCTTAATGGCGGTAACGGCGGCATGGGCGCTTATTATGGCTCTTATTATGGCGGTTATGGCGGCGGCGGTGCGACTCATGGCGGCGGCTGGGGCGGCGGCGGTGGTGGTGGATATTCGGGCGGCGCGGGAGCGAGTTCTTCGGATCGCGGTGCGGGTGGTGGTGGTTCTTATAATATTGGGACTAATCAGACTAATTCGGCTGGTTATAATTCCGGGCAGGGCAAGGTTATTATTTATACGCCTGGAGTCGGCACTATTTTAATAACAACCCATGGCCAAGCGGCTATTTTTAATGGTTATGTAAATTTAAATGGCGCTTTGAAAGTCGGTGATCCGGGCGCGGATTGTACTTCTCAACTTGAAGGCATGATTAAATATTCTAGTTCTACTAAGAGTTTTCTGGGTTGTGATGGCGTGGGTTGGCAAAATTTTATCGCCCAGTAGTTTTATTTATCGCCCAGTGGTTTTAAATACCCAAATTACATATGAATCGTTTTTCTAAAATAATTTTAATTGTAGTCGGCCTTGCTGTTTTTATTTTTGCTTACTATGTTGAGGCCGCTTCTTTTTATATTTGGTGGGGGAATGTCGGTATCGGTAAAAATCCAGTCTCTAATTTAGATATTATCGGCGGCAATAATGCGACGGGGGTTGTTAATGGTACTTCTCTTTGTATCGCCGGTGATTGTAAAACTAGTTGGGACTCGGTCGCTTCGGGCGGCTTGGCGGTTGGAACTACTGGCCAGACAGTTAGAAGTAATGGGACTACCTGGCTCGCCAGTTCGTTATTATATAACACGGGCAGTAACATTGGTATTAATACCTCTAACCCTCAGGCGGTTTTAGATATTTATGCTTCTTCAACTTCATCCGTCGTTTATGCCGCTCCGGTTAATAATACTTATAATAATAGTTCAACTGGTAATACTGGCACTATTCAGACTTGGGTTGTTCCGTCTACGGGAACTTATACCATTGATGCTTATGGCGCTTCGGGCGGACAGGGAACGAGTTATACGCAATATGCTTTTGGTAAGGGGGCGCGCATGAAGGGAGACTTCTTTTTGTATGCTGGGGAGGTTATTAGAATTTTAGTTGGTCAGCAGGGTCCGAGCGGAACTCATGATGGCGGTGGAGGTGGTGGAACTTTTATAGTTAGACAGATGGGCTCAATCCCTATGGTTGTAGCGGGCGGCGGCGGCGGAGCGAGTTATAGTGGGGCTGGTGCTGATGCGGTTACTACGACTAGTGGTACAGCTGGTCCGCAGGGCGGAACGGGCGGAACAGCGGGCGGCGGCGGAACATCGGCGGGGCATGCCGGTGCCGGGGCTGGTTTTACTACTAATGGTGGCAACGGTCCCTCTAGTGGCAGTAGTTGTAATGGCGGCATTTCTTATATTAATGGCGGCAATGGTGGTTGCGCTGCTTCTACGGCGACGGGCGGTTTTGGTGGTGGCGGTGGCACCCATGGATCAGGCTGGGGCGGCGGTGGTGGTGGTGGATATTCTGGTGGTGGCGCCTCTACTAGCAGTCAATATGGTGGCGGTGGTGGCGGTTCTTATAATGCTGGTACTAATCAGACTAATACCGCCGGCACTAGAACCGGACATGGCCAGGTTTTTATTACTTCGCCTGGTGGCGATGTTACCATAGTCTCTTATGGTGATGCTGCTAAGTTTACAGGCAATGTTTCTTTGATTGGCGGTATTAAGCTAGGTGATCCAGGGGCTGGTTGTAATTCTCAACTAGAGGGTGGTATAAAATATTCTACTTCTACTAAATCTTTTTTAGGCTGTAACGGAGCAAATTGGTCCGGCTTTGTCAGCGGCAATACTACCCCTGATGCTTTTTCTTTTGTTACCCAGACTGGTTTAAATGCCGCAACGACTACCATATCTAATATAGTTCAGATTAATGGCATTATTTCTGTGGCCGCTTCGGCTAGCGGACCGGGTTCACCTCAGATTAGGGTTTGTACTGATGCTAGCTGCTCTAATGTTACTACTGATTGGACTACGGCCGCCTCAGTTTTAAACGGCCGGTATATACAGGCTAAACAGCTTAGCTCTAGCCAGAGTTTAGGCACCAATGCAGCTCTAATAGCAGTCGGTTCAAGTGTGGCTAGTTGGCAAGTGACAACCGCCAACACCACGCCAAATCCCTTTATTTTAACTGCGGCCGTACCCCAGACTTATAATAATAGTTCTACTGGTCAAACTGGTACTATCCAAACTTGGACAGTGCCTACTACTGGCACTTATAGTATTGAAGCTTATGGCGCATCGGGCGGACAGGGAACGAGTTATACGCAATATGCTTTTGGTAAAGGGGCGCGTATGAAAGGTGATTTTGTTTTAACGGCTGGACATGTTATTAAAATTTTAGTCGGCCAGCAAGGACCTAGTGGTTCTAATGATGGTGGTGGTGGTGGTGGAACATATGTCGTTAATGAAACTACTGGGACATTGTTATTAGCAGCGGGTGGTGGTGGTGGTGCGAGTTATAGCGGCCCGGGCGCTGATGCAGTAACCGGCACCAGCGGTACAGATGGCGTGCAGGGTGGGGCGGGCGGCACAGGCGGTAACGGCGGCACCTCAATCGGTTGTGCGGGAGCGGGAGCCGGATATAATAGTAACGGTGGCAATGGCCCATCTTGTGGTAGTTGTGGCGGCGGCGTTCGTTACGCGGGCGGCGGAAACGGGGGTACTTGCGGTTATGCCACTACGGGCGGCTTCGGCGGCGGCGGCGGTACTCATGGCGGCGGCTGGGGCGGCGGCGGCGGTGGCGGATATTCGGGTGGTGGCGCCTCTACTAGTAGCCAATATGGCGGCGGCGGCGGCGGTTCTTATAATGGCGGAACTAATCAATCTAATACGGCTGGCAATAATACTGGTCATGGAAAAGTCATTGTCACTGGTTCTAGTGGCGCTTTGTATCCTTTAAATACTTTAGTAAGTTCAAATGTAGCACAAGTTACTGGTTTGACTGTTAATTCGTTAGTATTTTTAGCCGGTAGTGGTACGCCTCAATATAGACTTTGTAGTAATTCGGATTGTTCTAGTGTGTCTAGAGATTGGGGAACCACAACAGCCCCTATTGCTAATAATACTTTTTTACAAGTAAAAGCTTATAGTCCTAGTGCTTCTAATTCTACGACGACGGCTTTAGTTAGTATTGGGACCTCTACCACCCCATTTAATATTAATACGGGAAGCGATTTTGTGAACGCTTTTACTATTGCTAATACTACTAATGCTTATTTAAATTCCATTGTTTCTTCCACTCCGGTTCAGATTACTGGCAATACTGTCCCGGCCGGTATAGTTGTTACGGGATCTGGCTCGCCAACAGTTAGAATTTGTACTGACGCTGCTTGTAATAATCTGGTTGGCAATAATACTTATAATAATACCTCTACCGGTTATACGGGCACCATTCAGACATGGACAGTTCCGGTTACAGGAACTTATATTATTGAAACTTGGGGAGCAGAAGGCGGTAAGGCGACCAGTTATACTTATAACGGCGGCAAAGGGGCGCGCATGAGAGGTGAATTTTCTTTAACGGCTGGCGAAGTAATTAAAATTTTAGTTGGCCAAAAGGGTGGCGCTTATTCTAATGAAGCGATGGGCGGCGGCGGAACTTTTGTGGTTAAACAGAATGGTAATGTGCCTTTAATTATAGCGGGCGGCGGCGGGGGATCATCCGGAAATAATGCTACTTATAGTACTGGTATGGATGCTTCTATTACGACCAGCAGTACCGCTAGTCAGAATAATACTTGCGCCGGTGTCGCTGGTCCAAATGGTGGCAGTGCTTGTTCAAATGCTGGTTCTGGAGCGGGATTCAGTGGTAATGGGCAAGCTGGCTCTGTAAGTAGAATAGCCTATGCTTATACTAATGGTGGTAACGGAGCTGACACCGGTGAAAATTATACTGGCTATGGCGCTGGTGCGAGCGGCGGTTTCGGCGGCGGCGGGGGTTCCCATGGTGGGGCTAGTTATGGCGGTGGCGGGGGCGGGGGTTATGCGGGAGGAAGCGCCTATACTAGTTATTATGGTGGCGGCGGCGGAGGCTCTTATAACGCTGGCACTAATCAGTCTAATAGCGCCGGCGTCCAGACCGGCCATGGAAAAGTTGTTATTACTATGCCGAATTTAGCTCTTTCTTCTGGTCAGTATATTCAAGTTTTAGTTAATGCTGCCAAGGCGGCTAGTACTCCGACTACGGCGACGGTTACAGTTGGCTCGGGCGCACCCGTTACTTATACAGTGACAACCGGGACTGGCTCAGCAACGGCTTTTAGTTTTACCGATCAGACTGGAGTTTTAAAAAATACGGTTATCTCTTCAAACATAATTCCTATAACTAGTACGACTATAGTTGGGGCCACAGTAAGCGGAGCGGGGTCTCCCCAGCTTAGGATTTGTAGTACCAGTGATTGTTCTGCAGTAGTAAAGGATTGGAGTGCGGCGGCTGACATTTCTAGTGGTCAATATTTACAAGTTAGGATGACTAGCTCTTTATCTGATTTAACAGCCATTATTACTAATGTTTATGTTGGTGATAAATCATCAAATTGGAGCGTTACTACTTTAACGCAAATTAGTCCGACCGGATTATCTTTAACACATAGCGCTAATTATAAATATTTCACTATCAATTGGACGGCTGGTACTGGTAACGGCGGGGCGGGCAGTTGTAAATTGCAGTTTATGGATCAGAACGTTTCTGGTACTTGGAAAGATATTGCTGGCACTTCTTTAAATTGTGACACTAATGTGTCTGGCCAAACTATTTATTTGCCAGAAGATTTTACTAGTAGTTGGACCAGTACTCATCAAGTTAGAATATATGTAAATAATATTGCTCAGTCTGGAGGTACTTTTCCGCAGACTATTTCCTGTACTTCCCAGGGTCCTTCTTATTATAATCCTAGCCCTAATATTGATGAAAATTGCAACGGTAAGTTTGATGATCAAATAGAGTGGTATCAAAATACTTATCAGTGCTCTGACCAGGGGAATATTTGTGCTCATATGTGGACTTCAAATAGTACTGAAAATTGTGGTACTCAAGAGGGCGATTGGGGCGGCGGTTGCTACAGTTCTCTTAACTGTTACTATTGGTATGCGGGCCACTCTTATGGCACCTTTGCCGAGAGCCCTAGTTATGCTAATAACTGTATCTGGGATGAGTGGGTTTATTATTATTACTAATTTCTATGGTGAAACAGAAAATAATTTTATTAGTCTCAGCCCTTAGCTTATTATTAGTTGGTTTTATTTTGGCGCTCAGTCTCGGTAAAGGGGGTAATGATAGGGGTTTGGAGGCTTTAGAATTGGCCGCTAATCCGCCAGTTACCTATACTAAAACCCCCGTTGTTGAATCAACGGTTGAATTAGTGCCGCCCTATGTTCCCGAGAAAAACATAGAGCCGACTCCGCCACCTATTCCCGAAGGAGCCAAACTTAACAGCCGTTTTGTTCTGGCTCCGACTAAGCCAGCAGAATCAGTTACTGATCCTATTACTGGCCAGATGACTAAAATTATCAATATTAATGTTAATGAAAATATATCGCCCGATAAGATTTATTTAAGTAAAGGCGATTTGGTTAGTTTAAAAATTAATAATCAGCAGTTATCTACTCTGACTTTGGTGAGTAATGATAAAACCAGAATGAGCGATATGGAAATAGCGCCTGGAGAATCTAAAACGGTTGTTTATGATACTCTAAAAACCAGTGATTTATTTTTGATTTGTCAGACTTGCGTTCCGCCTAAGCCTTTAAATATTAAAATTTTAGTCGGCGGCGCTCCGAAATAATTTTTTATGTCTAAAAGATTTACCATCACTATCATTTCCTGTCTCGCCTTTTTTGTTTTTGCTTATTATGTTGAGGCGGCCTCTTTTTATACTTGGTGGGGCAATGTCGGTATTGGTAAAATTCCGACTTCTAACTTAGATATTATTGGCGGTAATAATTCCACGGGGGTTGTTAATGGGACCGCTCTTTGTATTGCTAGCGATTGTAAAGCTTCTTGGGCGGCTGTTTCTGGCGGCGGTTTATCGGTTGGCAGTTTGGGCCAGACTGTCAGACATAATGGAACCAGCTGGCTAGCTAGCTCTTTGCTTTTTAATACCGGCAGTAATATTGGTATTAATACGACTAATCCCCAAGCCATTCTTGATGTATATGCGACTTCAACCCCGGGCGTTGTGCCAGGCCCTCCGGTTAGCACTACTTATAATAATAGTTCAACTGGGTATACGGGGACTATTTATACCTGGACCGTGCCGGCTACCGCGACTTATACCATTGATGCCTATGGCGCGCAGGCGGGGACGCCGACCAACTATTCTAGTTATTACGGCGGATATGGCGCGCGCATGAAGGGCGATTTTGCTTTAACGGCTGGAGAAGTAATTAAAATTTTAGTCGGTCAGCAGGGCGGCACTTATTCTGTAGAATCAATGGGCGGCGGCGGAACTTTTGTGGTTAAGCAGACTGGTAATGTTCCTTTAGTAGTCGCGGGCGGCGGCGGCGGATCAGCCGCTAGTGGCCGAGGATATGATGCCGTTACTACAACTAATGGTACTACTGATAGATCTGGCTCTTGCGCTGGTGGAACTGGCGGAGGCGGAGGGACGGCTTGCGGCAACGGTTCGGCTGGAGCTGGTTTTACTGGTAATGGTGGCGGCGGCGGTTGTGGGTTAGTTTCTTACTCTTATCTTAATGGCGGTAATGGTAGTAATACCGGTCAATCTTGTACTGGTTATGGTGCGGGCGCGAGCGGCGGTTTCGGCGGTGGCGGCGGTACTCATGGCGGCACTACTTGGGGCGGTGGTGGTGGCGGTGGATATTCCGGTGGCGGTGGTGGCCAAGGTTCTTATGGCGGCGGCGGCGGCGGTTCTTATAACGCTGGGACTAACCAAACTAATACGGCCGGCGCTAATACCGGTCATGGAAAAGTTATTATTACGACCGCGGGCGCTGATGTCCCAGTTATAGTTTATGGTAAAGCAGCTACGGCGCTTGGAAATTTTAATGTGGCTGGAGGCGCCAAGATAGGAGAGCCTGGCGTTATTTGCAATTCACAGATAGAGGGCATGATTAAATACTCTTCGTCCACTAAAACTTTCATGGGTTGCGACGGTACGTCTTGGTCGGGTTTAATTAGTGGCAATACTACTCCAGATAATTTTTCTTTTGCAACTCAGACTGGTTTAAACGTGGCCACGACCACTTTATCTAATATTGTTCAAATTAACGGCATAATTTCAGTAGCCGTTTCCACTAGCGGTTCTGGTTCACCGCAGTTTCGTACTTGCAGCAATTCCAGTTGTACGACTGTTATTTCCGATTGGGTTAGCGCTGGCTCTATTGCTAATGGTAAATATTTACAAGTTAGACAGTTGAGTTCTGACCAGAGTTTAGGAACGAACATAGCCTCTGTTGCCGTTGGAACTACTGTTGCTTCTTGGGCAATTACGACGGGTAATACAACCCCGAGCTCTTTTAGCTTTACTGTGCCGTCTCTGCAACCTTTAAATACAGTCGTTAATTCTAATATAGTTCAGATTAATGGTCTATCTATCCCTTCGTTAGTAGTTGTGGGTGGTAGTGGTAATCCTAATTTTAGGACTTGCAGTGATAGTACTTGTTCGGCAATTTTAAGTGATTGGCGGGCGACTAGCACTACTATTAGTAATAGCAGTTATTTGCAGTTGCGGGCTTCTAGTCCCGCTACTCCTAATGCGACAACAACAGCTACCGTCAGTCTCGGAACTTCCACTGTCCCGTTTTATGTTCCTAGCGGCAGCGACTTTGTTAATCCTTTTTCTATTGCTAATACTACTAATGCTTATTTAAATGCTATTTCCTATTCAGTCCCGGTTCAAATTACTGGTAATACAGTACCCGCTGCGATAACAGTAACGGGCGGCGGTTCACCGCGGGCGAGAGCTTGTACTGATTCCGCTTGCGCGAATCCGATTGGCAATAATACTTATAACAATACCTCTACTGGTTATTATGGGTCTTATCAAAGTTGGACGGTCCCAACTACTGGAACTTATACTATTGAAGCTTGGGGGGCTGAGGGTGGGACGCCGACTAGTTATCCACAGTCTACCGGTGGCAAGGGGGCTCGCATGAGAGGAGATTTTACTTTAACGGCTGGTGAAGTTATTAGAATTTTAGTCGGCCAGCAAGGGAAGAGTGGTACTAATGATGGCGGTGGTGGAGGCGGAACATATGTTGCTAAGCAGACTGGCAATGTGCCTTTAATTGTTGCTGGCGGAGGCGGCGGCGGCGGGTATATGGCTCCTTATGGCGCTGGAATGGATGCGGTTACTGCAACTAACGGTACTAATGATAGGGCCGGTTCTTGTACGGGCGGCACTAATGGCAGTGGCGGGACTTGTTGTTCTAACGCCGCTTCAGGAGCTGGTTTTACTGGCAATGGTCAGGCTTGCTCTAACGCTTCTCACCTGCCTTATTCTTTTATCAGTGGTAATGGTTACGGTGGTGCAGGACAGTATGCTCCCTATATTGACGGCGGATTTGGCGGCGGCGGCGCGACTCATGGCGGCGGCTGGGGCGGAGCAGGCGGCGGCGGATATTCCGGTGGTGCTGGGTCTAGTGGTCAATATGGTGCCGGAGGCGGCGGTTCCTATAACTCTGGTTCTAATCAGAATAATTCTCCTGGAGTTCAGGTTGGTCATGGTAAAGTTATTATTACTATGCCTAACCCCGTTATTACTTCTGGCCAATATCTTCAGGTTCTCGTTAATGCGGCAGCGACCGCTAGTACTCCGACAACAGCGACAGTTACGGTTGGCTCTTCAGCTGTTTCAGCTACTTATACTACGACTACTGGCACTGGTTCGGCGACGGCTTTCAGCTTTACAGACCAGACTAACGTCGCTAGGAGTGCTTTAATATTATCTAACATTGTCCAGATAACTAGTACGGCGATTGTCGGGGCCACTATTACTGGCTCTACAACGCCTCAGATTAGGGTCTGTGGCAATTCTAATTGTTCTAGTGTTGTGACCGATTGGACTAATGCGGCTAATATTTCTAGTGGCCAATATTTACAGGCCAGAATGAATAGCTCGGCCGTTAATTTAACGGCCGTGACGGCTAATATTGCCGTCGGTGATAAGACAGATGTTTGGAGTGTAACGACCAATCAAGTTGATCCGACTAATTTAGTTTTAACTCATACGGCTAATCGCAATACTTTTACTATTTCTTGGACGGCCGGTTTAAATAATGGCGGAGCAGGAGGATGCAAACTTCAGTTTATGGATCAAAACGTAACGGGGACCTGGAAGGATATAACCGGTGCGGCAGCCACTTTAAACTGCGATGCCGCTCTCTCTAGCCAGACCATTACTTTACCTGAGAGTTTTACTAGTAGTTGGTCGGGGACGCACCAAGTCAGAATTTTCGTAAATAATAGCGGCTTATCAGGCGGGACCTTCCCGACCGCCTTATCGTGTACTGTTACAGCCGGCTCCTATAATTCCGCTACGGCGACTATTGATGAAGATTGTAATGGCGCCTTTGACAATACAGTTCTCTATGATTCTTATACTGAGAGTTGTAGTAATCAGAGTCTTATTTGTGTGGAAAATTATGCCTCTTATGGTGATCCTAATTGTGGCAATGTTAGCAGTTGGGGAGCATATTGCACCTCTTCTGTGCCTCCTTGTTATACCCCTTGGTATGATAATAATTCTATTGGTTACAGACAGTTATCAGAAAGCTGGGATAATGGCTGTATCTGGACGGAAAATATTTACTACTATTACTAAACAAAAGATTTCAATAACTAGATTATTATGTTTTTTCTGACAAAACAAAAAATATTATTTTTTTCATCCGGCTTAATTATTTTACTAATTGGTTTTTTTGGCGCCACTTATTTTAATAATAAATCGTTTAGTCAAATAAACAACCAAATAAATAATCACCCGGCGGCAAATTCTTCCGCCCCCCTTCAATCCGCTTCCGACGTCGCGCTTGTTCCGCCTTATGTCCCCGAGCAAAAGACGGCTCCAGTCATTAACCCTGGTCTTAACTCGGTTTCCGCTACTCCGGCGACTGAGACAGTGACTGATGAAAAAACTGGCGAAGCTACTAAATTGATTGATATTGTCATGAATGATAAAATTACTCCTAGCAAAATTTATCTTAATAAGAATGATAATGTTAAGTTAAATTTTATTAATCAGCAGTCTCAAGACGCGCTTCTAGTTAGTCTGAATAAAACTCGGTTAGATAATATTAAAATTGCCTCTGGAGCGGAAAAAGCCGTTTCTTATGATACGACTCTTTCTGGTGATTCAACTTTAGTCTGTCAGACTTGCACCCCGCCTACGCCTTTATTTATTAGAGTGTTAGTCGGCCGGGCACCCAAAACATCGCCGAGTTCACCGTCCGAACCACTTAAATAAGCTGAACCACTTAAATAAAATTAATAATCTAATTTAGAATAATATGGATAATAAATACAAAATCATTCTTCTTTTCGTCGGCCTGGGCATTATCACGGTGCTACTAATAATTTTATTCGCGCCTCAGAAAAAAACTTCTAACTATCAGGCTCAGTCTTATCCTAATGCTGATAATAGTCCGGCCGCGGTCGCCCCTAAAGTCCCCTTAGATATTGAGGCAATTGTGACCAGCGAGGATATGGATAACTCTAAAATAGAAGCGCCAGGGGCTAATCCGATTACCCCAAGCAATCAGGTTGTTACTGTAGAAGGGAAGAAGACTTTAAATGATGTTTCTCCGACTTCGCCGCAAGCCCCTTCCCAGACCGCGCCGCTTAAGTTGGAAAATTTGTCACCTAACGCCGTAAAAATTGCCATTGGTAATGGCGGATTTAGCCCGGTTGTTTTTAGCGTTAATGCCGGCTCGCCAGTGACTATGGCTTTAACTGCAGTTGATTCTTATGCCCATAGTTTGGTTTTTGATAGCCCGTCCTTATCGGCGGTCGGCGTCGGGGTTTATTCTGGAGAAACTCGCGCTATTACTTTTAACGCTCCGGAGCAGAAAGGCGAATATAATTTCCGCTGCAATGTCGGCGGACATGCCGGACGAGGTGAAATCGGCAAGATGGTAGTTAAATAAAATAGTCGTAAAATAAATAGCAGTAAAATAATTCGGGCGCTAATTTTTTATGGTTGATATTTTGTTAATTGTTTCCACTTTAATATTGGTTTATCTCTCAGCTTATGCCTTAATCTTTCTCGGCTTAAGCTTTTTTGCTTTTTGGCCTAAGTCGCGCGCCTTAGCTTTTAAGACTGAAAAGATTCAGCTGGTTAATCGCGGGCCAATAGCGGTTTTAATTCCTTCTCATAATGAAGGCGAGGGATTAATTGACGCCATAGAAACTGTTTTGCGGCAGGACTACCCAGGCCTAGTAGAAATTTACATATTACTTAATGATCAAAAAAATAATGAGGCGGAAATAAAAGCTTTAACCAAATTTTATGAATTTGATGCTTCAAGCGTATTTAATAAAAATAACCGACGCATCCATTTAATTTTAAGTAACTTCCAGGCCAAAAAAGATAAAATAAATTTTATCTTAAATAAATTAGACCAACCCTTTACCGCCATTTTAGATGCTGATCATCGCCCTATCTCTAACTGGCTCAGTTCTTCGGTTGCACTTTTTCCTGGTTATTCAAATAACGCTAATATTTCAGAAATTATTGCCGTCCAAACTCGTCGTCGCCCTTTAGCTGTTACTCACTTAGCACAAATATGGGACTCCGCCCAGAATCATTTAGGCAATGAATTATTTAATAATTTTTTAAGCCGCCTCGGCGTGCGGCGCGGTGGTAAAGTTTTTTTTACTGGTACGGCCGCTCTTTTTAAAACCGCTATCCTTAAAAAATATCCGCTCTCAGATTCAGTAACCGAGGACACTTATCTTTCCTATACTCTATGGTGCGCCGGTTATCAGATTATTTATAATAGCCACTCCGCCTCTTACGAGGAGGTTTCACCTTCTTTCCGTGACTATGTTATGCGCCGCCGCCGCTGGAGTGCCGGCCATAGCCGAACTTTTTTTAAGCATCTGATAAAAATATTAAAATCGCCGCTCCCTCTGTTAGATAAAATAATATTATTAGGCCATGGCCAATTTTATTTAATTCCTTTAGCCGTCTGGTTGCTCTTGAGTGTTTATGGCTATTATTTTTTTAGGCAGCTCGGCACTAATTTCCAATTCGCCGTCGCTCTAGCGGCTTTTTTTATCGCCGGTCTTCTAGCTTATGCTTTTAGGCAAAAAAATCGCCGTCTCTATGGTGATTGGCTAGTCGCTTGGCTATGGCTATTGCCTCAACTGGCTATTGTCTCAGTTTATGTTTATAAATTTATCGGTGCCGAAAATTATTATTATATTTTGATTTTTCCTTATGCTAAGGACTGGCTAATCTGGCACTCCGTCCTTATCGGTTTGCCGCTAGTAGCTTTCTTGGCTAGTTTTTATTTTTTTAAAGATTCCCGCCAGTTAAAAAGTTTGTGGCTAATCCCGACTTATCTGATTACGATGGCCCTAGATATTTACGCTTCTTTACTGGGCTTTTGGGATATGCTTTGGGGTCGGTCTTATTGGTCGCGCATAACGCGGCGTAATGCCTACTCCCGAAATTTAGTTTCGTCTGATTTAAGTGCCAGTCTCGTGACTGGCCAGGCGGCGCCTCGTTCTCGCCGTTTGCCTTATGTTTTAGCCGTAGCCGGCTTAATTACCGTGGTTGTTTTGAATGATTTATTGGCGGTAAATAACTGCGGGGAAATTAAGAAATTTTTATGGCCGCCTTTATTTTTAAAGCCTCAATCAGCCGTTAACCTTAAAATCAGCGAAGATAAAAAAATTGCTGCTCCAGAAAACTTGCGTCTTAGTATTTATGCGGCCTTGACCGGCGGCGATGGTCATTTTAATTTAACTTATTATATTGATGATAAATTTATCGGCCAGAAAGAGTTAAAGGGGGCATTGCCTTTAGAACCGATTAAGATTATTGATACCGAGTATCCTTTGGGCTGGCAAAAGCATAAATTAGAGGTGCGATTGCAGGGCCAGGGAGCGGACCTGCAGACCACTTGCAATCGGCGGACCGCCTTTTCTACGGTCTTAAAAGAATTACGCGGTTCGGATTTATATATTAATGGCGAAAAATTTTTGGTTAAAGGCTTAATCCCATCTTTTATGAACGGCCAAATTGATTTAGAACTCGCTGATGGATTTAAGCAGTTCCAGGCGATAGGCATTAATACTATCCGCTTGTATCATCGGGCCAATTCCGCTCTTTTGAGAGCGGCCGGAGAGAATGGCTTGTTAGTTATTGATCAGCCTGACCGTTCCACTTGGGACGAATTAGATCTTACTAGTGATCGCCAAGTAAACAGTTATTTAGAGCGTTATCAGGAAATGGTGACGAGTCATATCGGCGAACCATACCTCCTCTGGGACGGCTTAGGCAATGAATGGGAATTAGGCGGCCAGACCAATATGGCTCAGCTAGTTAATTTAAGTGATGAGATTATGGCTAGAGCCGCTAAGGAGATTTATAATTGGCCCAGCTCTTATTCTACTTATTTTACTTTTATTAATTACCCGGTTGATATTAGAGGTATTAATATGCTTGATACCGGCCTGACTTATTGGAACCGGGGAATTAAAATTATCAAAAGTTTGTCTAAGCCGTATTATGCTAGTGAGTTCGGCGGTTTTGTCGCTTTTTGGGAGAAGACCGTTCCTGAGCTTCGTTTAAAGCGTTTAGCCGATGAATGGAATATCTTATTGAATAACGGCGCCCTAGGAGCTAATTTTTATGAATCACATGACAATTGGGCGCAGTCTGTGGTGGTTGGCTATAACGATCCTTTTAAAGCCGACCAGCCTGATGATACCCGTGGTTTTTGGGATCATGATAATAAGCCTAAGCCAGAGCTTAGGGTCTTAAAAAAATTATTAGCTGATTTAGAGGTTAATTCCGCCTCTGATACCATTAACCCTCAGGCCGACCAAATAAATTTAACAGTCAAAAATATCCGCCCCTATAATTTGCGGCAAGTAATTTTATCAGCCGTGGGGAAAGATTATGAGGTTGGCGACTTGCAGCCGGGTGAAGAAAAAAACCTCGTGATTGATAATTTAGTATTGGGAGAGGGAAATAGTATATCAGGAGTAGAAAACCATATTTTAACTTTAAATTTCCGTTATAATTCCCACGCCGGGCTAGCCGGCGCCACCGAAGTTGATTTGCCCTTGCCGTTTCTAAGTAAAGAGCCTCGGATATTAAATGACGACTTCCAGGTAGAGTCAATTAGCGAAAACAAATTAACTGGGCGTTTACGTAGCTCCAGCGCGGTGGATTTAGTTTTGCCAGATAGCTGGCTAAATTTTAGTCTAAACGGCCAGGCTTACGCGAAAACAAAAACAAGATTAGAATTACCCCTCGCTAACCCTTACCAAGCCGTATCTGATCTAGAAATTTCTCGGGACGGGGAGGCCTGGTCCAAACTGGATGCTGATGATAAATTAGGTGCTGGCCAATATTATATCCGTTTCCGCTGGCCGGCCCTTAAAGCTAAAACTCAACATTTAATTTTAGCTGGGCTAGGCACTGGCCAGATTGAAATATTGTGGCGCGGGCAGTCTAAACGCCTGGCGGCGCATAATTATCGTGAGAATATAATTAGCGCCCTTGATTTACAGAATCCCCGGTCGGGCGAATTAATTACCATCGTCTTTAATCGCAATCAGACCGCTTATGTTAATAAAGATATGGTGCGCCGTGATTTCCGAGCTGAGGCTATTTTAAGTGAAAATACCGATGTCCAGTTTGAGCGGCCACGGCTTTTTGCTCCGGTGGATATTATTTTGGAGAAAATAAATTAGCGGATTTATTTTCTTGACCCTCGTCTTAGTAATTGCTATAATATAAGAAGTTTTTATTAACTTATTTATTTTATGAAAAAATCATTTATCGGCCCCTTATTGACCGTGATTGCCTTGGCCCTGGTCTTGGCAATGTTTATCTATTTTTATGTCTCTCTGAATCGGATGGAAAAGAGACTGACGACAGTTCAGACTTCTTTAGTAGAAGATTCTGGCAAGATTACCGCTATCGTTAATTTCTTTAACGCTAATGCCAATGCCCAGAATACTCAAAAGTAATTTAATAAATAATATAACTAGTCCGGCCGGATCATTAACTCCGCGCCGTGACCTAAGTAATAATACTATGAAAAGAGAATTTGTTTTCCCTCTAGTGGTTGGCCTTATCTTAGGCGCTTTAGTAATGATTTTTTGGCAGTTCAATGCCCGTTTAGCTAACGTCGCCGCCGGCGTCGTCCAGTTAGAACAGGCCACTAGCCAGAACACTAAGACCGTTGGTGACATTGTTACCTTTATTAACAATGCGACTGGCCAGAAAGCCCCGGCTGCTCCAGCGGCGGAAGCTCCTAAGCAGTAATCTTAGAAATCATAAAATTCTGAGCCCTGCCTCTGCTTAAGAGGCAGGGTTTTTGTTTTTGCTATTTGACGCGCTAGCTTCTTTGGGCTAAAATAATTAATCACTCTAGTGATAAAGTATTAACAGATTTGCCCTTTAAAATAAGAAAATAAACAGTCATTCATTAACTAAGTGAGGAACACGGTCATGAAAAAGAAGTGGTTTAAGGAAGTCAGTGGCGTTAGATTATCATCTTATCTGCCGGCCAAAAAATTTTTTAAAGATGGTACTCGTCGCGCGCCTGATCGCGGACTGGAATTAAGTCCTGCCGAAATCAAGTTAGCGCTTCATAATGCTTTGCGCTATTTGCCGGCAGAGTTACATGCCAAAATGGCACCGGAGTTTTTACAAGAGTTAAAAACAAGGGGCCGGATTTATGGCTATCGTTTTCGCCCGGCCGGAAGAATCAAGGGAAAGCCGATTAATAGATATGTCGGTATTCCCGAGGCTAGAGCCCTTCAAGTCATGATTGATAATAATCTTGATTTTGAAGTTGCTCTATATCCTTATGAATTAGTGACCTACGGAGAAACCGGACAAATTTTTCAGAACTGGATGCAGTATCATCTGGTTAAGAAATATTTGCAGATAATGAATAATAACCAGACTTTAGTAATTAGCTCCGGACATCCGGTCGGTTTATTTCCGTCTTCTCCTAACGCTCCCAGAGTCATTAGTACTAATGGGCTTCTAGTTGGGAAATGGGATAATCCGGCTGAATTTAAAAGGCTAGCCGCCCTCGGCGTTTCTAATTATGGTCAGATGACCGCTGGTGGTTGGATGTATATTGGCCCGCAAGGCATTGTCCATGGCACTTATATCACCATCTTAAACGCAGCCAGAAAGTATTTAGGCTGGCCCGATGATAAAAATTTGGCCGGTGTTTGTTTTGTCTCTTCTGGTTTGGGAGGCATGTCATGCGCTCAGGCTAAAGCTATGAAAATAGCGGGCGGGATTGCTGTTATTGCCGAAGTTGATGATAACCGCATCCGTATGCGCCTAGAACAAGGTTGGATAGAAAAAGCCACTAACGATTTATCGGAAGTAGTTAAGCTAATCGCGGAGTATAAAAAATCCGGCCAGTCTTTAGCTTTAGGCTATCATGGTAACGTCGTTGACTTACTGGAATATCTGGGTGAAAAATTCGTATCAGTTGAATTAATTTCCGATCAGACCTCATGCCATGCCGTTTACGATGGTGGTTATACGCCAGCCGGACTTAATTTTTTGGCTGGGCGCCAGCTGCTAGGAGAAGACAAGGAGGCCTTCCGCGGTCAAGTTGACCTTTCTCTAAAGCGCCATTTTGCGGCGATTAAACGGTTGGTAGTAGAACAAGGTGCCCACTTCTGGGACTATGGTAATAGTTTTATGGCTTCAGTTTTTGAAGCCGGCGAAAAATCCATCGCCAAAAATTCTGAAGATACCAGAGACGGATTTATTTGGCCGTCTTATGTAGAAGACATTATGGGTCCGATTTGTTTTGACCGTGGTTTCGGTCCTTTCCGTTGGGTTTGTTTAAGTGGTAAACAGGCCGATTTGGATTATACGGATAGAATAGCTTTGAGTTTAATTGACCCTAAGAAAAGTTCTTTGCATTACGATAATCATAATTGGATTAAAATGGCGAAGAAAAATAAATTAGTGGTCGGGACTAAGGCGAGAATTCTCTATAATGATGAAGAGGGAAGAATAGAAATCGCGTTAGCTTTTAATAAGGCGGTTAGAGAAGGAAAAATTGGCGCGGTTATGATTGGCCGTGATCATCATGATGTTTCCGGGACTGATTCGCCATTTCGCGAAACCGCCAATATTTATGACGGCAGTCGCCCGACCGCTGACATGTCTGTCCAGTGTTTTGCCGGTAATGTCGCTCGCGGTCTGACTTTAGTTGTCTTATCTAATGGCGGCGGAGTCGGAATTGGAAGAGCCAGTAATGGCGGCAACGGCATTGTTTTAGACGGTAGCAAAAAGATTGACCGAGTTATCAAAAGCGGCTTATCTTGGGATGTTATGGGTGGAGTAGCTCGTCGTAATTGGGCTAGAAATCTTGGCGCCATGGAGACAGCTAAACGCTGGAATGAAAAACATTCGGAGGAAGGTCAGATAACCATTCCGTATTTGGTTGATCCAGATTTGATAGACCAGTTGGTTGATTAAAAAGTAGCTAATTTATGGACAGGAGAAATATAAAATGAAAACGCTACTCTTGTTGTCTAGTAGTAAATTTCTTAACAACGATCTGACTGATTATTTGGGTCGACCCTTAAGCTCTCTGCGAATCGCTCATATCATTGATGCCTCAAAGGGCGAGAAGGACCCTATTAATTTACCTTGTTTAGGTAGAGCGAGAGGTATATTCCGACAGAATGGTTGTTATTTTGAAGATTTATATCTAGAAGGGAAAAAGGAAACTGAGCTCCGTAGTATCTTAAAAAGTTTTGACGCCGTCTTTGTTAACGGCGGCAGTACTTTTTATCTATTGCGGGCTGTTCTCGCCAGCGGGTTTGCCGAGGTTGTTAAAGAGTTATTGCCTCAAGGTCTAATTTATATTGGATCCAGCGCCGGTGCTTATGTAGCTTGCCCCACTATTGAAATGACTCTGTGGATAGATCCGCATAAGTATGATTATTGCGGGTTAACTGATTTTAAGGCGATGAATTTAGTGCCGTTCTTGGTAACTACTCACTATACCGCCAAGCAGAGAGATATTCTTAGAGCTAATACCGCTGCCGCTAACTATCCGGTTAAGATTCTTAGTAATAAACAGGCCATCTTAGTAAAAGACGACTATATTCAAATCCTGGGCGGAAAAGAAATAAAATTGTTTAAATAATTTATAATTTGTTAACCATTTAAAAGCCAGCCGCACGACTAGTTCTGCGGCTTTTTTATTATTTTTTGATAGGCGGCAACCAATTGACAATTTTACCTAATTTTGGTAAATTATCCTGAAGGTCTTTTGATTTAAATACTAAAGATTCTAAGCCCTTTAACATCAAAATAGCAAACACACTAAGCAAATAAAAAATAAAGTCAATCACAAACAAGACCGGAGGTCTTATGGAAAAGAAACTAGTTAAACCAGACAGCCCGGCAGGGTTTCTGGATTTTCTAACACCCGATTTTCTGGCGCGTGAAAGCGCCCTGAAAGTCATAAATAGAGTATTTAGGTCGTATGGATACGACCAGATTGAAGGGCCAGTAGCGGAGTTTCTGGACGTTCTGATCGGGGAAGACGAAACCAGTAAAAATATCTTTCTTCTCCGTGATAACGGCAGGTCTTCTGTGGAGCAGCAAATGGCTCTCCGTTTTGACCTTACCGTTCAAACCGCTCGCATTTTGGCCGCCAATCCTTATGACCCAAAAACTCAGACCGGGATTAAGCTGCCTTGGCGACGCATGGTAGTCGGACCAGCTTTTAGGACCGATCAGCCGCAAAAAGGGCGGTACCGTCAATTCTATCAGTTTGACATTGATATCTTGGGAACAAGCTCAATGTTAGCTGATGCGGAAGTGGTTTCTATTATTAATGAAACTTTTCGCGCTCTCGGTATTGAGAGCTTCCTGATAAAAATTAATAATAGAAAAATTCTTAACAGTATCGCGGATTTAGTAGATTTGCAAAGCCGGCCTAAAGTTGACCGGGAAAATATTCTTCTAGCCATCTTAAGAATCTTGGATAAGATGGAAAAGATAGGTTTGGACGGCGTAGAAAACGAATTGTTGGCTGTGCCGGAAAGTGAATATGATCCTCGGCCAAATTTATCTCCACTCGCAGTAGAAAAGATAAAAAATCTCCTTTCTATTCCTGGAAGTAATTTAGAAAAGCTAAAAGCCGCTAAACAGATTTTTGCCGGGATTAAAATTGCCGAAGAAGGAATCGCGGAGCTGGAAGATATTATCCGGCTTTGCCCCGATGCTTCAGAGGTGGTTGAAGTTAATTTTTCGGTTGTCAGGGGGCTGGATTACTACACTGGCCCAGTTATGGAGACCTCTATTTTAGGTGCTGAGGAATTTGGCAGCGTCTTCTCGGGCGGTCGCTATGACAACCTAATGGAACGGTTTACTGGAAAACCTTTACCCGCTGTCGGGGCTTCAATCGGCGTTGATCGCCTATTTGCCGCTTTAAAGCATTTAGGCCTCATCAAAACCGATAAGCAGTCGGCGACGGAAGTTATTATTCTGGATATTGATGCGTCCCTGACGCAACTCTATTTACAGGTAGCAAAGGAAATAAGAACTATGGGCTATAACGTGGAAATCTGTCTATTAGAAGATAAAACGTTTAAGTCCCAGTTCAATTTTGCTCTTAGCCGGGGAGCAGCCTTTATGATAATTCTGGGCGCTGATGAAGCAGCCCGGGGAGTTGTCAAATTAAAAGACCTGTCTTCCCGCAAACAGATTGACCTTACTTTTTCTGAGCTAGCTCATTATTTTCAGAAGCTAGCAATAACAGAACTCGCAAATAAAATGATTGTAGGAGTTAAGCATGAAACGTAGAATAATAGAAACCGTGGTCCTTAACGGCCACAATTTGACAATGGAGGAAGCTGTTGCGATTGCTCGCGGCAGCTTTGATCATCAAGGAAAAAGAGTTTATCCACTTGTTTCCTTAGACCCTCAAGCCAGAAACGATATTAAAGAATTTCGCGATGGCTTAGAAGCAAGAATCGCTGCTGGCGATATTATTTACGGCGTTAATACCGGTTGCGGAATTAAAAAAGGCACCATAATCCCTAATGATGAAATTGATGATTATCAGGCTCACTATATTCCGGCACATTGCGTGGGATTTGGAGAACCTTTTAGCGAAGAAATAGTCAGATTAGCAATGGTGCTCAGAGTTAATTCTTTTGCCCTAGGACACTCCGGTGTCCGTTTAGAAATATGTGAGAAGATCCTGGAGTTATACAACAAGAACGTCATACCATTTATTCCTGAAAAAGGTTCAGTCGGTGCTAGCGGAGATTTATGCCCTCTGGCTCATATGTCAGCTACTATGCTCGGATTGACCGGACAGCAGGCTTACTGGGTGGGCTCTCTAATGGAAGCCAAAGAAGCTTTGAAAATGGCAGGAATAGAATCAATAACCCTTAGAGCTAAGGAGGCGATGGGCCTGACCAATGGATCCACCTTTACCTTAGCTATTGGACTGTTAGCGGTTTATGACGCCAGAAAATTATTCTCGTATTCTAATTTTGCCGCCGCCTTATCACTTGAAGCAATAAGAGGTGAAAAGGCTGCTTTTGATCCTCGTGTCCACAAAGCCCGTAAGAATTCTTATAGTATGGAAGTAGCTGAGACTATTCTTGATTTAACTAAGAATTCTCAGCGCATGACTGCCGGGTCTCAGGCCGTTTGTCTGGAAGCAGAAAAGAAAATAAAAAAATACGATGACCGTTGGCATGAAAAAACTCTTCCTCGGGTTCAAGACGCCTATTCTTTTAGGGGCTACCCTCAGGTTGCCGGGCCAGTCTTGAAGAATTTGGAATATGCTTATCAGGTATTTATTGATGAGATAAATGCCGCAACGGATAATCCTCTGATTTTTAAGATTAAAACTGAAGGACAACCGGATAGATTTGAAACACTGTCTGGCGGTAATTTCCACGGCGAACCATTGGCTCAGGCTGTAGCGATATTGGCTATTGGCATGCAGAGTCTGGCCGGTATCTCTGATCGCCGATTCTATTCGCTAACAATGCCATCAACTAGTTACGGTTTGCCGGCTGATTTAGTCGGTCCAACTAAAAGTGATTTGAACACTGGATTTATGATTCTCCAATACACTACAGCCTCTCTAGTATCGGAGAATAAAATACTTTGTTATCCAGCTGTTGTGGACTCTATACCCACCTCAGCAAACCAAGAGGACTACGTAAGCATGGGCATAATTGGCGCCCGTAACTTGCGTGAAGTCATCAACAATACCTACGGAATTATTGCTGCCGAATTATTAGCAGCGGCTCAAGGCATCTCTTTAACTGAAGATGAATTAAAAACCTCGAGCCACAGCAAGTTAGGCGACAAAACAACTTTGATCTTTAACAATATTCGTAAAGTTGTGCCCCCTATGCTAGAGGATAGATACATTTATACCGACTTTAGAAAAATGATAGATTATCTCTTAGAGCATAATCCCGAAGACCTATTCGCCGACTAAGAAAGCTTGTTCATAAAATAATTAAGTAATTTTAATCAATAATTTATCCCCGGCCCCTGAAATAAACAGGAGCCGGTTTTTATTTTTAAATCTTATTTGACACGCATAGTATAAAAATGGTATATATTTTAGTTAAATTAGTTCATTAATAAAAAATCAATTTATTTTTAATTATTTTCCAAGGAGCATTGTAATGAATAAACTTGTTTTAATGGATTTAGATTTAACTTTAATTGATCGGGGGTATAACTTAACCGTTCCCTTGGACCAGATCAGGCCTGTTGTAGCGGCCGCTAAAATGAGGGGAATAACTATGGGACTAAATTCTGATTCTCCCTATGAATCACTTAGACGTTGGTATGATAGCCTTGGTTTAAATGGACCGATTATTTCCGAAAGAGGGGCGAGAGTGTATTTGCCCGATTGGCCGACCCCGATAGATTTTTCCTCGCCTGGCGCTAGTCTTTTCCCGCGTCTGAGAGAAGATTTTATCAAAAATCTCCCCTCAGTTTGTTCTCATGTTCTTTGTGGCGATGCTAATAATCTGCAAGCTCAGCCTCGTCCCGATCCAGTCGGCGATAAATTCATTATAGTTAATGGTTATCGTGAGAGGAGTATTAGTTTTTTTGCTCGTCAGGTCGGTCCCGATGGCAAGCTTATCGCCGAACCAGACTTGCTTAAAAAGGCGGCTAGCCTCCTTAATGATTTGGCCCAGAAGTATCCCTTGCTTTGGGAAGAAAGAGATATTGATGATAACCCAGATTACTGCATTTATATAATGCACAGCCGGATTTCCCAGAAACATTCTACGGTAGTTAGGCTACTAAATGAGTTTAATTTAGAGCAGCTATGGATGGTGGGCGATAATCTGCCCGATTTCATAGATGACTTAAGGGTTAATCATGTCGCCGTCGCTAACGCCCGCGACACCTTCAAGGCCAAAGCTAAAATAATAACCGCTAAGCCCATTACCGAAGGAGTATTAGAATTTTTAGAAGCCTTAGCTTAAGATTTTATCTTAAGGTGTTGGTATTTTTTAGACAGCAGCTGAACCAATCGGCTGCTTTTTTATAGCCATTTTGTTTATCTATTTTAAGATTTTTATTGATTTTTTGACTTTAATCTGTCATTATTTTAGTAAGCATATGTTTGATAGAGCTAAAACAATTTTTTTTGATTTGGATGGAACTCTCTATAAGATGAAGGGTGGTTCTTATAATGAATCGCCGCTTAAGCGTTATGTTCTAAAAAACGCGGCCTCTTTTATTTCTTTTAGACTAAAAAAGAAAAAAACTGAAGGCAAGCGAATATTGGAAAGTATTCTAAAAAAATACGAAGAAGAGATAAGTATTGGTGTGGAAAAAGAACTAGGTTTAGATCGTCATGATTATTTTAATACAGTTTGGGATATTCCCGCTCGCTCTATAGTTAGTCGGGAGAGGAATTTACGCGTCAATCTTTTAAAGTTAAAAAAACGTTATCGTCTGGTAATTATATCGGACGCCCCATTAGTCTGGACTAGAAATGTTTTAGTTGAGCTGGGGATATATGATATATTTAAGACTAATATTTTCTCCGGAGAGAGTAATATTCGTAAAGGATTTAAGACCGCCTTCCCAAGTATCATGAAAACCCTGAAAGTTAAAGCAGAGGAGTGTATTTCCGTTGGAGACCAGGAGCATAGCGATATAATACCGGCTAAAAAATTAGGCCTTAAGACCGTTTTTATCAGCCAGACCCAGAAATCAGTCTCAGCTGACTATAATATTAAATCTATTAAAGAATTAGCAGATCTATTATTAAAATAGAAATAACTTTTTGCTTTGGCCAAAGCATAAAAAGGTGGTGTTTTTCTCTTGACTCTTTTAAGTATATATGTCATACTTAATTGAGTTATTTTTTTTATTTTTTAGTAGTTCATTAATAAAAATATTTTTTATCAAGGAGATAAAATGAAATCAGTGATAATACAATTACTAGAGAGCTTGTTGCAAGCCGAGTTTATCGGTGAATATTCCCCAGGACATATGGGAGCATCAGTCTTACGTTTCAAACATCTAGTCAAAGGGGCATTGGTAGTTAAAATAGCTGCTGATGATGGGTCTATGGCCGCTCAAGACATAGCTGATAACCTAGTCGGGTATCAAAAAATAAGACTTATAGGAGGGGGAGGCATCCTGCCCGACAACCTAGAAGAATTGACCGTTCCAGGCTATAAGGCCATTGTAATGAGTGATTTGGGTAAAGCTATCCGTTACTCAGAAAAATGCCCTATTAAAGCTAAACTTCTCTGGCTCCACTATCTGGATATTGTTATGGTGACTAGGAAGACGGCCTCTAAATTAGCCAGCGATTACAATCCCAAGCTTTTTATTGAAGAGGTTTTAGAAGCTATCAAGCGCTTTGAAGGAGAAGGGGCGGTAATTTCTAGTGCTATCAGCCAGTCTGATTTATCTGATAATTATGGCGACCCCGCTCTAATGCTGCTTGATTTTACTCCTGATAACGTTTTTATGACCCCAGCCAATCTATCTTTCATAGACCCCTGGAAACAGAAGAGTTATCTAGGCCATCCGGCAGTTAGCATCGGTCAGTTCGTTACCTTATGCCGTATTTATGCGGTAAACGGTTATGAAGAAGCGAATAGCTTCTTAAGAAAGACTTGCCTTAATGAGATGCCGAAATTGATTGATTGCAGCCCTAAATCAGTAGAGAAAGCTTTTCGCTTGGGAGCTACTTTACAGCTGGTTTTATCGGCTTATGTTCGCCGGGTCTCTGAGCCGGAAAGAGCGGAAGCCTTTCTAGACGAGGCCAAACAATTGTGGGTGCAGTGATTTGGGGTGGTGTTCTAACAGACATCACCCTTTTTATAAAAAATAACTCAAAATATATCTAAGGGCGAGGTAGGGAGCAGATTATTTGACATAATTCTACGAATAAGCTATTATTGTATTAATCGTAAAATATGAATAATTATCAATTAATCACAATCTCTATCCATCATCACAATCACCTCTCCCGAGAAGAGATTAATTTTGGTTAATTATTTTTTAAGATAAATTAAACTAACCTAACTTGATCCCTTCTCAGAAGGGTTTTTTGTTTTAAATGGCAAATGATAGTTCCTTTAAAAATTTTATAAACATAAACGGAGGAAGGACGATGAATCGATCCTACATAGTTTCGCAAGATATCCAACTGCTCTTAAAACAATGGGCAGGACAGAGAAATTTTATTTTACCATCAGCAGACTTCTTTGCCGCTTCACGTTTAAGAATGACTGAGAAGTTAGAGCAGATTTTCAAGCATGTCAAAATGCTTGAAGAAGAGGATTTGCAAAAAGGTGCTGCGAGCCTTATCCAGCATAGTATTTTCCCGGTCGTCTCTCTAGACAGAATTTATGTGGAGGCCGAACATTATTTAGACTTGACGCGCTTATCAATAATCGCCGATAGCGTATTTAATGAAATTGGTCTGCAGAGCAGACACGGAGCGCCCAGTATAGATGATCAAGTTAATTTGTTAATGCTTGATTTATCTGAGCAAAAGCTCCCTTGGACTATAGCCTTATTTGATGACGTTATCTATTCGGGAAACGGAATCTTAAAAGTTATAGATCTATTGAAAAAAGTCGGTGTGACAGTGGCCGAAGTTTACGTGGCTGTCGGCGTTACTAAGGGGGTAGATAAAATTCGAGCCCGAGACATCCCAGTAAAGTGTGTTTACGAATTTGATGAAGTAATTGATGAAATTTGTGAGCGTGATTTTTTCCCTGGCGTCCCCTTGTCCGGCAAATTGATAGACGGAGTAAGACATACCTACCTTTCCTTAGAAAACATTGGTGATTGTGCCTCTATTCCCGAGGAACACCAGAGAGACTTTTCATTATTTTGTTGGCAGCAGACAGCTGAATTGTTTGCCGCTATTGAAGAGTGCTCGGGTAAGCCAGTCCTATGTCGCGATTTGGGCGTTTTAATCCATGGCATTCCCACTAACGGTACGCGTTATGTAGAAGCCATAGAAACTGTTCTTTTAAGCCTTAACTAAACTGAGGTTAGTCTCGAATAGTTTAGAAGAATAACCGGTAATCTAATTTACCGGTTTTTTATTTCTAAATGGCGTTATAGTTGACTTTTTCTCAGAAATTAGGCATTATTATCTTAGTAAATCACAATAAAATTGACTAAAAATATGAAAGAAACAGACAGAAAACTACAAATAGGCGTGATGGGCTCAGCCGCCGACTTAAATTATTCTAAGAATATAGAAGAATTGGCTTTTGCGATTGGCCAGGAAGTTGCTAAAAGCGGCAATATTACTGTTTACGGAGCCGAAAAAGATTATGATTCTTTATCAACGGCGGCTTCTCGGGGCGCTAAAAGTCTTAACGGTTTAACGGTCGGAGTAACTTATGGTAAAGGGAAGGACATTTGGGACAAAGAAGGCAATACGGATGTTATTATTGTAACTGGTTTGGAGCGTGGCGGGGGGAGAGAATTTGTTTTGGTAAATTCTTGTGATGTGATTATTATTGTCTCAGGTGGCTCAGGAACTTTAACCGAATCAGCTATTGCTTATCAGATGAATATTCCTATTATCGCTTTATCCGGTACGGGCGGTTGGGCTGATAAATTAGCCGATACTTATATTGACGAAAGACAGCGAGTGAAAGTTGTGTCCGCCCAAACCCCCCAAGAAGCGGTCGCTTTAGCGATTAAGTTAGCTAAAAATTAAATTAAATAGTAGTTAGCGTTTTTAGATTCTTTAATAAATTAATATAAACTAAAATCATTGAGGAGTGCCAATGAAAACAATGACCGTAGAACCAGATTTAGCCACAGCCGTAAAAGAGGCAGAAATCTTAGCTATTAAACACGGCGGCTTTTACGCTATTATTCTTGATAACTGGCGGGGCTGGTATTTTATATATGATAGTCCTGAGGTTAGACTATGCAATAATGATTGTGCTAATTGCAAATTGTATGAAGCGGTTAGCAGCAGTAGTGAAAATTCTCAGTACGCTCATTTTTTTGAAGCTAGTGAGTTAGATAAGAAGATGTTCGGGCCGCATAATTTCCGCAATTGCAAAACTCTGGATGGTTACAAAAAATCCTATGAATATTTTCTGGTAAATGAAACTAATTCACCAGAAGAAATTAAAGATGAACTTGATTTACTTTTAGGCATGAGAATAGTCTATGCTCAGGAGGGGAGCTCTTCTGATTTAGAGCTTAGCTTCAAGCGATCAGTTATTGACTCTGTTTTGGCTCAGTGTGAAAAAGCTAAAAGCAACATAATTCGCGAGCATCTTTTGTCTAGAAATTTTTCAATCAGTTAAAAGAAGCGTTATTACTAAAGCTCTTGACATATTTATAATTTATGTTAATATTCAATATTAAATTATAAGTCCTTTTAATAACAGATCAAACAAAGCTGAACCGGGTTCGTAGCTCAGTTGGTCAGAGCGCCAGATTGTGGATCTGGAGGTCGTGGGTTCGATCCCCACCGTTCCCTCGCACGGCAATTCTTTAAATGAATTGCCGTTTTTTTATTATTATCTCTCGGTTGACACTAACGCCCTGAATTGCTATATTTTATTATTGGTTCTTTTATAAACGGATTTACTTAACAACGATCAATATCCCGGAGGTTCAATGCCTAACTCAGATGTAATATTAGGGGTAGTAGATGAAGAAGAGCATTTTTATCTTCCTGCTATTATTCCCGCAACCCTAACTAACGGCGACTCTGCCATCAAGGCAGCTTTGAAATTTTATCAAAAAGCCGGCCTAGTCCCGTCTGGCCTGGAATGTCCAGCCATGAATATTGTCCCCCATAAATTGTTTAAGTTAGCGACATTAGGGGAAGCGTTTACTTCTAATGGCAGTAGTTTAGACGACAACTGTCTGACCGTGGAACAATCCATATTATTTATATCCAATTTTCGTCACTGGATTATAAAAGATGGTAATATCACTTGCTGTTTCTTACTAAAAATAGATGAACAGTATAAAGCGGTTTGCCTTTCCATGTGGCCGAGCTGGTATGAAAATTTGACGATTCGTTTTGTAAGGTCCAACCTTTTGGTCCCTTTTCAGAATTTGTCGGTTAATCAATCGGGAGCTAAAAGCCAGGAAGATTGTCTGGGAATGATAGGCGATGGTAATGCTATCCTGCAGATTTTTCCAGTCAATCATCCCGAATTATTATCTCCGGAGATGAATATTATAGTTTTATTGCCGTCTTGCCCTTAACGGCTCGTCGTAAAGTCCTCTTTTAAACTTAAAGAGGGCTTTTTAATTAAAAAAGCATCGGTTTATAGCCGATGCTTTTTGGTATTTTCGTTAACCGTTTTTACTAACTTAATCCTAGCAGGGCGGTAATATATATCAACAAGAGGTTGGTAATATACAGAAGACTCCCGGCCTGGAGACCGGCGACACCGTCATCCATCATTACCCCAAATGGACTTTCTAGCTGATCAAAAAATTTGACCGGCCAGATCTTGATAATATCAAATAATCGGAAATAACCAAACCCTATAATTAGTAGAACAGCCATTTTCCAGGAAATAGTTTCAACGCTTATTAGCCCTAAGAAAATTGGGTAATAAGTAATAAACATTCCCCAGATTTCATCAACGACGATGTTATTCTGGTCGTGAGTTTTGGTTTTTCCTTTCCAATCAACCCGTGGTCCGATTACCTTCTCGGCTAATCCGATGGTTGTGCGCCCCAAGAAGTAAATATAGATCAATATGCTGGCATATTTTACTATTGCCCCATATAAATCGCAGGATCCGTCTGTCAGGGTCGGCTGGCAGCAAACCGCCATAGCGGCTAGACAAAATGGGATAGCGAATAGACTGCCCCAGGTGCCTGCCATACTCTTTTTGGTTATAGACGGGATAAACCCCGTATAGAACCAGCTAGCGATAAAGACAGCTAGTTTTTCGTTGAAATCTCTTCCTAGCATAATCTGTTTCTCCATTTAGTGTTTAAAGTTTGTTATAGTCTAAATTTCTATTTAAATGAACGCCCGCCACTAATTAACTATTATTTCAGGTATACTATTTTTATTTATAAAAGTCAAATGGATAATCTCAGTCGGCCGTCTTTTTGGCTAGTTCAGGAAATTCTATCTTTGTGTTATAATTAGGCTATAATATCATCAAAATGACTAAATCAGAAGCTAAAATACGTCTGGCTAAGCTAAGAGCCGAAATTGATATCCATCGTTATAATTACGCGGTTTTGGATAAGGAAACCATGTCCGCGGCGGCGCTGGATAGCCTTAAAAATGAGCTTTTTTTATTGGAGAATGAATATCCTGATTTAATTACCCCTGACTCGCCGACTCAACGCGTGGCTGGCCAGCCTTTAGCTAAATTTCAAAAAGCGATTCATTCCCAGCCCATGATATCTTTATTTGATGCTTTTAGCGAAGAGGATATGCGCGCTTGGGAGGAGAGAAATGATAATTATTTGAAGGGGCGGGGCAGCGCCTCTTTCAATGTTAATTGTAAAGAATATTATTGCGAATTAAAATTAGATGGTTTAGCTATTAATTTAAAATATGAGAAGGGGTTGCTGGTGCAAGGCGCGACCCGCGGCGATGGAAAAGTCGGTGAGAATGTAACTAATAATATCAAAACTATTAATAGTATCCCGTTAAAATTGCGCGTACCGACTGATAAAGAATTTAATGATTTAGGTTTTAGTTCTTCTGATAAACAAAATATCCTTAATCTTATCGCTTCCGGCACGATTGAACTTCGTGGTGAAACAATCATGACTAAAACCGTTTTTGCTACTTTGAATAAACATTATGCGGCGACTGGCCAGGCTGTTTTAGCTAATACCCGTAATGGTGTAGCTGGCTCAATTCGCCAGCTAGACTCTCGCGTTACCGAAACGCGTAAATTAGAATTCTACGCTTATGATTTATTATTGGCTGATTATGAGCGCGGCAAGCTAATAACGACTCGCTTTGTTGCCGATAAGCTGGCCAATTTACTGGGTTTTAAAACTTTAAAGCACAATAAAGTTTGTCGTGGTTTAGATGAAGTTTTTAGTTTTTATAAATCAATTGAACAGGGTCGAGAGAAGTTGCCTTTTGAAATAGACGGCACGGTTGTTAAAGTTAATGACTTAAAAATGTGGCCAGTTTTGGGAATAGTTGGTAAGGCGCCGCGCTATATGATGGCTTATAAATTTTCCGCTGAGCAGGCAACGACGAAAATTTTAGATGTTGCTTGGCAGGTCGGCCGGACTGGTGCTTTAACGCCGACCGCGATTTTAGAACCGGTCAAAGTGGGCGGCGCGGTTATTAGCCGCTCTACCTTGCACAATTTTGATGAAATAGAACGGCTTGATTTAAGAATCGGCGATACTATTATTATTGAACGCTCCGGCGATGTTATCCCTAAAGTAATTGAAGTTATTAAAAATTTACGAAGCGGTAAGGAAAAAAAGATCTCTCCGCCTAGCCAGTGTCCGATGTGTGAGGGAAAAGTAATCAGGGTTGAGGGCGAAGTCGCTTATCGCTGCGCTAATAAAAGATGCTACGCCGTAAATCTCCGTCAGGTTGGTCATTTCGTTTCTAAAGGGGCGGCTGATTTAGAAGGACTGGGCCCGAAATTAATAGAGCAGTTTATGACTAGCGGTTTAATAAAGGACGCCGCTGATTTATATAGCTTAAAGAGAGGGGATTTATTAAGTCTGGAAAGATTTGCTGAAAAAAAAGCGGATAATGTTTTAAACATGATTGCTTCCCGTAAAACCTTAGATTTAGCGAGGTTTATCTATGGACTAGGAATAAGAAATGTTGGCGAGGAGAAGGCGGCTACTCTAAATCAGTATATTTTAGCTATTCGCGCTGTTCAATCTCAATCGGTATATCCAAGATATTTAAAAGGAGAATTAATAACTATTAAGGATTTTATTAATTTTTTACAAAATTTAACGCTGGATGATTTGCAAAAGATGGATGATTTTGGCCCTATAGTGGCGGAGAGCATTATAAATTATAGAGATAATCCTGATAATATTAAGTTGTTGGAAAAGTTTGCCAGGAATGGAGTTAAGTTGTCTTATCCAAAACCAAGAAACGACGTAGACAATAAATTAGCCAATAAAAATTTTGTTTTAACCGGCTCTTTGCCTAGTTTGACAAGGGGAGAGGCGAAAGATAAAATTAAAACAGCCGGCGGACGCGTTAAGGAAAGCGTTAGCCAAGAAACAGATTATGTTTTAGCGGGCGCTGATCCTGGCTCTAAGCTGGATAAAGCTAAGAAGTTGGGAATTAAAATATTGTCAGAAGAAGATTTTTTGCATTTACTAAAATAATTATGCCAATCACTAGAGAAGAAATAAATCATATTGCGGAATTATCTCGTTTAGAGCTTACTGATGAAGAAAAGACTAGATACGGTCTGCAGCTGGACGCCATCTTAAAATATGTCAGCCAGCTGGACGAGGTTGATACTTCTAAAATTGAGCCAACCGCTCAGGTAAGCGGACTGGTTGATGTTTGGCGCGAGGATAAAGTTAATGATTGGTCGCCGAACGAAGTTGCCGAAGCTTTGCATCAAGGCGAGCTGGAGGACCGCCAGATAAAAGTAAAGCGAGTCCTTTAAGTTAAGGAATTTTTTTATATTTTTTTATGTCTCTTAATATATTAACCATTAAACAAGCACGTCAGAAATTAGACAGTGGTGAAATAAGCGCACGCGCTATTGTAATTGATTGCTTGGCGCGAATCAGGGAAATTGATCCAGAATTAAACGCTTGTTTAGCGGTAGATGAGAAAGCGGCCTTAGCCGCCGCTGATGAAGCAGATCATAGACTAAAATCCGGTGAACGCGGCTCTCTTTTAGGTATTCCGTATCTCGCTAAAGATAATATTATGACGCGTGGTTGGCGTACTAGTGCCGCCTCAAAAATTTTAAGCGAATACGTTGCTCCGTATGACGCGACAGTTATTAAAAAATTAAGAGAAGCGGGTGCTATTCTTTTGGGCAAGACCAACATGGATGAATTCGCCCATGGCGCCTCAACCGAAAATTCCGCCTACGGCTCAACCAAAAATTATCATGATCCTAGCCGTGTCCCGGGCGGGTCTTCTGGCGGCAGTGCTGCCGCCGTGGCCGCCGATATGTGTTTATTCGCTTTAGGTTCAGATACGGGCGGATCCATCCGCCATCCCGCTAGTTTCTCTGGCGTAGTCGGTTTGAAGCCTAGTTATGGGCGCGTTTCTCGTTCTGGCTTATTATCTATGACCTCTTCAACTGATGTTATCGGTCCTTTGGCTAAGACCGCTTATGACGCTGCCTTAGTATTAGAAGTAATTGCGGGACGCGATACCTTAGATGCGACTACTGCTCATGAAATCACTGATGAGTATAGCGAAGAAGCTGAAGGAGAGTCTGATCTAAGCGGCTTGATGATAGGTCTGCCAAAAGAATATTTTTTAGACGAATTAGATGTTAGCGTCGCCCATAAAATGGAAGCAGCGGTTAAAAAACTAGAAGCAGCTGGTGCCCGCTTTAAAGAAGTTAGCCTCCCTTATACTAAATATGGCATTCCCGTTTATTATATAATTACTCCATCAGAAATTAGCTCTAACTTAGCGCGCTTTGACGGCGTCGGCTGGGGCTCATCTGATGATGAGGCTAAGAATTTACAGGAATTTTATAAGAAGAGCCGAGGAGCGGGCTTTGGACAGGAAGTAAAGCGCCGGATTATGCTCGGCACTTATGCTCTTAGCGCTGGTTATTATGACGCCTATTATAAAAAGGCCCAGGCAGTTAGAACTTTAATTGTGGATGATTTTAAACAAGTTTTTAAACAAGTAGATTTATTATTAACTCCGACCGCGCCGCATCCCGCTTTTAAAATTGGTGAACAGGCCAATGACCCTCTAGCGATGTACATGGAGGATATTTTTGTGACGGGAGCATCTTTAGCTGGATTACCAGCCATATCCGTGCCAGCCGGGCGCGTTCCGGCGGCCGATGGGACCGAAATGCCCATTGGTGCTCAGTTAATAGCGCCACGGTTAGAGGAAAAACTGTTGTTTAGAGTAGCGAAAGCACTAGAGTAAATAAGCGTTAAAATAAATCAAATATCTATGAAAAAATTGTTTAAAAAACATGAAAATCGCTTATTAATTATTGTCGTCGTGGTCATGATTATTGTTTTTATAATCTTATCCATCGTAAATTTATTTAAGCAAGATAAAAATGATGATAGGGAAGGCGACAATTATTTAAGCACTCAGACTAATTTTAATACTGCCTCTACTAAAATTGATAATCCTCAGGCGGCTAGTTATATCGCTCCGGATTTGCCAACCCTGAAAGATAATGACAAAATTTTTGGTTCAGCCGATGCCCCCCTTAAAATTTTTGTTTATGAAGATTACACCAATATTTTTAGTGCCTCTTTGGCTGATACTTTAGAAAAGATTAAAGCGGAAGCCGGTAATAAGCTTGCGGTAGTTATTCGTTCTTATTTTAAGGACGCCCCGCTAGCCTTAAAAGCCTCGGCCGCAGTTGATTGCGCTGGTGAGCAGGGGAAATGGGTGCAAATGCGCGCCCTATTATTCGCGCGGGCTAAGAATCATCAGTCATTAACACCGGATTTTAGTTCATATATTAAGCAATTAAATTTAAATGGCGAAGAATTTGCCGTCTGCTTGACTAATGCCGAAAAATCAGGAAAAATAGAGAAGTCCGCGGCTGAAGCCGAGTCCTATATGGTCCAGGGGACGCCAACAATTTTTGTCGGCGATGAAATGATTTTAGGCGCGCGGCCTTATGAAAATTTTATAGACTCTAATGGCGATCAGATTGAAGGACTAAAAACGATAGTTGATAAGAAATTATTGATTGAGAATAAATAAGAATAAAAAATTGGGAGAGTTCGCATAGTTGGTCTAGTGCGCACGCCTGGAAAGTGTGTATACCGCAAGGTATCGAGGGTTCGAATCCCTCACTCTCCGCCAAGACAATTTAGTATCGGATAGACCCACGAAGCCTCGTATTTACGGGGCTTTTTGGTATATTTTAAACGTTACTCCGTTTATTAGACCGTTTATTCCCTATATTAAAATATAGAGAAAAACTGGTATTAAGCATATATTATTGGTATAATAAGAAAAATAAAAGCATCATGAAACTTAGACAAACACTTACAACTCTGGCTGTTTTAGCGGGATTAATCGTTGTTCTGGCCAACTGGCAGGTTTGCTTACCTGATGGCTGTGTTTTTAGTTATCAAGCTCAAACATGCCAAGATGGCAGTTGCTTTAACGAAGGTGTTGGCAGCCATTTGCAAGAAAGATTAGCATTTTTAACTGTAATCGCAAGTAATAATTTAATTGGTGGTTTGTTGATTGTAATCATTGCATTTTTTTTATTACTGAATAATAAAGCATTACTTTTAGCCTGCCATCATAAATTTAGAATAACATTAAAATATTTTTCTCTTGATTATAACTTGTTAAATTTTTTATTTGCCAAGGGGTTACTGCATCCAAAAATTTATTAATAAGTTCGCACAAAACTATCTTTTTTGTAATTGATAGTTTTTTATTTGTGTAATTATTAATAAATTTAAATATGAATATAAGTAAAAAAGCAAATAAACAAACATTAACTGGGGTTATTGCTGGAATAGTTTTGGTAATTATATTGGGTTCGATATATTTTGCTATTCAAGCATATAAAGAAAAAATATCGTGGTTGCCAGTAGAAAATATTGAAGAAAAATCAACTAGTTTTGTAAATTCTGAACTTTTACAAGGTAAGGGCTCGGCTACGGTAAAGGTAACTGGAAAGGAAGGAAATCTTTATAAGTTAGAAGTTGTCTATAACGGGCAAACTATTAATTCTTTTGTGTCTAAAGATGGTTCAAAGTTTTTCCCACAATCATTGGAAATGATTAAAAGTGCTCAGGCTGGCAGTCAGGAAAATACTAACAAAACAAACTCTGAAACAGTCGCTGATAATATTGATAAAAAAACCGATAAACCAGTAGTAGAATTATTTGTTATGAGTCATTGTCCTTATGGTTTACAGATGGAAAAAGGAATTGTGCCAGTTGTAAAAGCCTTGGGGGATAAAATTGATTTCAAGCTTAAATTTACTGATTACGCGATGCATGGTGAAAAGGAATTAAAAGAAGAGTTGAACCAGTATTGTATTCAAAAAGAACAACCTAAAAAACTTTTAGCTTATTTGGATGCCTTCTTAAAAAGTGGCGACTCGGAAACAAGCATTACTGAATCTGGTGTAGATAAAAATAAAATGCTTAGTTGCGTAACTCAAACAGATAAAGAATTCAAAGTCTTAGAAAATTTTAGTAACAATTCTGGTTTCAAGGGGTCTTATCCTGGTTTTGAGGTTTTTAAAGCGGATAATGCTAAATATAATGTTGGCGGATCTCCTACTTTAATTATTAATGGATCACAAAGTGAAAGTGCTAGAGATTCAAAAAGTTTATTAAAATCAATTTGTTCCGCTTTTAATAATCAACCTAAAGAATGTTCCACTCAACTGTCTGGTGATGCCCCGGCTCCAGGTTTCGGTATTGGCACAGCACCTTCTGGCGGTTCAGGCAGTGGTTGCGGACAGTAATTAAATGTATTAATCGGGGGTAATGTAAAATTATCCCCGATTAATAATTAGTAGAAATATATGTTAAATTCAGAAATAATAAGAGCGGACTTCAAAATATTTAATAAAGTAGGCAATAAAACACTTCCTATATATTTTGATAATGCTAGTATGAGTTTAAAACCGAGGCAAGTGATTGAAGCCATGGATGATTATTATTTTAATTATCCTACTGCTGCTGGCCGAAGTTCATATAAATTGGCAGAAGTAACAACAAACAAAATAAAAGAAGTTAGACGTCTGGTCGCTAATTTTATTAACGCCAGTAATGATTCGGAAATTGTTTTTGTTAGAAATACCACAGAAGCTATAAATCTTTTGGCTCATTCATTAAAACTCGGTGCTGGCGATATAATCTTAACTACAGATAAGGAACATAATTCCAATTTAATTCCTTGGCAGATTTTAGTTGAGAAGAAAGGCATTATTCATAAAATCGTTAAATCTAAAAATGATGGCACTTTTGATCTGGATAGTTATAAAGAATTAATCAAAGGAGTGAAGTTAGTAGCTATGGTTCATACCTCTAATTTAGATGGTACAACTATTCCTGCTAAAGAGATTATTAAGATTGCTCACGATAATGGTACTCTGGTTTTGCTAGATGCCGCTCAAAGTGCACCTCATAAAAAGATTGATGTTAGAGATTTGGATGTAGATTTCTTAGCTTTTTCTGGACATAAGCTATTGGGCCCAACTGGCACTGGTGTTTTATACGGTAAATATAGTTTACTGGAAAAATTAGAACCATTTATAGTTGGTGGCGGTACTGTCGAGTATTCTACTTATACAGAATATAAAATGTTAAACGCACCTGAAAAATTTGAGGCAGGGTTACAGGATTATGCTGGAATTATTGGTTTAGGTGCGGCAGTGAAATATCTCGACGCAGTCGGCTTTGAAAATATTAGAGAACAGGAGCTTAAACTTAATCAATATATAACAGAAGAAATAAGCAAAATACCAAGAATTAAAATTATTGGTCCGCTTGACCCGTCGCTTAGATCGGGAATAATATCATTCTATATTGATGGTCTAGATATGCACCAATTTGCGTTATTGCTTGACGAAATGTCCGGTGTTATGATTAGATCAGGACGGCACTGTGTTCATTCTTGGTTTAACGATAAAAAAATTAAAAATTCCGCCAGAGTGTCTTTGTATTTTTATAATACAATGGAAGAGGCGGAAACACTGGTAAGCAGTTTAATAAAAATTATGAAGATTATATAAAAATTTATGCTATGTATAGTTGCTCTAATAGGGTTCTCGATACTTGGTATTTTCAGTGCTACTCATAGAATTTTAGCAAAGGAGGCTCTGGATTGTGTGTTTAGACGAATAACACTAAGACCTTGTAATACTGGTTTTAAGGAAAAAATAAAAAATAAAATACTAGTCAGGTTAATGAGTCGCTCTGTTTTTGTGGCTCGCTTATTTAACAAACATTTTGAGATTTTTTCTTGGATATTTTTTATTCTGATGGTCGGCAGTACTTTTTGGGTGGTAAAAGGCGGTTATAATTACTATCTGTATGGTAGTTGTAACGGTTTAAACCAAGCCGGTTTTTGTGCCTTTGATCCTAAGGGGGAAAATAATAAAGTGACTGATATTAGTCAGCAATGTGGTGCTGTTGAAAAGAAAGAAGAGAATGTGACTTTGGAAAATATTGATTTATCAACTTTTCCAACCAAAAATATTAATTCAAAAGATACAGTAGTTTTGATTGGTTGTTATGAATGTGATTACACTAGGAAAGCTTATTCCGATATTCAGAAATTAGTTAGAGATAAAAAAACTAATTATATTTTTGCCCATTATCCTGCTAAAGAAAATACTAACTATCTGTCAGAAGTCGGTTATTGTGTTTATAAAGAATACGGAGAGAGATTTTGGGCCTTTAATGATTATTTGTTTACAGTTGATAAAGTGGAAATTTATCAACCTGAATACATTGGAGCAATATTGAAAAATTTTGATTTTGACGAGAAAAAAATAAGTGATTGTGTCAGTAGCCCAGAAATTAAGAAAATTGTTGCAGGTCAAGTTAATCAATTAAGAAAAACTCATCTATACGGAACGCCAACAGTATTTATAAATGGGAAAGCCTTGGTCGGGCCGAAGCCACTAAGAGTTTACAAGAGTATGCTTAATAAATTTATTATATTTTAAATATATGGATAATTGCTGTGATAGTTGCTCTGATAAAAAAAAGAGCGAAATTAAAACAAAAACAAATAAAATTTGGTGGCTAGTAATGGCTTTATTGTTTATTGCCCCTCTTGAAATACTGTCGCTCTTCTCAATTGACCTAGCTATATGGATTAAATTACCACTTTTTATCGGTATTATTTTTATTTTTGGTAGGGCAACTATTATTAGCGGTTTTAAAAGTCTATTTAAATTAAATTTCTCAGATATAAATCTGTTGATGACTATTGCTATTATTGGAGCCATATTTTTGCAAAAATACGAAGAAGCCGCTATCATCGTTGTTTTGTTTAGTTTGGGTGAGGCTCTTGAAGAATATGGTTTAGAGCGAAGTCGACAGGCTTTAGAAAAATTGGTTAATAATTTTCCGAAAACAGCTGAACTTAAAGCTGGAAATAGAATCGTAAGCATCGATCAAATAACAATCGGGGAACTTATAATTATCAGGCCTGGAGATCAGGTTGGCTTAGATGGTGAAGTGGTATATGGGGGTAGTCTAGTTGACGAATCAACGATTACTGGGGAACCGCTACCAAAAAGCAAAAGCCTTGGTGAGAAAATATACGCTGGGTCAATTAACATCGGCGGTTATTTAGAAGTTAAAGTTTTAAAAGAATCTAAGGATTCAACTTTAAACAAAATTGTGCAGTTAACAGAAAATTCTTTAAAGAGAAAGGCTGATTCACAAAAGTTTATAGAAAAATTTGCTCGTTATTATACTCCGGCCGTTACTGCCTTTGCAGTTATTCTATTTATTATTCCGGTTTTATTTTTTGATGGATCTGTAGCTTTTTGGTTAGTTCAATCGTTAACCATTCTTTTAATATCTTGTCCCTGTGCTTTAGTAATCTCTACTCCTATTTCAGTTTTTTCTGCGATTGGAAATGCCAGTCAAAAAGGAATTTTAGTGAAAGGCGGTAAAGCCATCGAAGACTTGGCTTGTATTACTGAGATTGGTTTTGATAAAACTAAAACACTTACAGTTGGCAAGCCCGAAGTAACTGATATTATTCCCTTTAATGGTTTTACTAAAGAAGAAGTCTTAAGTTGTTCGGCTGGGTTAAGTGAATATTCTGAGCACCCGTTGTCTCAAGGAATTGTTGAAAAAGCTAAAAAGGATGGAATAAATATTCACGGCTTCAAAAATTTTCAATCAGTCCAAGGGCAAGGCATTGTTGGTGAATGTTTAGTTTGTACTGATATAAAACATTGTTTAGGTAAAATAAATTTGATTGATAATCAGATTGGTAAAATGGAGTTAAGCGAACTGATGGCTAAAGAAAAAGAAAGACTGGAAAAAGAAGGCAAGACGGTTGTATTTCTGGGTGATGAAAAAGCCATAAAAGGACTAATAGCCTTGTCTGATAGAATAAAGGATGAAAGTAAACAAGTAATAAAAGAGTTACAGGAACAAAAAATAAAATGTTTTATGGTGACAGGTGACAATGATGGAGCTGCTCAGTATGTTTCGAGCGCTCTTGGTATATCAGAAATACATTCAGGAAAGTTACCGGAAGATAAGGCGGAGCTCATCATTAATAAATCAAAAAATAATATAAAAGTAGCCATGGTTGGTGATGGTGTAAATGATGCACCTTCTTTAGCTGGAGCCAGTGTTGGTATTGCTATGGGCTCTCTTGGTTCTGATATTGCCATTGAAACTGCTGATATTGCTTTAATGAATGATGATCTTAAGTTAATTCCTTATATAATTAAATTAAGTAAAAAAACGGTAACTAAAATTAAATTTAATACTTATTTTGCTCTTGGCACGAAATCGATTTTTCTGATATTAGCAGTTATGGGTATAAGTAATTTATCATTAGCTATATTTGCCGATGTGGGTGTAACCGTAATCGTGGTAGTTAATGGTTTGAGTTTGTATAGATTTAAATAAATATTATTTAGAAAATATTACATTATTCATTTCTCAGATTTAAATTTTTATCTTTTAATGTAATCTTGCTTCTCAAATTGGCCAGTAACTCCCTTTTTTCAACAGAACTTCCTTCTTTAAGCACGTATCTAGCATAAACACGCATATCAACTGCGGGCTTATGTTTTTTGTGAGGCTGTTTTTCCCCAAGTATCATATTTTGAAATTTGTTTAATCGCTCAACTTCCATTTCCATTCTGGTCAGTATTCCGAGTTCGTTCATATCTACTTTATCTATTATTTTTAATAATTCAGTTATTAATTCTTCTTCTCTAATATATTTATTTTTACAGAACCTATCTCTGGCCCTCGAACAACCATAATAAATATAATGAGCCGTTGTTCCATCTTTAAGTTGTTTGTATTTATCTTCCGCCGATATGCCTGATCCGCAACAGCCGCAAGTAATCAGTTTTGTGAAAGCGAATTCCTTGTTTTCCCTTTGAATATTATCTCGTTTAAGTTGGACTTTGGTCTTCTCAAATAATTCCTGGGTAATTAGTGGCTTATGTTTTCCTTGATACCAATTGCCACTTCCTCTCGGTTTTTCAAATACGCCATAATAGAAAGGATTATCTAGTATTCTGTATATGCCGCTTAAAGTTAATGGTTTATTACCTCTAGTATAAAAATTTAGCTCATGCCTGAGCCAATGATATAGTTTCCGTCCACTATATTTTTTATAGGCCACCATCTCAAACATTTGTTTTATAGCAGGGGATCGTAGCGGATCAACTATAACCTGGCATTTCTTATCCATTCTATTTTGATTTAAATAGCCGAGTGGCGCTCGCCCAACCCATAATCCCATTTCTGCTCTTGTTCTTAGTCCACGCTTTACATTAACGCCTCTATTATCATTTTCTAATTTGGCCTGTGATCCTAAAATCATCAGCAGAAATTTTTCATTAGGATTATTGGTAAATCTTTGGCTGAAGGTGCGAATTTCTTTTAATATCCCTTGGTCTATCAAATCTACGATAGATCCTAGATCTCCAGCGTTTCTAGATATGCGATCTGGCGCCCAAGTTAGGATAGCATTGAATTTACCTTGTCTTATATCACTCACTAATTCGTTAAAGATTTTGCGTTGGCCAGTCTCTTTAGCGCTGTGTGATTCTCGCCTAATTTCGATAATATTTAGATTCTCTCGAGTGGCTAGATCAAGCATCTCTTTAATCTGGCTATCAATGGATAGTACCTGTCTTTCCTCGGATTCCGTGGACTTTCGGGCGTAAAGGCAGTATTTGAGCGTTTCTTGCGGCAAGACCCCTAGATTAGCCCCATTTTGGCCTTCTAGGGTCGTTTTGGGGCTTAAAACTGTGCTTGTTTGGTTCATATGGTTATAGTTGTTTAACCAATGAATGACGCAATTTGGCGGGGAAGTCCAGGCCTCAGAAGTAGATAAACTGTAGGTAACTTTTCTTTACTTTTAGGCTATTTTGAGTTATATTTTAAGTGCTAAACCGTAACCAAATTTCGTGAAGTCGCACCCATTATTGGGTGGCCTTGGCTTATTTGCATACAGGAACGGACACACCGACCCTTATGCAAGTAGGCGTCTTCACGGACACTGATTGCGGTTTAGCGACCGGGTCGGGTGTCCGTTTTTGTATTTACGGACATCGGACATTCATAACTTATTAATTAAATAATCTATGAAAAAATGTCCATTTTGTTCCGAAGAAATTCAGGACGAGGCCATTAAGTGCAAGCATTGCGCCTCAGATTTAGTGGTCACCGTAGTCAACGGTGAAAAAATAAACAAACTAACCTGCAAGCAATGTGGCGGAGAAATGGTAAGAAGAAAAATTTATAGCAATATTGGCTCGTCTCTGCTTATTTTTTTCTTAGGATTTATTTTCGCCCCTTTTAGTAACGTTATAGGCGGAGCATTATTCATTGTTGGTTTGATTTTATTCATTATTAGAATAGCATCCCCAAAAAGATATTGGGTATGTAATAAGTGTAGCTACAAGATTGAGAAGTGGTAATAAAATAATCTATAGTTCTTCTCTGCTTTTTTGGCCGCTCTCCATGTCTTTAATAGTGGAATCCAGTTCTTCATCGGACATATTCGAGAGATTCTTATGTCCGCAAGTCTTACAATGATCACCCGGTATCGGGGCTACCGGACTTATGGGCAACGGATTAGACATATAGTTTTCATGATTATGAGATAAATAAAATTTAGAGGCATTTATATTGCCCTTCTTAGCCTGAGAAATAAGCGACATCTCTACTATTTCGTTGGTTCCCATTCTCCCTTGTTCTAAAGCAATATTTACTCTTTGCTTGAAATCCGAATTATCTTTTAGCCAACGATATATAGTTGCCCGAGAAATGCCTATTTTCTTGGCTGCATAGTAGATAGTAGGCATTTCTCGGAGAAACTCAATAAATCTAGATTTTTCCTGACTAGACCTCATATATTTTTACCCGCTTCTTGCCGGTATACTTTTCCCAACGGTTGAGTATCACCTCGGCGTAGACTGGAGATTTCTCCATTAAAAAGCATTTCCGGCCTAGCATGGTCGAGGCAATAAGCGTACTACCGGATCCGCCGAATGGTTCAAGAACCAGTTGGTCGCGCTTGGTTAGAACTTTGATATAGGGAATGAGGATATTTGTCGGTTTCGTTCCAAAGATTATTCCTTGACCAGACGATTTTTCATCTGCGGCCACATGTTCAATGAAGTCGGTTGGGCAGTATTTTTTGCCAGCCTCATAATTTTCCCATTGCGGTTTACCAGAAATGGCGAAAAGAGCAGTTTCATATTCATTCTGTAAGCCTTCACCCTCACCTTCTAGATTATACTCGATATTAGCATCCTCAGTGCACCCGACAACGGCTATGTCATATTTATTGAAGAATTTATACTTGGCGGCAAAGCCCTGGACTCGATTATTGAGATGCCACACAATCATATTCTTTACTTTCCAGTGTTTTTCCATTTCATTCCATATTGTCCGGATGTTCTTCCAGTTTTCGTAGACGATGATAGAGGCACTATCGGCTTGAACTTTAGCCACACCGCACATCCATAATTCGGTGAAGTTATTGGGCAGGGAGTCGGTTTCTAAGTAACGCCTGTTCTTCTTAGCGCCAAAGCCAGTGGTTGCTTCGCCATGACGTGATTTGCCGTGTAAGTAATCTAATAAATAAGGGGGATCTGTTAATATTAGCGAAAATTTATTCCCATCAGCCAGCTTTAGCATGTCCGCTTCAATCGTGCTATCGCCGCACATCAGTCTCGATCCATCTAAATCATAGATATCGCCTTTTTGGATATTGATTTCATTAATATTCAATTTCTCTAGCTCCTTATTCAGGTCAAAAATTTCCTCAGTCGGATCTTCCTCAAAGATTTTATCTAATTCTTCAGAATCAAATCCGACATCTTTCAGAAATTCTTCATCAAATTCAGCTAATAGAGTAAGATCGAATTCGCCTTGATTTTTGTTCAGTCTGAGATTGAGCTCCTTTTCTTTTTCTATATCTGGAATGTTCACATAACAAACTGGCACTGTCTCAAAGCCCAGTTCTTTAGCCATCGCCCAGCGGAAGTGGCCACCGATGATGATATTCAGGCGCTCTGGAGCTGAATTAACTACAAATGGGTCGACTAACCCAAAGCGTTTGATACCTTCTTTTAGCTGTTCAGCCGCTTCTTTATCCCATTTTCTAGGATTGTACTCGGCTGGTTTTAACTCGTTGATTGGCAGGTATGTGACCTGTAGTTTTTCTTTGTTCATAGATTTATGAATTAATTATTAAGCCATAAAATAGTTAATAAATAAAAAAATCCGAGAGAAATTCAAAAACTCTTAAAACATAAAAGATTTGAATCTCTCTCGGATTTTCTAGAGCATCTATCTCCCCCGAAAGAATAAAATAAAAATATATTTGACTAAATAATTCCGCACGTTCCCCCTGAGTGTGCTTGAATAGTTAGGGAACTACAGATAAAGAACGATTGATACCTTTATTATAGTACGAAATCAAAAAGTCTACAATAGCATTTTTTTATTTAAAATTAGTTAAATTATTTTATAAATAAATTTAAATTAGTAAATTCTGTAAATTGCGTTTAATCTGTTTAAAATATTATTGACATTTCTTTATTTAGGGTGTATATTATGGTTAGTAATAAAAAATATATGCATAAAAACCAAGAGAGCTTGATTGAGTTGGCTAAAAAAAAGGATATTTCAAAAATGAGTTATCGGGAAATAGGCCGGGAGGTAGGTATAGCAAATCCGCAGACTGTTGTTCATCATCTTAATCAATTAAAGAGGATGGGGCTTTTGTACCTTGGTTCTGACAATAAGCAAAAAGTAGCCAAAAATGAACCGTTCGTGACCGACAATCTATTTAATATTCCTATTCTAGGGTGTGCCAACTGCGGTCAGGCCTTAGAGTTAGCGCAACAGAATCTTTTAGGCTTTTTGAAAATTTCTCCTAGGATATTGGAGCGTAAGAGGCCGGATCAGCTTTATATTGTTAAAGCGGTGGGCGAATCAATGAACCAGGCTCGAGACGTTAAAGGTGGTCCTATAGAAAATGGTGATTATGTTATAGTTGACTACGGAAACAAGGATCCGCAAGACGGGGATTATGTTTTATCAGTCATTGATGGTGCGGCTAATATAAAAAGATTTTATAAGAACAGGAAAGAAATCAGACTAATCTCTGAATCCAGTTTAGGTATTCCACCGATTATTTTACACGAAGATGATTTAGAGGCTCACGGTTATTTGGTAAATGGTGTCGTAGTCAGAGTGATTAAGAATTGATTATAAAAATATGTCTAATTATCATGTATCAAAAGATAAAGATACTGGCGACTGGCGAATAAAACGTGAAGGTGCTGATCGCGCCAGTGGCTTTGCTGACACTCAAAAAGAAGCTGAGAAAATTGCTAAAGAATTATCTGGCAATTCTGGCGGTGGTGAAGTCAGAATCCATGGTCGAGATGGAAAAATTCGCGACAGCGATACTGTAGCTCCTGGCAATGACCCGTGCCCTCCAGTTGATAAGAAAAAATAATTAATATGAAATGGATTGATGTAGGAGATATAAAAAATTGGGTTAACGGTAAACAAAGGCATTGTGCTCAAACGTTGCCAGAGCTTATTCGTAGGCTTATTTTTGCTACGTCCTCGACGATAGAAGAAATCAATTTTCCAAGTGGTGATAGTGTAGCAAATGGAGGCTGGGATGGATATTTAAAAACACCAAATATTTCTCCTTTATTTCCATCAGGCATTTCTGTTTGGGAAATTGGCACAAAAAAAACTCCGGGCAAGAAGGCTGATGCTGATTATTTAAAAAGAACTACTAATCCGTTAGGAGTTAATAAAGGTGATACTAGTTTTGTTTTTGTAACTCCATATACTTGGCAAAAGGGCAAGGAGTGGGAAAAAAATAAAAGGCTATTAAATGAATGGAAGGATGTTCGAGTCGTGTCTTCTGATCATATTGAATTGTGGCTTGAATCGGCTCCGGCAGTAGCGTTATGGCTTGGTAGACAAATAAAGGGACTATCTGATCAGATTCGTGATATTGAAGGCTTTTGGGAGGAGTGGGCTGTTGCCACCAATCCGGAAATGACGGCAGAACTTGTTTTAGGAGGAAGAATCAAAGAAGCAAAACACATACAAAATTGGATAAAAGATAAAGCGTCTATTGTAGAGGTTAGAGGAGATTCGCCTGATGAGCCATTCGCTTTTTTTTATAGTGCAGTTTCAACTCTTCCAGAAGCCGAAAAAATACAAGTTTTTTCACGTTGTATTGTTGTTGAAGATATAAAACAATTTCGTACTTGTGTTACTACTTTTCAAAACCCTCTCATTATTGCTGCTCCATCTGAGTGCAGAGATGCGGCCGGATTAGCGGTAAAAAATGGGCATCATGTATTTTTAAGCGCCGATTCAAAATCACTAGATTTTCGTTCTAATCTTTTGCAGCTTTCTCGCCCCAGGCGCGAGATAGTGGAAGAATGTTTAAAAAAATCTGGCCTCTCTGAAAAAGATTCAAGAAGTCTTGCGAGAGATTTTGGTAGAAGTATCCCCGTTCTGAGACGTCATCAATTTGTGGCAAGCGCTAAAATACCTGAATGGGCTAGCGAAGACTCATCTAAAACATTGATTCCATTATTGTTTGCCGGTGCATGGGATGAAAATAAAGAAGGCGACAGACAACTTATCGAGCTATTAGCAGGCGTTTCTTACGACGAATATATTAAATTATTATCTCCGCTCCTTTTAATTGATGATTCCCCAATTAGGAAAGTCGGCAGTGTTTGGATACTAAAATCTCCCCTTGATGCTTGGTACATAATTGCTCTAAATGTTACTGATGACAATTTGAATCTTTTCGAACAAGCAGTGGCTGCTGCTTTAACAAAAACTGATCCTAAATATGATTTAGAAGCGGAAAAACGCTGGATGGCTAGTGTATACGGAAAATCTAATCCATACTCTGAGTGGGTTAGAGAAGGTTTGGTTGAATCACTAGTTCTAATCGCCGTTTATGGCAATCGTTCGCCTTTTATCAAAACATCTACTCAGATATTTGCAGACAACGTAGTTAAAAATATTCTTGCCAGTGCAAATAAATGGGAGATGTGGGCGTCTATCAAGGATGTGACTCCGCTGTTAGCAGAAGCCTCTCCTGACGCTTTTATGAGTGCTGTAGAAAAAATCATAATTGAAGATAAGGGACTTTTAAAAGACCTTCTATCAGACGATGGAACAATGTTTGGCGAGTGTCGTCATGCTGGTTTGCTTTGGGCGCTCGAATCAATTTCTTGGAGTCCGGAACATTTTTCTCGTGCTGTAAATATACTGTATGAGTTATCAAATATAGATTTAGGAGGCAAATGGAGCAATCGCCCCATAAATAGCCTGAAAGATATTTTTGCGCCAGGACTACCACAAACTCATGCTGATCCGAATCAACGCTTATTAGTTTTGAAATCATTTATAGAGAAAGACCCTAAAACTACTTGGAGATTTGTTAAAGATTATTACGGAATGGGATCAATGAGCGAGTCCCATATGTTTAGGTGGCGTGATACCGGCGGGAGCCGTCGTGGTTTAGAGCACGAGAGTCCAGATGATCACTCTGTTTACATTAAAGGGTTATTGCCATTATTTACTGAATTAGCTTGTAAAAAAGAAAATATAATTTATGCCACTGATGATTTCACTCGTCTATCGGGAGATATAAGAGAGTATCTTTTAAAAACGTTAGAAAAAGAAACTATCAATTCTTTTTCCGTGGAAGAAAGATTGGAAATTTTTCATAATGTAAGAGAAGCTTTAAATTGGGTTAATAGTTATGGTAAAGATGAATTCCGCAAGCAAATCCCTGCGTTAGAAAATATATATAAAAAATTCACTCCTGAAAATATTTTAGACAAATATGGTTGGCTAATAAGTGATCCTTGGCCGAGATTACCTCAAGGAGAGCCAAAAGATTATGAGGCTAAAAATGACACCGTAAAAATCGCTCAGGAAGAAGCAGCTAGAGAAGTTTTAAATCAAGTTTCGGCAAAAGACATAGTTTATTATTCTACAACAATAGGATATCCAGGAGTTTTTGGACGCATACTTGGTAGAATTGTAAATAATGGCGAAGAAGAAAACAAGATATTTGATGAGATGATCAAGGATTACGCAAAAAATTCAATATTTATTCAAGGTTATGTTACTGGTAGGTTTGAAAAAAATGGTGATGGTTGGCTAGAGCAGCAAATTACAAGATTAAAAGAGTTAGGCGTCTATTCTGCTGAAGCTTGCGCTTTGTTATATCTTGGGAGAAAAGAGAATGCTGAAACATGGTCTATGATTAGTAAATATGGGGAAGACGTGGAAGACTCTTACTGGAGACAAGCCACTGGATATTCTGTAGATAACAAAAAGGAAGACGCATATATTGCAATAGAAAAACTGTTGGATGTTGAAAGACCGGCAGCAGCCCTTAAAATTGCTGGCGACTCTGATATACTGGTGCCAAGCCAGCTATTGCAAAGACTCCTTCAGGATTTTGTAAAAATTGAAAATAATGAACCACGGGATAGAACAATGGATGTATATTATTTAGGAAATATATTTAATCAACTATATCAAAGAAATGATTTGCCATTAGAGGTTGTAGCAAAACTCGAATGGCCATATGTTTCTTTATTTGATGAATTTAAACGTTATACAACTTTTTCAACAGCATTACATCGAAATTTGCAAACAGACCCTTTATTATTTGCCCAACTAATACCTTTTTTATATAAATCAAGTAACAAAGAATTTGATAAAGATAATAAATTAGATAAAAAATCTCAAGAAAGGATGTGGCATGTCGCTCATGATTTATTAGATTCCTGGTATCTCCTACCTGGATTAGAGGATGATGGAAATTTGGACGAAGAAAAATTAAAAAAATGGATAGTTGATGCTCGCAGTAAATGCCAAGAAACTGGTCATGTTACTGGATGTGATATTCAAATTGGATTTATATTAGCACATTCTCCTAGCAATCTAGATGGAACATGGCCACATGCGGCCGTTTGCAATATTATAGAGTTTTTAGATAATGAGACCATTGATAGACATATTGAAAATGAAATATATAATAGCAGGGGCGTTACTTCAAGAGGGTTAAATGATGGAGGTGCACAAGAAAGAGACTTAGTTCAAAAATATAAAAAAATGAGCGATGACGCTAAAGCTAAGTGGCCGCGAACCAGTAGATTGCTATTGAATATTTCTAAATCTTATGAGCTCGAGGCAAAAAGACATGATGTCGATTCTGATTTGCATGATTTAAGCTGGAAATAAAAAATATATGACATGGTACAAAAAGTATTTAACCGAATATAAAAAAGAAATTATCGTATCAGTAACATTTACTATTATCTTTGCCATATTTTTATCGTTGTGGCATTATGCACTTGGAAAGAGTTTTGTCTGGAAAGAAATTGACCCAATACCAAAACCACAAGAATTTGTCAGATTTATTTATAGCGCACTTGTTTTTGCAACATTCGGTGCTTTTTTATATTGGATTAAATTTTATAAATTTTTACATTCAGTAATTGTCAGGGAGCTAGGAGCCTGGAAATTGTATAGAGACATCAAGTCGGTTATTTGGACTTCATTGATTTTAGTGATGTATTTTTTTGTTGTCCCGAAAGTTATTGATTTTCTAAACAGTACTATTTCAATTATTTATAATTTATTCTTTTTTATTGTTTATTTATTACCGCCACTCCTCGTGTCAGTATTAATAATTATATTTGTAATTTATTTAATAAGGAAATCTAATAAATAAAAGTATGGCTAATTTTCATCTTAACTTAGAAGATAGTATTGGCATTTCTGAATCAGTTACTGCTCGATCTGAGTCAAATTACTTAATCATTAAGAATAAAGAAATTTGTTCTAGTATATTAAGAATGCCAGAGCCAGGCGAGAACGACTTGATTGATTTTTTCGTTTCAATTCACTTAGTTATGGAAATAAGTCTTAATACTTTTTTTCGTGTAATATCACTGAATGAAATGCAAAAAAGAGTAGATCCCTTGGCCGTAATAAAAAATTTAGACGGGATTAATTTTATAGATAAAACTATTTTATTTATTTATAATTCCCATTTTAATTTTAATGGAGATGTAGATAGCGCTGACCGATACCATTCTATTATTGGCCAACTAAGGCAATTCTCGGAACCGAGAAATAAGTTATTGCACGGACATTCAATAAGTACAATTTTTCATCAGGACACAAATAGACATTCAGATACTAGAAATATTATTACGCGAGAAAGGATGAATAGTCAGATAAGTTTATATAAAAGTGTTATGGATGGATTAAAATTCTATTTTGATTGTCTGCGGTCATCATTTAGCGTTAGCGGAAAAGACACTATAAAAAGAGAATATTTGGACGATGGATTTCTTAATATAAATAGTAATGATTAGTGATTATATATTTAAGCCCTCTAAAATTGAGTATATATTTATTATTTTGTAAATTATTAGCCAAAATAATCAATAATCCCTTATAAATCGCTAAAAGCTCTGCAGTGTCTCATTTGTCTCATTTACCCGACCCACTTACTTATTTTGGGCTCAAAAAAAGACGCTCAAAATTCCTTATAAACCTCGCTAATGGTGGTATCTAACCCGGTTAGCCCGCTAACGAAAATAACCTCACCTGCGTGAGGTTATTTTTGTTAATGTTGTAGTTGGGGAGGGATTCGAAAGCCGGAGGCGATGCGCACTTGTGCGCCGCCGAGGCCGGGTCGGGGCGCTTGCTTTTCGCTGAGCGTAGCGAAAGCGAAAAGCTTAGCGACCGTGACCGAATCCCTCACTCTCCGCACATAAAATAACCCTAGTAAAATGGGGTTGTTTTTGTTATCCTTAAAATATGTTTTACCCCCTCCAAATATTAGCCGATTGGCTGACTTACTCAATTTTTAAAATTGCCCCGCAGACTCTAATAGCCAGCGCCTTAAATTTTTTTATTTTTGATACACTAAAAATATTTATTCTTCTTTTAGTTATCATTTTTCTAGTTTCTTATATACGTACCTATCTGCCGCCGGAAAAAGTTCGTTTATTTTTAGCTAAGAGAAATAGATTAACTGGACATATCTTAGCCTCACTGCTCGGTATAGTTACGCCTTTCTGCTCTTGCTCGGCTGTCCCTTTATTTTTAGGGTTTGTGGAAGCTGGAGTGCCGCTAGGTGTGACCTTTTCTTTTTTAATTGCCTCACCGATGATTAATGAAGTGGCTTTAGTAATGCTTCTGAGTTTGTTCGGTTGGAAGATATCCCTACTTTATGTTTTAAGCGGCTTGGTCATCGCTATAGTTTCCGGATTATTAATAGGCCAAATGAAGGTTGAACACTTAGTGGCTGATTTTGTCTGGAAAAATAAATTAAAAGATGGCACTATGGTCGCCGCGTCAACCAGTCAGAAAGAAAAAATAGTTTATGCGCTTGATTATTCATTTAGTATTATAAAAAATGTTTGGCCGTATGTTCTGATTGGAATTGGCTTAGGTGCCTGGATACACGGTTATGTTCCCGCTGATTTTTTAGTTAAATATGCCGGCGCTGATAAATGGTATGCTGTGCCTTTAGCAACTTTAATTGGCATCCCATTATATTCTAATGCGGCCGGCATCATGCCCCTGGTCCATGCTCTAACGGAGAAGGGAGTGGCAATCGGTACGACCTTATCTTTTATGATGGCTGTTACCGCTTTGTCGTTGCCAGAATTTATGATTTTGAAAAAAGTTATGAAAACTAAGCTGATAATTATTTTTGCCTCAATCGTTGGTTTGGGGATTATTTTTACCGGCTACTTTTTTAATGTTATTTTAAAATAGAGTTGTAAAATAAAAAAGCCCCCGTATCCTCCAGGGGCTAAAATTTATATTTGTGTTTTTCTTCTTTTCTAGAACTAAGAAATGAGATTGATTATTACAGCTGCTAAATATCGGCAGCCGGTGCTAATTAAGTCGGCTAAGATGCCAATATAGTAACCGATGCCAGGGAAGAGTCCAGGCAAAATCCAGTTGATTACTAGATAGATTATCCAGCCCAGTATTGCGCCGAAGATGAGCATCCAAACTACCTCACCGTTATCGGTGATAATCATAGCGATTATGAAGATGGCTGTAATGAAGCCAATAAACATTCCCCATAATGGCGAAATCATCGCTGTTTCCATGATTTATCCCTTTCTCTTTTAAATGTACAGCTACATCTACAACGTTATTTGGTATGGTCTATGCTTGATTAAAATACTTAATTAAACTTAAGGACATTATACAATATTTTATTAATATTGTCAATGTTTTATTAAATAAGGCAAAAAAACCTTATTTTTTGTTAATATTACAGTAAGTATTGACAAAATATTGTTAATATGCTATTATTATTTTACGTAAATTTAAGAACCTTACCAATTTAAATCTCAAATAACCTCAAAAAAACAAGGAATCTTGTCATGAAAAATCTAGTTCTCGCCCTCGTTTTGTTTATTGTTTCATTGCCTGGATCAACTAAGGCTCAGCATGTGGTCCCTTTAATTAACGATTCTCGGCAATATTCTTTTGCCGAATTGGATAGGCTTTATAAAAAAGCTTCGCCCCTGGCAAATGATGTTGAGGGCTTACCATTAGATAATAAAGATAATTATATCTTTATTAATGATAAGTATCTGTTAATTATGTTGCAGACTTATCATCGCCCAATACATGGTTTGACGGAACAGAATATAATGCCGGAACACTATACCTGGAACGTGACCATGAATGGTCAGATAGTAGACATTCCTAATCGGTTGTCCTATCAATCCATTGAGCTCCCCAAGTTAATTGGCAGTGATATTGTTTTCAGAGCCGTAAACCGTCTTAGCAATAAATATTTTTATACCGTTATTTCTGATGACGGTAAAAAAGTTTATTATTTAAATCGTTATTGATTTTACAACCAAAAATAGCAAGAGGAAGCAATGAATGTAAAAAATGTAGTGAAGCGTTTTAAGGAAATTGCCAGTCAAGTAAAATTTCAGGGCTGGTCGCTAGTCGGGAATTATGAGCTCGGTGAAAAAATTCCGTATTTTGGGCAAGTACTAAAGTACAAGCTCAGAACCGGTAATGGTGACGAAGAATATTTTTCTTTAATCCGCCACTTCGGCTGGTGCGTTGTCTTTGGAGTCACCGAAGAGAATAATGTTGTTACCCTAGTGCAGTGGAAACCTGGCGTTAATCAGGCTAGCTGGGAACTTCCTCCTGGCGGTATTGGCAAGGTTGATCCAGGCGCTTCTCCGGAAGAAATCTTGGAAAAAACTAGAGCAATCTACTTAGCCGAAACCGGTTACGGCGGCGGAGAATGGACTAATCTCGGTTCTGTTCTGGTTGAAACCGGCAAGTATCGCGGCTCCGGTCCTAATGATCACGGTCTCCCGGCTCACCTGATGTTGGTGACCGGACTAAAGAAAGAGAAAGATGCCCGGCAGCCCAATAGGAACGAAATTATTGAAACTCTGGAAGTACCTTTAGATCAGTTTCAGGAAGTTTTGGAGTCTGGTCTATTTAATGAAGCGAGCGCTGTACCTTGCGCCATGCTCGCCTTACTCAAACTTGGCAAACTAAAGTGGGCAAAATAATTGCCGCTATCACAAATTCTAAAGCCCCAACCTGAAAAGTGTTGGGGATTTTTTTATTTAAAATAGTTTTGAGGCCAGTCGGGCGACCCTATAAAAACAGAGCTGGTTTTGCTATAATTAATTTATGGTTAATTTTTTTATCCAAGTCGCTCAGGCTACGCTTATTCAGATTGTTTCTATCTTCGGAATTTTTTTTGTTTTAGGATTTCTGTTATCTAAAATTCAAGCCGCTATTTTAAAAAATTATAGCCGCTCCATTGGATGGCGCGGTCTGCTTTGGACGGCCTGGCTAGGAACGCCCGTACATGAATATAGCCATGCTCTTTTAGCGGTTATATTCGGGCATAAAATAACCGAAGTAGTTTTATTTTCTCCCGACCCTAATACCGGAGAATTAGGCCATGTTAGCCATTCTTATAACCAAAGAAGTTTTTATCAGAGTGTCGGGAATTTTTTTATCGGTTTAGCTCCCTTAATCATCGGTCCGCTTATTTTAATTGTTCTTCTTTATGTCTTGGTGCCGCAGGGGCGGGAAGTATTTGCTCAGCTATCTTATCATCAAAATTCTTTAGCACTATTAGGGGATGGTGTTAAGCAATTTTTAATTTTGTTATTTTCTCCAGCCAATTTAACTAGTTATCGTTTCTGGATATTTTTGTATATTTCTTTCTGCATTGCTTCACATCTCGCTCCTAGTCAGAGCGATCGCCGCGGCGCTTGGCACGGCTCTCTAGTAATTATTTTCTGGTTGATATTTATTAATATCTTAGCGCAGTTAGCCAGCTTTGATATAACTAGCCGCATAGTTAGTTTATCTCGTTTTTTTACAGAGCTCGTGACTGTTTATATTTATACTCTGATAATTTCTCTGATTCATTGGTTTATATCCTATCTTATTCTTAGGCCCTGGCGGAGAAGCTGAAAAATTAAGCAGTATTATTAATTAAGCCTAACCTAAATTTTATGGCTTTAGAAAAAGTATTAGTAATGAGCCGGGCCAGAGTTATTGTCTTAGCCCAATTTATTGTTTTATTGTCTGCCGCTGTTTTTGCGCCCTTAGTTCATAATCAAATAATTACCGGTTCAATAGTTAACGCGACTTTGTTTGTGTCTGCCGCTCTTCTCGGCCTAGAGGGAGCAATTTTAATTGGATTATTGCCTAGTCTTTTTGCTTTGACGGCCGGGACTTTGCCAATGGCTCTGGCGCCGCTTATTCCCTTTATAATGCTTAGTAATATTTTATTAGTTTTAGTTTTTAGTTCATTAGGCAAGGCCGACTATTGGCTGAAAATGGTTAGTGCCGCGGTCCTAAAATTTATCTTTTTGTCCGCCGTTTCTTATTGGGTGGTTAATTTATTATTGCCCGGTAAAATTGCTGGCGCCGCCGCCGCGATGTTGAACTGGCCCCAGCTGATTACGGCTTTATTAGGCGGATTTTTGGCTTATGCAGTTTTGCGGAGCGGGCAGTTTATTAGTAATAAATAAAAAACCATCGATTAATACCGATGGCTGTTAAAAGTGAAAAATAAATTAATTTAAACTTTTTCTTCTTCTAGATGGACATGGATTTTATGTCCTTTTTTTGTTAACTTTTCCGCGCCGATTTTAGATATTCCCTTATCATACTTATTAAAGATAATTACTTCCATAATATTTCTTTCTTCCTTAAGAAATTTGATTGCTATTTTGGAGATATTGATAGTATGGTTAAGCTCTTTTAAAATAGCGAGAATTTCTTCGTCATTCTTGGAGGCCAGGATCTTGGTTAACGGTTCCATCCAGTAATCACTATTAGCGTGATAGCCAACTTTTTTAATAATTTCCATAATACAGTTTTCGCTGTGTATGAATTTTATTAGAATTTGGCCAACATTTTGAATGAAGTCCGCTTTTTTTAGCAATGAGAATATTTCTTCCTCTTTTTTTTCTTCCAGCTTTAAAGCGGATAGAAAAACTTCGCAGGCCTTAGCTCGGTAGCTTATTTTTTTAAGTAGGTTCATAACCTCGTCACCAGATTTCTTATCTAAATTAAGATAAGGCGCGCAGGTAACACAGGCCGTATCGCTGAATTTATCCCGAAGAATAATGTCTATTAATTCTTCTTCGGTTTTGTTAATTAGGTCAAGACGACCAATTGCTAGCTCAGTGATATTTTTATTGCTATGCCCCTTTTCCCAAATAAAATAAATATTGCTTTCCAGCTTTAATCTTTTAATAGCCGAGGAGCAAACCTTTTCAGCATAATTAGTCTGCTTGGCTATAGCTAGAATTAAATCCTCATTTTCTAGCTGTTCTATGGCCGCCTCGCACACCAGATAATTGTAATTTGTAGCCATTACTAGCCACATAATATTACCAACATCTTTGGTAGTGTAAATTACTTCCTGACAGAAATAAGGGTTGTATTCCAAGTTTTTAATCATTTCGGCTATTTCCGGCCAGGGCCGCTGTCTTAAGCATAGTTTTTGGTAGCAGATTTGGCGGGTTATAGCTTCCTCCTCTAGGCTGCTATCGCTGGATTTTTCAATTACTGTTAAAAGATGTTCCGGTAGTTTAAGATAGGGGGTAATGGCTGGTTTAGCTAGCCAGTTGAAGTTTAGCTGTTCTAGTAGTTTCCAGAGTTCATCTTCGGTCTTATCTTTTAGCTTGATGAACGGCCAGCAGGCCTGGTAAACTTCCGAACGGTGGGATTTCGCCATGAATCTTATTATTTCTTCTTCCTTAAAGATACTAAAGTCAAGCACTTTAGCGGCCGGAATAGCGATTGACCAGTGATAATTTGTCTTTTCTAGTAGAATAAGGACAGCTGATTTAGAATGAATAGATAGATCCAAATATTCGCCAGCTGGTCTAAAAATTGTTTCTTGATATTTTGTTTTTTCAATCAAGTCCCAAAATTCTCCGTCACCCCAGCCGAGAGTTTTTAGAAGTTTAATTCCTTTTTGACAGGCAGTATTATCATAACTGCTGTCTGTCATAATTTTTACTATTGTCTCCGGTACATTAGTTACCGCTAGTAGCTGTAATGCTAAATCTGTTTCTAGTGTTTTTGTTTCCATTTTCACGCTCTCCCGAGTTTAGTTGTCATTAAGGTTTATTTTATTTTCCAGACGTGTTTAAATAGTTTTTAAATAACAAATAACCCTCTAATTTAGCATTTTTAATCTTATTTTGTCAATAAAATAGAGTTTATGCTAAAATATAGCTATGAATAAAAATTATCAATATCTCGGGACTATCAGCGTCTTTTTTGTCGCTGTGCTGCTTATTTCTAATATTGCTTCGTCTAAGATAGTCGGCCTTGGCTGGCTGACTTTTGATGCTGGAACTTTATTATTTCCTTTTAGCTATATCTTTGGCGACATTTTAACCGAAGTGTATGGCTATAAACAATCCCGCCGCGTTATTTGGCTCGGTTTTAGCGCCGCCCTTTTAATGTCGCTAGTTTTAATTGTAGTGGGCTATTTGCCGCCGGCCGCGGATTGGAATAACCAGGATGCTTATAATAAGATCTTAGGCCTAACGCCGCGTTTAGTATTGGCTAGTTTAGTCGCTTATTTAGTGGGCGAATTTGCTAATTCTTTTATATTAGCTAAGTTGAAAATTAAGACCCAGGGCCGCTGGCTATGGACGCGCACTATCGGCTCCACTTTAGTCGGAGAATTATTAGATAGCGTCATTTTTGTGGTTCTGGCTTTTGGCGGTATTTTAGCTACGCCGCTGCTTGTTACCGTTATTATTTCTAATTATGTTTTTAAGACGGCAGTAGAAGTTATTTTTACTCCCTTAACTTATCGTTTCGTTAAATTTCTTAAAACAAGAGAAGGGGAAGATTATTATGATAATGAGACTAACTTTAACCCTTTAAAGTTCTAAGCTTATGCCTAATGTTTTTATCTTTCATGGCACCGAAGGATATCCAGAAGAGAACTGGTTCCCTTGGCTTAAGAAAGAGTTAGAAGAAAGAGGCTGCCGGGTCTTTGTGCCGCAGTTTCCTTCGCCGCCCGGCGTCGCCGCTTCAGTAGCGGAGTGGTTTGCTGTCCTTAAAGATTATGAAAAGGATATTAATGAAGAAACTATTCTTATCGGCCATAGTTTAGGCGGCGTTTTTACTCTTCGCTTATTAGAAAAATTAACCCAGAATGTTAAAGCAGTTTGTTTGACTGGGACGCCGGTTGGGATACGGCCGCTTTTTAATTATGATCGCGATGATAGTTTCAGCGGCTTTTCTTTTAATTGGCCGGTGATTAAAAGCCGATCAAAAAATTTTATTGTTTTTCACTCTGATAACGACCCTTATGTTTCTTTGGGAAATGGCGAGGCCCTAGCTAAAGAGCTGGGCGTAGAATTATCTTTTATTCCTAACGCCGGTCATTTTAACGCCAAGGCTGGTTATTTTAAATTCCCCGAATTATTAAAAAAGTTAGACCAGATATTATAACTGGTCAGAAATTTTATGCTGAATAATAAAAAACACACCAAGCTAAAACCGCAGATATTTTTTGTCCACGGCGGAATGACTTTTTATAATAAGAAAAACTATTTTCATTATTTAAAAACTAGAGAGATTTCTTTGGTTAAAAAAGTTTCCTGGACCGGGGAATACTTCCATAAAAAACTAGGCCGAGATTGTGACATTATTCAACCGCGCTTTCCTTTGGAAGATGACGCTAAATATGCTGATTGGAAAATATATTTTACCAGATTTTTTCCTTATTTGCGCGATGGAGTTATTCTTATCGGCTCGTCGCTAGGCGGAATATTCTTAGCGCGATATTTATCGGAAAATAGATTTCCCAAAAAGATCCGCTCAGTTTATCTGGTGTGTTCGCCTTTTGATAAATCCGGACTTTTAGAAGATTTGGGCGGCGGCTTCCGCTTAAAATCCGATTTGTCGTTAATAACTAAAAATTGTCCCCGCGTTACTTTTTTATTTTCCCAAAACGATGATGTTGTTCCAGCCGCTCACGCCGGTAAATATGCTAAAAAATTACCCCAGGCGCGAGTAATAGTCTATCCGCATATCAAAGGACATTTTAGGATTAGCGAGTTTCCCGAAATCATTAAAATGATTAGGGAAGACTTAAAAAATAAATATGCTAAAAAATAAAACCCCATTTTTTACCGCCCGCTTAAAAGAAGTTTATTATATTCAGAGCTTAAGCGCCCGGCCGCTCTTTCTTAATTCCTCGGCTGTGAGCGGTTTTAGTATGCGTAAATATTTAGGTTATAACTATCACCATTTTTTGATTAATTATAATAATGATTACGGCCAGGGCTGCTACCTCTTGAAAGATTTTGGCCGGCTGTGGTTAACGATAAAGAAAAAGATGGTTAAGGATAATAACTATTTAGAGCAGGTTAATCGCGAATACTGGCGGACGCTAAAGAAATATAATTCTTATTATCAAGCTATTAGCCAAGAAGATTTATCATCTTGGCCAGAAGCCCGCCTTTTAGAATATTTTAGAGTTTTAGTTCAAGCTCAGATTGATGTGGTCGGCGTTTCTCATATTATTGAGGTTATTGGTTTAAAAATTGAAGACGAATTCCGGCGGCAATTGCTAAAAGAACTGAAGGGGCATGACCAGGCTAATTTTAATTATCTTTTTCAAGCTTTATTAATCCCGACTAAGCCGTCTTTCGTTGTTCAGGAAGAGAGAGCTTGGCAAAAATTATTAGCTAAGAGGGCCAGCGGAATAGCGTTAACTAAATTATTATCCGTTCATCTCCAGAAATATTTTTGGCTGCAAAATAGTTACGCCGGACCCCAGCCATTAACTCTGAAACAGTTAGAAGTCCGTTACCGTCTTGATAGGCGAGAAAATCGGCCGGCTAATTTAGTTGCTAATCAGGCGGTTATTAAGGAAAGATTAATGAGTAAATATAATTTTTCCGTCCAGTTGAGAAAAACTATTAATGTTATTGACTATACTGCTGCCTGGCAGGACGAACGTAAAGCGGTTATTTTTAAAAACATCGGCTACCTCGGTTTAGTGTCGGAAGAAATAGCGCGGCGCTTAAAAATAAAACCGGAGCTGATATATTATTTAAGCGACAGTGAAGCCTTAAAGCTGAAAACATTTTTTGATTTAAAGACTTGGCTGCCCGAATTAAAGAAGCGAGTATCTGGCGTGCTTTTCTTTATGAATCCCCAGGGAGAAAGCTTTATTAGCGGGGAAGAATATAAAAAACTAGACCCGCATCAGACTCTGGTAAAATCTTTCGGTGCCGATCAGGCGGGCCGGGAATTGCGTGGCACTATCGCTAATGCCGGTCCGGCCTTAGTGGGACCAGTGAGAATACTCAAAAGCTTAGCGGATATTAAGAAGGTAGAGCCGGGGGATATTCTAGTCGCCTCTATGACTAGGCCGGAATTTATGTCAGCTATTCGTAAAGCAGCCGCGATTATTACCGATGAGGGCGGAATTACCTGCCACGCCGCGATTATTGCCCGAGAGTTGAATATCCCGGCCATCATTGGCACTAAGGTCGCGACTAAGATACTGCGTGATGGATGCCTGGTGGAAATTAAAGCCAATCATGGATTAGTGCGAATATTAAAGTAGAACCGGCTCCACGATTATTGCCCTTAAAATATGGGGCTCAAGATGCTATAATATAAGTATTAATATTTTAAATAATTAATTTAAAACTTATGAAAAAAATTATTTATTCATTAGCGCTAATTGCGTTTTTGGTTTCTATAGCTGCCTTATCAGCGGCCCGAGCCGAAGACTCTTCTGAAGATGTCATTAAAACTGATGCCACGGTAACCAGTTTCATGCCAAAGTTGAATGATCAGGACGGAAAAAAATTAGAGAAAATACCAGCTCCAGCCCAAATTTATCTTTATGAGAAAATTGAAAAAATGGGCACCGCTCTCTGGGGGGTTAGAAAGGATATGGTCCAGATTAAAAATAAGATAGAAAACAAGATAGAAAATAAGCTGGAAAATAAAATAGAGAATAAAATAGAAAACAAGATGCCGGCCCACGATAGATTGCTTGATGGCACTTTAGATACCAGTAAACTAGAAAAGATTGTTAGCCCGGACCAGATTAAGATGTACGATAAAATTAAGAAAGTCGGAACCGCGCTCTGGGGAATCAAAAAGGATATTGGCGGCATGGTTAATCCTAAGCCAGCTATCATTACTGCCGAAAATTCGGCTTGCGTTATCAGTGCTATTGATGTGAAAGATAAAGCTCTGCAGGAAAAAGTCGGTGTAGCAGCGGAAAGTTTAAGGGCGGCTATTGGCTTGCGCAGTACCTGCCAGCAGCAGGCCGTTAAATCAACCGAAAGACAGAGAGAATATTTAGATGCTTGCGTCAAAGCTTTTAGAGAGGAGCATAAGAAAATTAATGAGACCGCCAGAAAAGCTCAGAATGATATTTGGGGAGTCTATAAGACTAGTCTGAAGTCTTGCCACCCAGTTGTTGCTACGACTACTTCAGCCACGGTTAGCACTGAGTCAGTTAAGGTTGAGCAGGGCGTTATCATGATTGAAGATGGCAGTGAAAATATTACCGATACTGTTTTGAAAATAAATCAAGAATAACTAGCTTTAGTTTGTTTCCCTAAAGCCCCGGCGTCTTTAGCGCCGGGGCTTTTACTTGATTTATTGTTTGGTTTTATGTTAGAGTTTATTTTGTAAATTGGAGAGGTGCCAGAGTGGTTTAATGGAACAGTCTTGAAAACTGTCGTCGATGAAAGTCGACCCAGGGTTCGAATCCCTGCCTCTCCGCAGATTGTCAATATCGTTATCAACAGAACAATTAGCTAGGGTTTCAAAGGGTTCTTTGAAGTTAATCTTAGCTAATTTTTTGTTGGCTATTTCAGTGTTCTAAAGTATCTCATTAAGCATTTTTCTTTTATCGTCTAAACTGATTTTGAAAAATGCTTTTTTCATTGATTTAGGGGCTAAAAAGAAATTTCTGGTGAGTTCCAAATCTTTTTCTGTTAAGACTACTTCCTGCTCGCTTTCCAGTTTTTTGAGGGCTTCGTTAAATTCCTTTATCTCATTTTTTATTGCTGCCTCTTTGGCCTCGTAATCCCCCTGGCTGATCGTTTTATCCAGCCGCAGGTTAAATAGCTCGTCTTTCCTATTTTCTCGTTTCCTAATCTCGTTTAAGAGGTTATTTTTGGCCTCCAGGTATTCTCGTTTGTCTGGATTGTGGTTAATGAGTAGCTCTCGGCTATTGTGGTACATACGCTCTACTAAGCCCTCGTCAATGACTAGGTTATCAAACACTCCTCCTAACGTTTTAATGGCTTCCTCCTCTTTGAGATAATGATTATGCTCGCTACAGCCGCCCCGGCCATTGGTGCAGTAGTAATAGACGTATCGGCCTTTCTTTCGGCTAGCTGTCAGCAGGCAGCCGCATTTGGCACAGGTCATGAGTCCCCGGAAGTGAAAATATGGTCGTTTCTTTTTGGGGTGCTGTTTAAGATTCATTACCGCTTGGCACTCGTTAAATAGTTGTTTAGATATAATCGTTTCATGTTTGCCTGGATATTCTTTGCCGTGAAATTGCATGAGGCCACAATAGAAAGAATCATTAATTAGTTTATAGATCTTGCTCTTGTGATATTTAACATTGCCCCTACTTCTAAATCCCTCCTCATACATCTGATTAGCTAATTCTTTCATGGTATAATTGCCAGTCGCATATAGTTTAAATATCTTCTTGATATACTTCGCCCTAACTTTATCAATTTTAATTCCACCTTTCCCGTCATTGAGATAGCCGATAGGAGCAAAGTTTGGCCATAACCCCTTTTCAATTTTAGTTTGTATTCCTCGTTTAACATTTTTTGATAAGTCCAAAATATATTGATTAGCCATTGAGCCCTCGATATTGAGCAAGAGAACATTATCACTGGGCAGATATTGCCTATCGCTCGTTTGGATAGCCTTAATATGCCCCTGTTGGAGCAACCATTGAATTTTTCCGCTATCTATTGGATTACGAGACAACCTATCTATCTTCCAACAGATAATTCCGTAGTCTTCGGAGCTATTATTTTCTAATAGCTTAACCATTTCTAAAAAAAGCGGTCTATTGTTTGGCAACTTAGCCGATTTGCTCTCGGTGTAGGTTAAAGCAATGTCTAGCCCCAGATTAGAAGCCAGTTTATTCATTTCTATCACTTGGCTTTCCAGAGATAGGATTTGTTTGCTCTTGTCCTCGGAGGACTTGCGAGCATAGAGGATGTATTTCATATAGTTTTAGCTAAATAGCTTTAAGGTGAATTATGGTGACGGCCCTTTGTGTGCGTATAGTCAAGTTAATATATATCTAGGGAAGGGCCGTCAGGATCGGCCGCGTTTTCCTTTTTTCGGCTCCCCCAAGGGGATGCCGCCAAAAAAAGGAAAAAACTGCGGCGGCCGGTCTGCCGTCCCCATTACTCTAACACACCGCTATTCCCGAAAGTTACGGGTAAAATTTAGGGGAATTTTCTATCAAAAAGGCCAATTATTTCTATGTTTTTAGGGTAGCAGGTTAAAGTTCTGAAAAGTTCTGGTACCATTTTTCAGAACAAGTCATATCTATTGTTTTTATTGAACTTTTTAATTAATGTTTTCAGAATAGCATAGGAGCATTTGGAAAAGTTTGGTCAAAGATTTGGTCAAAGTTTATATGATTAGTTTATGCAAAGGCACTAGAATATCATTTATAGAATGTATTTTTTAGATTTGCTGATTCTGTATTTTTATGGTATTTCTATAGAGTAGATGCATTATTATGATTTTAGAAATAGATAAAAGGGCGGTTTGCATAACGCATGATTATAAAATGGCTGCCATTATTTCTACTTATTTCAACCATGAAAATCGGTATTTTTCGGTTTTTTATCTTCCGAATGTAAAAAAAGATGGAGATATAGTAAATAAAATATCAGGAGAAATAAATTCAATATTTATATCAAATAGAATTATTAAATTAAAACCAGAATTTATAATATTGGCCGGATTAAGTAATTTTCAAAAGTCGCTGTTCAAAAAATTCAAAAATATATTAAGTATTGATAACCTTGAGGAAATTCATGACAAATTAAAAATTTTTAATAGTTTTGATGGTGATTTATTATGTTCAGAAAAAGATTTGATCAAGGGCTTGTTTGTTGCAAAACAAGAAAATAAGAGGATTATTATTGACAAATCAGCACCTCCAATTAATATCGTTAATAAAAAGAAAGGGATTATTTCAGTTATTGAAGATCATTTAGATGTCTTTTCTTTAACATCAATTAATTATATTTCTACTATTAAATCAGATTTGGTGATAATACCGTCAGTTTCTGAAAAACAATTGAGTCAGCTAAAAAAATATTTATTTAGGCACAAGAGTGAACCAGAAAATATTGAGATAGATTGTCATGTTAAAGTACTAACAAAAAATATAAGTGGAATTAAATTTAATATCTATACTAGAGCAATTTTTTTCACTATTGGCGTGCCTTATGGGTATTTGATAAATAATTCTATACCAAATTCTCATGTTTTTAGCCGCCTTGTTGGCTATTTTATTTTTGATAATATATTTATTAGTGAATTTCATGACACTTTTTTTTCATTTTTGAATTTTTCTATATTTAAAAATGACGAATCATCAAAAATTATTAAAATATTTAAAAAATGTGGTTTTTATACCAAAAACTTATCAGAAGAAGATGGCACATCCACAAGATATAATTTTAAAAATTATGTAGAACATTTCCCGTATGATATTTTGCATATTTGTAGTCACGGAGGAATGTTAAGCGGGAACTTTATTAAAAAAGATTTTTTGGACGATAATGGGAATATGCATAGCTTGGAATATTATGAGGTGGTTGATTTTGAAAAAATCGATAGAATTGATAGCAGAGGGGAACCGTTAATTGGCGTGACTAGAAAATTGGTTTATATAAAGTTAGACGGCTACCCTTGGGCAAGCGATGAATTACATAATGCGAATATTCCAGAATCAGTAATTAAAAAAATTAGAGACGTTTCTTCTATAGATGGGCTAAATGGTGAAGATGTGGTTATCGTACCGTTTAAAGGATATATACCGTCGTCTTGTTATGTTAAATGTTTAGATAACATTCATCAGGGTAATTTTCATTATTTAGCTGGTCAAACATCGCCTATAATTTTTAATAATTCCTGCCATTCATGGGATTCTTTGGCATATCAGTGGATAGGAAGGGGAGCGCGAGGATATGTAGGTACGCTTTGGGAAGTAGGTGATGACGTCGCAAAATATTCAGCAGAAAATTTTTATAGATTTGCTTTAAATAATAATGCAGAGATAGTGTCTTGTGTATTTAATTTAAATAAAAGAATAAAAAAAGAAAAATATAAAAACATTTATATATATTGGGGCCTGCCTTTAGTAAAAATTGAAAAACCAGCAAAACCCATTATGCTAAAGAGTATAATTAGTGGTGTATCGAGAGCATTAATGGAGCATTTAAGAGGTCTCGAATCAATATATAAAGATAAAAGTACAGAAGAAGAAGTCAGAGAAAATAGTTTTGATGTTTTAAAGTTTATTTTTAATGTTTTAGCATTTGATTTAAAAGTATTAAATTTAAATAAATTAAGACAAATTATTAATAAAAAATAGTAATTTATTTTTTTTCTAATTAATATTATTAAATAAATTTCTTTCCAATATAGTACCAAGCTCTCCGCAGATTATAAATAGCCCTTTTTAGGGCTATTTTTAATAGGAGTTTATCACTTGGGAGCGGCATGGTATAATTAAATAATATGAACAAAGTAATAGTCGCGGGGAGTATTAATCAGGATATCGTCGTTTTTTCTAAAAGTCATCCTAAAATTGGCGAAACTATCCTTGGTCTAGATATTAAATATTTCCCTGGTGGCAAGGGGGCGAATCAGGCCGTGGCCTCGGCAAAGTTTGGCGCAAAAACATTAATGTTGGGCAAGGTCGGTAATGATGTCTTTGGTAGGCAGTTAGTCGCCTTCCTTAATCAGCAAAGTGTTGAAACTAGGGTCTCGGTTGATCGGGCTATGCCTACGGGAATAGCCATTATTACGGTAGCGGAAGAAACGGCAAATAATACTATAGTAGTTGTCCCTGGTGCTAATTTTGCTCTAGCAGAAGACAATATTAACAATGTAAACTTTGAGAAAGGTGATGTTCTTGTTTCTCAATTTGAAATACCAATAAAAACAATAGTATCTTTTTTTAAAAAAGGCAGAGAGGTGGGGGCAACTAATATCTTAAATCCAGCTCCCGCGCAAATAATTCCCAAAAATCTTCTTAGTTTAGTTGATATTCTTGTTCTTAATGAAACGGAACTAAATTTTATATCAGGAATGTCGGCGGATGTTACTGACGACAACTCAATTAAAGGCGCGGTTAATAGAATAAAGCATGCTAATCTAGCCGTAGTAGTAACGATAGGTAGCCGTGGAGTTGTCATGTGTACTGATGAAAATATTATAAGAATCCCCGGCCGTGAAGTTAAGGCAATTGACACAACAGGCGCCGGGGATTGTTTCGTTGGTGTGTTGGCTGCTAGTATAACGAAGGGTTACAGTTTGACTGAGAGTATCGGCCTAGCTAATATAGCGGCCTCAATTTCAGTTACTAGAGAAGGAGCTGGCCCATCGATGCCAAGCATGGACGAGGTAAGTGCTTTAATTTAGATATATTTATGAATCAAGAGCAAATAGACGGTTTAGCTAAAACCATTTGGGACTATCATCGCTTAAATCATCAGCTGAAAAAAGCTGATTGTATTTTTGTTTTAGGTAGCCACGACACTAGAGTGGCGGAATATGCTGCTGATTTGTTTTTGCAAGGTCTAGCTCCGTATATTATTTTTTCTGGTGATCGTGGCAGTTTAACGGCTCGTATTTTTGAGAGGCCGGAAGCCGAAATTTTTGCTGATATCGCTATCGCCAAGGGAGTACCGAAAGATAAAATAATAATAGAAAATAAGGCAACTAATACTGGAGAAAATGTGCAGTTTACTAGGGAGATCTTAAGGAAAAAAAACTTAAATTTTAATTCTTTTATTTTAGTCCAGAAGCCATATATGGAGAGACGCACTTACGCGACTTTTAAGAAAATATGGCCGGAGAAAGAATTTATAGTGACGTCGCCACAGATAGATTTTATTGATTATCCGAATAATGAAATTTCTAAAGAAAAAGTTATTAATGTAATGGTCGGAGATCTGCAGAGAACTAAGGTATATCCAGAACGCGGATTTCAAATTTTTCAAGAAATACCTAGTGATGTCTGGGCGGCATATGAAAAATTAGTAGAGCACGGTTTTACCGATCACTTAATAAAGGATTAGCGATCATGGTCATACCAATTACGCCTCCTGCCCATAGTTTTAAAATAGCTCTAATATTAGGGCTATTTTTTATAGAGAGCTTGTCGCTTCAGAGTATAGTGATATAATAGAATCAATAATAATTTAACTAATTTTATGAAATTACTCCTGACTTCTAATGGTCTTTCTAACCAATCAATTGTTAATGCCTTGTTTGAACTAACGGGAAGGCCCGCTTCTGAGACGACAGTTGTCTTTATCCCGACCGCCATGAATGTGGCCCGGGGAGGCAAGGACTGGTTTATAAATGATCTTTATAATATCAAAAAACAAGGATTTAAATTTGTTGATATCGTGGATATTTCGGCACTTCCAAAAAAAGTTTGGTTGCCGAAGATAGAAAGTGGCGATGTTTTATTTTTTTCAGGAGGCAGTACTTATCATTTGATGTATTGGTTAAGAGAGTCTGGCTTGTTGGAATTATTGCCAGAATTATTAAAAACTAGAATTTATGCCGGAATCAGCGCCGGCAGCATAGTAACAAATCCTAGCATATCCTATACGAGTGAAGATAAAAAGAAATATTACGAAGAAAATTTTGGCTATCAAGATGATGCCGCTTTAAATTTTGTTGATTTTTATATTTATCCCCATTTTAATTCCCCCAAGCATTTACTTTCTAGAGAGGAAACTTTAAAGAAAATTGCCGTGGAAACCAAAAAGACTGCCTATGGCCTTGATGATGAGTCGGCCCTTAAAGTTGTTGATGGTTTAGTGACCGTAGTTACCGAAGGAGAATATATGAAATTATAAGTTTATAATAAAAATATGTTAGACCAAAAAGAAACTATAAAGGTGGAGGTGGTCGCTGGTGTCGTTATTAAAAAAGACGGTAAATATCTTTTATTGCAAGAGAAACAGCCTAAAGCCTATAAGCTCTGGAATTTTCCGGCCGGTAAAGTTGATGTCGGCGAGTCAATTGAGCAGGCTGCCATTAGGGAGGCGAAAGAAGAATCAGGCTATGATGTGGAGCTAATAAAAGAGATTACTATCTTTCATACTAAATCAACCGATGTTGTAAAACATATATTTGAGACTAAAATAATTGGAGGAGAATTGAATTTTCCTAAAGACGAAATTTTAGATGCTAAATGGTTTACATTTGATGAAATGAATCAAATGAAAGATGAGCTCAGGAGCGAATGGATACTAGCAACAATAAGTATTTTAGAAAATAGATAGACCAGCTTATATTATTAGAAGCAACTCATGTATGAAAAAGATAAATTTTAATCTCATTGTTCAAATCGGCCTGACGTTTTTTACCGTGCTAGGGTTTTTACTAACCTCATTAAAGTACCCCCAATACGGCCTTATTGCTGCTTTAGTTTCTCAGATATTTTGGCTGTATAGTTCTTACAAGGCCTGGCGTGAGGCAAACCAAGTCGGTATATTTATAACGACAGTTTTTATTTTTATAACTATAATATTTGGATTAATAAATTATTGGGTTTTATAATTTATTTATGACAAAGTATATTCTTAATTCCGGTGGACTAAAAAATTTCCCCGAAAAAGAAAAAAAATTTAATAAAGAAATAGTTAAGGAATTGAGTAAAATACCCAGTATTTTATTTTGCTATTTTGCGGTTCCTCGCGAACATTGGGAAGAAAAATTTGCTCGGCACGCAGAGCACTTTTTGGATTCAATGGATGAGGAAGTTAAACCGAAATTTGAAATGGCCATGCCTGATAAATTTATTGATCAGATAAAAAATAATGACGCCATTATAATACATGGTGGGGACGACAAGCTGCTGTTGTACTGGCTAAAACAATATAATTTGCCAAAAATTTGGGATGGCAAGGTAGTGGCTACTAGTTCGGCCGGCTCTAACGCGTTAGCTAAAAATTTTTGGACCTGTGATTGGCGCCAGTGCCTGGATGGATTAAATATAATTCCAATTAAATTTATCCCTCATTACAAATCAGACTTCGGCAATAATGACCCAAGAGGTCCGATAGATTGGCAAAAAGCTTATAGTGAACTCTCCGAATATGGAGATAAAACTTTGCCAATACATGCGCTGGAAGAAGGCGATTTTGTTATATTTGAAAAGTAATTTATATATATGATTGAAAATAGCATCGTCTATAGAGACTTCAAGGGAAAGTATGAATATCTCCCGCTCGCCAGAGCTGAAGGAGCTTTACTCTGGGATAGAGACGGGAAGAGATATATTGATTTTTCCTCAGCTTGGAATGTAACTAATTTAGGCTGGAATCATCCGGAAGTGAGCGAAGCGATAATTGAGCAGACCAAGAAAAATGTTCAAGGCCTTCTTTGGGGTTCTGACCCAATTCAAGAAGAATATGCTAAAGCGCTTACTGAGGCATTGCCTAAAGAAATGGACGCCTGTATTAAAGAAACAAGCGGTACCGAGTCGGTAGAGGCGGCGGTTAAAGTCGCCCGTGTCTATACGGGCAGAACTAAAATTATTGGCTTTAGCGCTCATTATCACGGACAGCTGTTTGCTACTTTAGCTATTGGATATCCAAAAAATTCCCATCACAAACTAGAACCTTTAGTGCCGGAAATTGCTCCGATTGCTTTTCCTCATAATAAAATTAGCGAGGCGGATTGGCAGAAATTTATCTCAGATTTTGAAGAAGCTCTTTCTAAAAAAGATATTGCTGCGGTTGTTACAGAGCCGGGAATAATTACTGGCTGGGGCTCAACGCTTATCGCTTATCCTGGATTTCTTTCTAAGCTTAGAGAACTTACTGCAAAATATGGAACCTTGCTTATTGTTGACGAAGTCGGAACAGGATTTTCCCGAACCGGAAAACTTTTTGGAATACAGCACGAAAATGTTGTTCCCGATATGATGGCTTTAGCCAAGGGAATATCTAACGGCGCCTCGGCTATTGGGGCCGTTGTCGGAAAATCGGCAATATTTGAGAAAGCCTTTTCAGAATCAATTTTAGTATCAACCTTTGGCTGGACGCCAATTGCCTGTGCCGCCTCTCTCAAAGTTTTACAAATTCATTTAAGAGATAAGACTTGGGAGATGGCTGAGAAGAAGGGAAATTATATAAAGGAAAAATTACAGCCACATATTGGAAAAATTTTAATTGATGTACAGGGGTTAGGTATGGAAATTGGCGCGCAATTTAAAGACGCTGAGACTTGCTCAAGAGTACAAAAAGCCTGTTTTGCTGACGGACTCCACGTGGTTGTGGGTAGCGGAAATAATATGCAAATTATGCCGCCCCTAACCATTTCGCAAGAGCTTTTAGATGAAGGGCTGGATATTTTAATAAAAAATTTGGAATAATTAGTGCCAATTATTATAAAGACATAAACTCATTATCATCAATTTATGAACTTAGAAAAATTTACTAAATTTTTAAAGACAGTTAACCTGCGCGCCTATAGAGACAAATTCCGGCCGATTAAAATTGTAGAAATGGATCTGCCTAAAAATATTCAGGCAATCTCCCTACTTTATAAAATGTATTGGGACAGAAAGAAGTTTGTTAATTATGACGCATTTTATCAAGCCTACCTATCAGAATTAAAAACAGATTTAGAAAATTTTAGGAAGAAAATTCAGATGTGCAAGAAATGCTTTTATTTAGGCCTGCCGGCTAGAATTTATAGAACTTGGGCCAGTATTATAACCCAAATTCATGCCGGTTATGTGGCTGAGTCTGTTTTTGGCGCTGGCAGCGTTGAAATGTCAGAAGAACTTGACCATCAAGGAGCTGATTTTAGGGTAACTTACAAGAAGAATAAATTAAATTACCAGGTTAAAAAGGAAACTTTCAGTCGGGAAGTCAGAAAACAAAAAGAAGCCAAGATAAAACTTGATGGAGAATTTGTTGATATTCTTTATAAGGTTCCTAGTAATGATATTTTTGAAAACCCTAGGACCAAAAAAGGCGAACTAAGAAAGCCTTATAAGGAATTTATTAAAAATAAAAATTTAGAGAGATTTTCTAACGGCTTTATCGTTTTTACTCCTAAAATTTTTCAAGAAAAGAAAAAGCAGCTCAATTCTAAATTAAAATAACTTAGGCGCGATCTTCACTGAGGCAATTACTTTTTCCGCCATTTTTACGTAATCAGGATTAATTTCAAACCCTATATAATTTTGACCTAGCTCTTTGGCGGCGGCGCATTCAGACCCGCTGCCAACAAAAGGGACTAGGACAACGCCATTTTCCTTGGGCCTAGTTGATTTGATTAATTTTCGGCATAGTTCTAGAGGTTTTTGAGTGGGGTGTTTAACGATTTCGTGGTTAAGATGTTTTTTAAGCTCTCGGGGAGCGAAGATATCGTTGCCACAGGTTTTGCACATAAACCATCTTTCATTCATGCCCGCCCCGCCAGCTAAAGCTGGTATTTTTATTACATCGCGAGGCAAGGCTCCGCCTTCGTGAGCTTTATAAATAGTTTCCTGGCCGTTTTTGCTAAATCGGCCGACTGTCCCTCGGCGAACCTTTCCCGCCGCGCCGCTTAAAAATCCTTCCGTGTAGGGCTCTCTTACTTCATCGCGATTAAAATTAGGTGAATTTTTCCAGGCGCAAATTATTGCTTCGTGGCTCCTTTGCCAAAAATTTAACGAAGCCACGTTTTTATTGGTATAATGCCAGATAAGCCAGCGTTTGTTAATTGGTATTTCAACTGAGAGGTGTGCTAGAATTTCGCTGAACCCGTAAATAAATAAAGTGCCGTTTGGTTTTAAAATTCTGATTGATTCATCTATCCATTTTTTTGACCAGTTTACATATTCATTCATCTCTCTTTTATCAATATTATTTCCGAAGTCTTTGCCGATATTATAAGGCGGATCAATAATAATAATGTGGCAGCTCTCACTTGGCAATTTCCTTAATTCTTCTACGGCATCGTTAAGAATAATTTTATTTAAAGGCAGTTTCTTATTTCTTCTGATATTTTTTGACGTAATCAAATCATCCAAACGATCACTAGTTTTATTTTTAATTACATCAACTACGATGCCCTGAACGGTTATCGGGATATTTTTAGGGATTATTATGGGCTTTAACAATTTATTAGCTGGTTGTAATCTGACGTGATTTTTTTCTTTATAGATTTTTTTTAAAGTAGTTTCGTAATTATTAATTAGGACGACGGCTTTGTCACCATTTTCCGCGGTCTCCTGCTGTCTAATTAACACAATATCGCCATCGCCTATATTTTCCTCAATCATACTATCACCAACTACTCTTAGAGCGTAAAAGGTTCCATTGTCCGGAAGTTTGCTTTGGGGAATAGCTATTATTTCTTTCTCTTTTACAGCTTCAAGCGGCTGGCCGGCGGTTATGTTCCCCAGAAGATTAATATTAACCATTTTTTCTCTTTCAAATACGGAAATAGCTCTGGGCTGATTGTCGTCTTTTCTTAGAAAGCCTTTCTTCTGTAGGTTTTTAATATGAAAATGGGCAGTAGAAACAGAAGCGGCCTTAAAATGTCGCTTTATTTCTTCAAGAGACGGCGAATAGTTATGTTTAGAGAAGTATTGTTTTATAAAATCTAGAACTTCTGCCTGCTTTTTAGTTATCATGTCGCTAATATTTTAGTTTAATTATACGGCTCTATAATATTATAGAAAATAAATAGAAAATGAGCAAGCTCGGTTTTTCTATTGTTTTTAGTGTGTTATAATTGATTTATATGAAGCCAGTTTTAGTAACCTGCTATGTTAATCCCGACTTAGACGGTTTCGCGAGTGCCGTCGCTTACGCCGAATTTTTAAATAGCCAGGGCCGCCCGGCTCAGGTAGGGATATTAGGTGTGCCTCATGACGAAGTAAAATATGTCTTAGATAGATTTAAGCTCATAAATCCTAAAGAAATATCTAGTGCCGCCGACTTTACGGAAGTGATTTTAGTTGATGCTAGTGATTTAAACGGCTTAGAGGGCAGAATAGAGCCGGACAAGGTTGTAGAAATTATTGACCATCGGAAAGTTAATGAGGCCGAGAAGTTCCCTAACGCTAAGGCCCAAATAGAAATGGTTGGGGCGGCGGCGACTCTTATTGCTGAAAAATTCAAACAGGCCGACACTCGTATTTCTAATGAATCAGCAATTTTAATTTATAGCGCTATTATTTCTAATACTTTGAATTTTAAGGGCAGCGTGACTACTAGTCGGGACAAAAATATCGCGTCGTGGCTGGAGCAGTTTATTGAAGTGCCGCCGGAATACTGGAAAGAACTTTTTACGGCGAAATCTGATTTAACGGGTGACAAATTAGCCAAGCGGATTCAAGGTGATTTTGCCTGGTTTGTTTTAGGCGGTCAGAAGGTCGGAATTGCTCAGTTGGAAATAATTGGTGCCGCCGCTCTTATTAGGGAGCGGGGAAAAGAAATAATTACTATTTTAAATAAGATTAAGGCTGAATTAAACTTAGATTGCATTTTCCAAAATACTATTGATTTGGAAAAATTAAATAATTTTATTGTCACTAACGACGATTTAGCTAAAAATATTTTGGAAAACGCTCTAGGCATAAAATTTTCTGGCACAGTAGCAATAAAAGACCAGCTAATTATGCGCAAGCAAATAGTGCCTTTAATTAAAGAGGAACTAGAAAATTTATAGCTCATTATTAGTCGGCTGGCGGCTGTGACAATTTAGCCATAATATGTTATTATATAGGCATTATTAATCTCTTATTAATATTAATTTAAAATAAAATTAATTTTAAATTTATGTCTAAAAAATTATTTAATTATTCAGTCTTAGTAATTATTTTAGGCCTAGCTTTAGTCCATGCGGCTCAAGCCGAGCCTTACGGTCCTCCGGCTGGCCTTCCGGCAGGCATGCCTGATTTATCTCAGATTATGAACAACATCCCTGGCGGCATCCCGGGTGGTATGCCGGCTGGCGTCCCGACTAATATGGGCCCAAGTGCGGAGCAGAGCGCTAAATTTGAGGAAATGCAGAAGAAGGGCGAAGAGATGCAGCGGGAAGCGGAAAAGAAAGGTGAAGAAATGCAGAAAAAAGGTGAAGAAAAACAAAGAGAGGCTGAGAAAAAAGCTTTTGAAAAAATGAGTAAAAATATTAACCAATTTGAAAGAGCGGTTAAGATTATTAAAACTCAAGTGGAAAAATTAAATAAGAAAGGCGCCCCCACTACTCCGGACATGAAAATTGAGCTAGATAAGCTTGATGCTTTCTTAGCTAAATTAAAATCATCTACCACTATTGAGCAGTTACAGCCTTTATTTGAAGAGTTTTCTGACTTAATTGATAGTGCTCAAGAACAGCTGCAGATTATGTCCAAGGCCTCCAAATGGCCGTCCGTGGAAAAACAGGCGGGTAATTTAATAGCTAAATTAACTAAAGAATCAACCACCTTGAAAGCTAAGGCCGCTAAAAAAGATTTAACGGAAGAACTAGCCGAAAGCTTTACTGAATTAGATAAGGCTATTGCTGAGCAGAAAGCAGCCCTGGAAACGTTAAAGACTCAGGTTAAAACTGATCCTGATACGGTCTTTGATAATATCGGCGATTACTTTGATAAGTTTAGAGACATTTATGAAAATAATGTCAGAGAGATTAATTCAACTCTAGATTTGAAAAAGGCTGTTAAAACCGAATTGCCTAAGTTTGTTAAAGCCTTGGATAACCGGGTAAAGACCTTAGCTCGTAATAAAAAAATTAATACGACTGAGCTGAAGGCCTTAGTTGCTAGCGCTAATACTAAATTGAATGAGATTAAAACTTTGGTAGCGGCAAAAACTGTTGATCATGACGCGGTTATTAGTGCGATTGACGCTTTGACGGATATCAGTGTTCAGTTTGAGGATAAGTGGGAAGCTTTGACCGGCCAGGATAACAATAATTTAATGCCCAAACTGCCCGATACCCCGGCTGACTATAAAATAAATATTCCGGCCAGCTTAAATAGTCTGATTAAATAGTTATTTTGCTAGGAGATTTAATAAATCTCTAAAAATGGCGTAGGCGATAGCTAAAAATGAAAAGAGGAAAATAGCAATATAATTCCATTTAGCTAGGCTAGTGCTTAGACCCTTAAGTATATAGACAAGAGCCTGTTCATCTTTTTGGTTAAGTGGTTTTCTTGATTCTATTTTAGAAATTAAGTCTAGTTCTTCAATGAGCCGGTCGCGCTTATTTTCCACGTGCCAGCGATGGCCGAAATACCAGATAAAACCGATGGTCCCGATATACCAGGATACCTCTAGCCAGAAAGAACTATAGTGGCTTAGAACTATCACTAGCCGGTAGGAGATAGTCGCGATTATTCCGACCAAGAATATCCAGGCGCGATATAGAGAGTTGTTTAATTTAGGCATATTTTAATTATTAGATTTTGTTAGTTTTTATAGTATAGCATATAACTATGGAAATACTCGTCATCGCTTTGATTATTGGTTTTGTCGGTTATGTCTCAGTTAGAGAAGGAAAGAGTATAGATTTTACGCCTCGCATCAATAAGCGCCATTTTCCTCGGGCCGCCTATCTTAAAAGTGTTCGGGAAGATACGGAAATTAAGAGCCAGACTAGCAAGTTAATTGCGGCCGATAAAGAACGCGTCAAGAAAAAACTGCTTTAATTATTATATGGCTAAATTATCTATTCGTTATCCAGTCCTTTCCGATGCTAAGCCTTTTATAGAAATAATAACTAATCCTAATTTTCGGTATTTGCATCTTCCGGCTAAGACAGTAAAAGCGGAAGAAAAATGGCTGCGCGGCTTGCCCCAGAAAAGAAAATTGAATCAGGAATGGAATTACGCTATTTTATATGGCGATAAATTAATCGGCGGCATCGGCCTTAAAATTAACCGTTTCCGACCCCATATTGCTGAGATCGGCTACTTTATTGCCGAACCATATTGGGGTAAAGGACTGGCTAGTCGGGCGGTAAAATTAATTGAGAAGGAGGCTACTCAGAAATTAAAGCTGCACCGCTTAGAAATATTAATGCGCCCGGAAAATAGGGCGAGCGAAAAAGTGGCGATTAAGAATAATTACCGGAAGGAAGGGAAACTCAGGAAGATGGAGAAAGATAGACAGGGAGTCTGGCGTGATTTTTGGCTTTATGCTAAGGTTTTGTCAGAATAAGCCAATATAAAAAAATTATGGATTACAGAAAACTCAGTACTAAGCGTTTTTGGGGGCATGCCTTATCCTTTTTGTTTATTTGGATGCCAATATTCCCGGTTTTGCTTTTAGATCTCTGCGTTGAAGTTTACCAGCAAATTTGTTTCCCGATTTATGGCTTGGAAATGGTTAAGCGTTCAGCTTATATTCAGATTCGCGATCGCGCTAAACTCCAGTATTTGAATGGTTTAGAAAAGATTAATTGTATGTACTGCGGTTATGTTAACGGCGTTCTTCTTTATTGGAAAGAAGTGGCTGGTCGGACAGAAAAATATTGGTGTGGCATTATGCATGCCCAGAAGCCTGGTTTTCAGACTCATCAGGATCAGGTCGTAAAGGAGTATGCCCGTTATGGCGATGAGAAGGATTTTCATAATAAATTTGACGCTTAAAATGGTCTTTAATTTTTAGATTATGTTTGATTTAGTTTCTTTTATTCAGGCTATCGGTTATATTGGTGTCTTCGGTGTTATATATGCTGAATCCGGCCTTTTGGTCGGTTTTTTCTTGCCCGGAGATAGCTTGTTATTTACCGCTGGCTTTTTAGCTTCCCGCGGTTTTTTAGATATATATTTATTAATAGTCCTTACTTTTTTAGGCGCGGTGCTCGGTGATAGCACCGGTTATTGGTTTGGCGAGAAGGTCGGCCCAAAAATTTTTACCAAAGATGATTCTTTATTTTTTAAAAAAGATAATGTCCATAAGGCTGAAGAATTTTTTAAAAAGCATGGCTCTAAGACTATTATTTTAGCGCGCTTTGTTCCGGTCGTCCGGACTTTCGTACCGATTTTAGCCGGGGTCGGCACAATGTCTTATCGTAAGTTTTTGACCTATAACTTAATCGGCGGCGCTATTTGGGGCATAGGCCTGCCTTTGTCCGGTTATTTCTTAGGTAATTTAATTCCCGGAGTTGACCGCTATCTTTTGCCGATTATTGCTTTGATAATAATAATATCCATTTCGCCCAGTTTCTCTCATATTTATAAGGCTTGGCGCGATCGGAAGGCTAGTCGTAAATAATAGTTAATAATTATTATAATTATAAAAACCGCTCTTAAGCGGTTTTTTGTATGAAAAAAGGCCTTTTGATAAGGAACTTTTTACCTAAAATAAGTCAATGATAACTGTTAAAAGGTAAAGACTGATAAGGAGGGCTGTCCCTAGGAATATCCAGCCCAGTCTTTCCTGGCTAGTTTTGGTATGAGCTAGTTCAGCCGCCACTGGATGATGGGCCTGAAAACTCTGGAGGCGAGGACTGGCCAGCACTTTCTGATTAATTTTAAGGCTTTGCGCCTTTAAGTCTTGATGTAGTTTATGGCCCCTCTTATGCTTTATAAACCAGTAAACCAGGGCGATTACCGCTAGTATAAATAAAACCCAGCCAACACGATGCGACCAGCGCTTAATGATAATCGCAATGATGTTACCGGAAAAATAACCGAGTAGGGCGTCAACCGTGGCCCAGATAATGGCGCCAATAACATTCCAGAGCAGAAAAGACCGCTGTCTCATTTTAGAAGCTCCCGCTACGAAAGGAACGATAGCGCGCATGGGCCCGATAAAGCGGCCCCAGAGCACGCTTTTATTTCCGTATTTAACAAAGAAGGCTCGGCTGCTAGCCATTAGTTCGGGTTTTATAATTTTCTTGTCTTCTAGCCAGGGAGCGCCGCGCCGTCCTAATAGATAGCTTAAATAATCGCCAATAATCGCGCCTATCGCTGCGAAAATAATAATATCAACGATGGAAAAATAGCCCTGAGCGGCTAAAAGCCCTCCGATGTAAATGAGGGTGCCGCCCGGGAAAAAGCCGCCAATGAAGGGGAAACATTCAATAACAGCGATAAATAAAAAGAGCCAGTTGCCTAGCCAGCCGAATTTGCTTAAGATGGCGAAGAGAAAGTTAAATATATAATCCATACCAATGATTATAGCAGATTGGCCGTCTGGGGGCGAGTTGTCTGTGTTTTTTAGGATAAAATGTTATAATATTATTATGTTTAATTGGCTTTTTTCTAAAATACAAAAACTGGCTCCCGAACGGTGGCGCTGGATTTTTGATCACGCCGGTTTTCGGCGCTACTCCAAAAATACCAGCTGGTTATTCTTCGGCCAGATTTTTTCTCTACTAATCTCTTTTTTCATTGGCGTTTGGCTGGCCCGTTATCTCGGCCCAGAGCAATATGGCATTGCTAGTTATGTGGTTGCTTTTGTCGGCCTATTTAGTTTTATCGCCTACTTAGGTGTTGATGGGATATTAAGTCGCGAGTTAGTGAGTCATCCTGAATCGCGTGACACCTTGCTAGGGACGAGTTTCCGCTTAAAGTTAATCGGCGGATTGTTAGCCTTTGTAACTGCTAGTTTAGCGACTTTCTTAATTAAAACCGACCCCTTTATTCGTGGTTTAATTTTTTTGTACGCGAGCAGTTTTATTTTTCAGTCGGTCAATGTCGTCTCTATATTTTTCCAAGCGCGGGTGGAGGCTCATTTTAGCGTTAAAGCTCAATTAGCCGCCGCCATCATTTCCGCTTTCTTCAAGATTATTTTAATTGTTTTTGGTTTGAATTTAGTCTGGCTGATTTTGATTTACGTTGTAGATGTTATTGTCCAGGGTCTTGCACTGCTTTTTGCTTATCAGGCGAGCGGACGGACTCACCGTGCTTGGCGCTTTGATAATAAATTAGCTAAGGAAATACGGCAGGGAGCTTGGCCCCTGATGCTGTCTTCTGCGGCCGCTTTTGTTTATCTGCGTATAGACCAGGTAATGGTAGGAAAAATGATGGGCGAAACAGCCGTGGGAATTTACGCGGCGGGCGTTAAGGTAACAGAGGTATTTTATTTTTTGCCGGGGATAATCTGCGGTTCTCTTTTTCCGGCTATAGTCAACGCCAGAAAAATCAGCTTAGACTTATATTATCGCCGCCTAAAAAATTTTTATATATTATTAGGCAGCCTAGGTTTGGCCGTGGCCATCCCAGTAGTCATATTAGCTAAGCCGCTTATTGCCATTATTTTTGGGGCAGAATATTTAAGTGCTGTGCCGGTTTTACAGATTTATATTTGGTCCAGCCCAGGTTTATTTTTAGGAGCGGCCGTAGTACAGCAGCTAATGACCGAAAATAGGACTAAGACTATTTTCATGATTAACTTTGCCGCCATGGTTGTTAATGTAGTTCTTAATTTAATTTTTATTCCTAAGTTTGGTTTAACCGGCGCGGCTTTATCCACTCTAGTCGCCTATTTTGTCGCTCCAGTAGCTATTTTATTTATTCATAAGTCTTCTCGTAATTAGAGTATGAAGATTCTTTTGGTTATAACTAAGGCGGAAATAGGCGGGGCGCAGGCCTTTGTCCTGAATTTGGCGCGCGGATTAGCTAAAAGCGGTCTCCAGGTGGCGGTGGCCGCTGGCGAGGGCGGATTTTTATCTGAAGAGTTAATTAAGGCCAAGATTGATTTTTTTCGCCTTAAGAGTTTAAAGAGAAGCCATAATCCTTTTTTCGTTTTCCGCTTTATTAAAGAACTGACTAAGCTGATAGATAAGGAAGAATTTGACGTACTCCATCTTAATAGTACTAATACTTTGCCGGGCGTTTTAGCGGCCCGTTTAGCCAAGCGCCAGCCGAGAACGGTTTTTACGGTACATGGCCTTTCCGTATTAGACCCGAAGTACGACGCTCCTCGTTTTTTGCGCTCCTCCTTTAGGGCTTATTTTCGTTTCTTTTTCCGCTATACTGATAAGATTGTTTTTGTTAGCCGCTATAATTTAGTAGAGGCGACTAAGCAAGAAATTACGGATCAGGGCTCGGTTATTTATAACGGCCTGGAAATAGCGCCTGATTATTTTTTGCCTCCCGTCTTAGCCAGGCAAGAATTAAGTCGTTTAGTCGGCCAGGATTTAGGGCAGAGTTTTCTTATCGGTTCCGTCGGCCGGCTAGCTGTCCAAAAGAATTATGGCTGGCTGATAAAGATGTGGCCGGAAATCAAAAAGGTTAGGCCCGAGGCCAAGCTTATAATATTAGGCGAAGGGCCGGAAGGTAAAAGATATAGGCGTTTAATAAAAAAACTAGGCTTTATTAATGACATCTTTTTGCCTGGAGAAATAAAAGACGCCAGTCGTTATTTAAAAGGCTTAAACCTTTTTGTTTTGCCCTCTGTTTATGAGGGGTTGTCCATATCTTTAATTGAGGCTTCCGCGGCCGATATTTCGGTTTGCGCGAGTGATGTGGGCGGCAATAAGGAGGTGATTGGCGCGGAAAATTGTTTTGCCCTTGATAATACCGCTGAATTTTTAGCCAAGATAGGCCAGGAGCCAGTCGTCAATATTAGCCGATCCTTGTTCACAGCGGTTAGCATGGTTAAGAAATATCATGATATTTATGAAGTTTAGCCTAGTCATTCCCACTTATAATCGCCCCGCCGATTTAGATAGGTGTCTACATTCTATTTATGAGCAGACGGCAGCGCCGGCGGAAATTATTGTTATTGATGACGCGGATTTGTCGGAGGCTTTCATTAATGCTTGGCAGGATAAGCTAAAAAGTAAAAATTTGGCCTTAATTTATTATAAAAAAAATCACGCCTTGGAAAGAAGGGGCCTAGCCGAATCAAAAAACAAAGCCTTAGAACTAGTTAACCAAGAAATATTTTTTATTTTAGATGATGATGTTGTTTTAGAACCAAATTTTTGTGAGCTGATAATGAGAGTTTGGGAAGATAAAAAAGCTGATCCTCAATTGGTCGGCGTGGGCGGTATTATTAAGAACCGCCGCCGCCGTCTGGCTCTAGAAAAATACTGGCAGGCTTTTTTTGGCTTGAGCTCTAAGTATGCTTGGGATGTTAATGGGGCGGGCTTTCAGGTTTGGGACGAGGAAATTAAAAATCAATCTTTGGGTTATTACGCGCACGGTGGAGTTTGCTCTTACCGGCTAAAGAAAGCCAAAGAGCTTAGGTTTTCTGTTTTTTCAGGCGGGCGTACTGCCCTAGAAGATGTGGATTTTTGCGCGCGTGCTAAACAGCGAGATTATTATTTTATTGTTGAGCCAGCCGCCCAATTGTCTCACTATCATAGCGCTTCCGGCCGGGAAGAGCAGTTGCTCATGGGCTATAAGGAAGGAGCTAATCGCCGGACCATATTTTTAACGTTAAATAAAAAACCAAAGCTGGCTTTATGGCTTTGGTTCTATTGGGCTAGCCTAGGCTGGATGCTGCGATCCTTTCTGGTCGGTAATTTTTCTAAAGGCTTCGGTCTGTTTAAAGGATTTTTAGCTAGTCAAAAAGGGCGCGATAATTTTTAAGTTTTTGGTATTCTTCGGTTTGGCGGAAGGTTGATAGTGACCTTCTGTTTTTTATTGTCTTAAGTTTGTCTATTAAGGAGTAAATTATTTTTTTAATAAAATCGGGCAGGAGTGATAGTAAGAGATTATAATAATAATGTTTTTTCCAGAATAGGATTAAAGCGTCAAGCTCGGAATATTTTCCCCGGGCAACCAAAAATAAATCAAGCGCATTTTTATAACGGGCTTTCATGATGAGGCTGTCTTTTAGTCCTGATAAAGTGGCCGCGCTTGAATTCATAATAGTGAGTATTTCCGCGATATGGCGCGATTCCTGGTTATTTATTTGCCCCTCGCCCTTAAGAATCGCTAGCCGAGCCGCAAGCAGGCCGTCTTCTATGCCTAAATATTTTTTATTTTCTTCAGGTAGCGGGAAAATAGAGGGAGTAACTAGGCGGTTAAATATGAGGCAAGAAAAATTACCGCCGTTTATTTTATCAAAACTTTGCTTAGTCTGATTATAGACAATAGCCTGGCAGGAAGAAATTTTAGCCCCTTCGGCCATAACTTTTACTTGGCGGCTTAGTTTATCGCTTAGCCAAATATCATCATGTTCTAAAATAGCGATGTAATCACCGCTCGCCTCTTTAACTCCTAGGTTAAGAGCGGCGGCTAGCCCTAAATTATTCTTTTGTTCTATTAACTTAAAGCGCTGGTCGCATTTAATAAAGTTATTTATTAAATCGGCCGAGTTATCGGTTGAGCCATCATCTATAATCAAAGCTTCCCAATCTGGGTAGTTTTGTCGGAGTAAGCTAGGTAGGGAATACTTTAGAAGCAGTTTGGCTCCGTTATAAGTGGGAATAATAACAGAAATCATTTTTGTAAATATTTATTAGTCCAGATTTTGTTAATCCCGGGCAGTATCTGCCATAATTTAACTTGCTTAGGCGAGTTATTTTTTAAGCGGCGGCGATAGGCCTGGTATTTGGCGCTAAAATATAGTACGCGTCCCCAGATTTTTTTGACTCCGTAGTTGGAGACAGAGGAGGGGTTGAGGCGGTAGTAGTATAAGACTTCATTAATAAATAATGGCTCAGTCACTTCTTCTAATTTATAGAAAAGATCTTTATCTTCGGCGCAGCGATTAAAAAAAAGATTATAGCCCGCAGTTTGCAAATAGACGGATTTTTTGAAAGTAAAGAAATGGCTGATGACATTGTCAATTAAATTGCTAGAATTTGGGGCAATATTCCGGTTATTAGCCATTGTTTTTGGTTTTAACTTTTCATCGCAGATCATCATTTGGGAATAAATAAGTCCGGATTGGTGAGCGTAATGGGCCTGTATCATGGTTGCCACGGCTTTAATGTCTAAAACATCGTCGCTATCAATGACGCCGATTATTTCATTTCGGCTAGCTTGAACGGCCTGTATTCTGGTTCCAACTATGCCCAGGCGGATGGGATTAATAATTAATTTTATTCGGGCATCGCTTAAATATTTTTTTATTATTTCTTGCGAGCCGTCGTTTGAGCCGTCATCAATAATAATTAACTCCCAATTTTTGTTAGTTTGATTCAAAACCGAATCAATCGCTGCCGCGATGTAAGGGGCGCGGTTGTAATTTACCATCATTAAAGAAATAGCGGTTTCGTTCATATTTTTAGCCAGTTGTCTGGCAATAAATCGGTCGTTTCTATCTGGGGATTTACTAGCCAGCGTTTTGGGGCGATAACTATTTTATTCGGATTATCGTTAAGCCAGGCTCCCCACCAGGAGAAGGTGCTGTTAGCGATAATATTATGCCAGCATAAACTCATTAAATATAAATCTTGATAGTTTTCTCGCTCCGCCATAAAAATCATTTCGGCTTTTAAGTGCAGATTATTCTTGCACCAGTTAATGTCATCAGAAAAAATGAAAAAAATAGGATTGGTTAACTTGGTTTGGATTAATTTAGCGGCTCGTTCGTAGTAATCCAAATCGCAGAGGCCATGAAATTTTTTAACAGCGTCTAGGCGGGCATAATCGCCCCGCCTAATATGGACGGACACGGATTGGCTAGCCTTAATTTTTTCTATCAGTTCTGGCGGCAGAGTGGAGCGGTATATTTCTTTTAATTTAAAATCAGCCCTAATTAAATCGGCGATATCCTCAAAATATTTACTGGTATTAAAATAACCATCGTAAGCTAAATCATCACCGCTATTTAGGAGCTCGGGATTAAAGCAGAATTCTTTAGTTTCTTTTACTATTGGCAGGTTGGTTTTATTTAATTTTTTGACCCTGTCATCAAGTAAAAAATATTTTAAGTCGTATTGCCGTTTATCTTGTTTGATTTCCATCAGGGCTTTTCTGAGGCCGTCCTTAGTAAATAAGCCCTTGAGTAGCAGCCAGCTATTTTTTAAGGCGCGCCGACTCGCCCCCTTTTTATAAAAAGAAAGTTCTAGACCTAAATTGGTCTGGTGTTGCTTAGCTAATTTTTTACCGAGAGCGTATTGGAACATTTGATTGCCCAGCCCGCCCATTAATTTTATGACTATCATTTATTTTTTATAAACCAGAAACAGCCGCAGCCATATTTTTCTTGAGCCGCTAGAGCAGGGTTAGCGTTAGTAATCATTTTTTTATTATTTTCTGATATCAGCGTGAATTCTTTCAGTTCTAGTTCAGAAAAATAAGCGAGAATTTGTTCATAAGAGTAAATACGATGAGCGTTAAACATCAGGCGCGGCTGGCCGACTGGAACGGCAAATAAAAGACTGCCGCCCGGAGCTAAAACCCTAGTTAATTCTTTAATAGCTTTGAGGTCGCCGCGAGAATCAATTTTGTCGCCATAGCGCCCTAAGCCGATATGCTCAACAGTGTGCAGACAAGAGAGTGAGAGGATGGAATTATCGGCGAAGGGAAGCGCCGTCAGATCGGCCGCTTCGCTGGAAAAATTAGATAACTCTAAATGAGCGGGGCGGTAGTCGTAGAATTTTGTTTTTATAAAAGCCGAGAGAATGGTTGAAAAAGGCAGCGAGGAGGAGATATCAATGTGCTCCGCTGGCTGATTGGCGGCGATAATTCTAGCCGCCCAGGCCGGGTGGTATATGTAATGCAAGTCAAAGTCAGTTTGACTAGTCTTGTCGCCTAGGCGCGGCATAAGATGGCGGAGTCGCAACGGGAAGCGGCCGTCGTTAACGGTTTGGAATTTTAAAATATCGCTTATGATGAGGCTGGATTTTAAAATGGCTCCCAGCTTCCTGAATATTTTTTTGATTTTTAACATTGAATTATTTTTTATAATAATTTCTCGCTAGAGTTTTAAGATAGCCGCCTAAATATTTTTTAATTAGGAGCAAGCGTCCTAATAAAGGCTGGTTATATTGTTTATATATTTTAAGCATTTCTTTTAACCCCTTAAATACCCCTTTTAGAGATTGGGAGGCGCCGCTTTCTTCTAGCCGGTAAGAGCCGATAATTTTATTATAATAATAAAGTTTCGGCTCGGTTTTTAAGACCTTCATCCAAAATTCCACATCACCCGCTACTTTATAGCTCAAATCAAATCCCTTAACTTTTTGGTAAAGGTCCCGTTTGAAAAAAGTACCCGGCTGAGCTGGTATGCCGCCAGAATTTTTTTGGAGAGCGACGGCTAGAGAAATATTATTCGGCGGAGAGTAAACATTTTTTATTTGGCCGTATTTATCAATAAAATTAATGTTGCCGTAAACTATATCAGAATTATTGGTGACAAATATATTAGCTACTTCGCTTATTATTCCCGGCTGATAATAATTATCGGCGTCCAGCCAGGCCACAATTTCTCCCTGAGCTAGGTTAAAACCTTTATTCATGGCGTCGGTTATCCCTTTATCGGGTTCAGAAAGCCATTTTAGGTTATAGCTATTTTCATATTTTTTTAATAATTCTATGGTGCCGTCTGAAGAGCCGCCGTCAATGACGATGTGTTCAATAAAATCGCCCTGGTTCTTAACGCTGAGCAGGCATTCTTCCAGAGTAGAGGCGCTTCTAAAAGCCGGCGTGATAATGGAAATTAATTTAGTCATGAGGGCGATTATTATTTTTTATGGCGATTAAGTGATAAGCGAGATGAGGGCGGCGGCTTACTAGGGGCTGGGTTAAGTTGGAAATTATTTCTCCCAGCCAGGCTGGTTTTATTTTTGGCTCCCATTCTTGACCCCGCAAGAATTTTAGCCCGGATAAGCCGCGGCAGGAAAAGCCTAATTCAGTTAAGTCTTGTTTAGTCCAGCCGGAGCGATGAATTTGGTAGGGATTATTATCGTAGGTCTCTTGTTTAATAAAACCGTTAGGAGTAATAATAATAATTTTTTTAGCGATCTTCTCTAGTTTAGGCAGAAAATCTAAAAAATCTTTTTTAGTAAAATGCTCAATAACATCAATAAGGAGGGCGCAGTCAAAGGATTGAGGCGGGAAGTCAATCGCGAAAATATTAGAGTTAATATACTCAGAGTGGATTTTTTCTTTGGCTAGATTATTTAAAATATAAGGTTCAAAAATATCCACCCCGACGGAGTAGAGTTCCAAGGCCGGCGCCTTTTTTAAATTTTTTAAAGGCGAACTTGGCCCGCAGCCGAGATCTAAAACCGACTGGCAATTTTTTAGTTCATCGCGCAGGAGGGATTCAATAATTTCGCCGGTGTCGGGGAAAATTTTTTTGAAAGTTTGGCGGTAGGCTGATTTTAATATTTTTTTCATAAGCTGGCGTTTCGGGCTGAGATTATTTTTTCCAGGCCTTGTTCTAAGCTAATACTCGGTTCCCAATTCAAATATTGTTTGGCTTTTTTATTATCCAAAGAAAAGCGCTGTAATTCTCCGGGCCGATCGGGCTGGTAATTAGGCTGGTTATTTTTATGGAGGAGTTTGGCAATCGTTGCGTAGAGATAATTTAAGCTGACCTCTCGGCCGGTGCCAATATTGAAAATCGGCAGTATATTTTTATTGGCTGTGAAATCTAGAGCTTGGAGATTAGCTTTTGTAATATCATCAACATAGACATAGTCGCGAGTTTTTTCACCATTACCATAGATATCGGCCGATTGGTCGCTGGCTATAGAGCGGATGTAGTCGGCCATGGCCCCGCCTACTTGGCGCGGTCCGTAGACAGTCGCGTAGCGCAACACGATAAAATTTTGACCATAGGCCTTATAAAAAAATTGCAGATAATTTTCGCTGGATGACTTAGTGATGATATAGGGGTTGTCAGGGATAATTGGCTCGGTCTCCGGCGTCGGTAAGACACTAGTATTACCATAAACAAAACCCGAGGAAGCTAAAATTATTTTTTCTACCTTATATTCCTTGGCCCAGACCATGATATTAAGATTGCCGTTAAGACTTTGAATATCAAACATCGGGTCGGCGACGGCTTTAGGCACAATGGTGTTAAAAGCTAGAGAATAGATAATTTCCGGCCTTTCTGTTTCAAAGACCTTTTTTATTTCCGGACTATTAATATCTAATAGATAAAATTTAGCGGCTGGATTAAGGTTTGCTTGCCGGCCGGTACTGAGATTATCAATTACGGAGACAAGAGCTCCCTCATTTATCAAAGCGTCTACCAAATGCGAGCCGATAAAGCCAGCGCCGCCCGTCACTAGTATTCTTTTATTTTTTAAATTCATAGTTTTAGCGTCCGGCTCTGGACATCATTGTAGCGATAGTCTTAAGAGCGATAGAAATGTCTAAATAGAAGGAGCGGTTTTTTAAATAAAATAAATCGTATTGCAACTTGTCCAGGCTATCAGTAGCGGAGTGGGAATGATAGTCACCGGAGATTTGATCCCAGCCGGTTAGTCCTGGTTTAATTAAAAGCCGGGTTTTATAAAAGGGAATTTGTTTTTCTAGCTCGCCGATGATTTCTGGTCTTTCTGGCCGCGGGCCGATCAGGCTCATTTCGCCTTTGAGAATATTAAGAACTTGCGGAATTTCGTCTAAACGCGTGCTGCGCAAAAAAGAGCCGAAGCTAGTAATACGCTCGTTGTCGCTAATACTTATTGAATCGGTCGTTACCGGGGCGGCGCTAGCCGGACGCATAGTGCGGAATTTAATGATAGTAAATGGCTTTTCATTTTTGCCGAGGCGCTGTTGGCGGAAAAAAATTGGTCCAGAGCTGGTTATTTTAATGCCAAGGCTGATAAGAGGCCAAATAGGCAGGGAAATAATTAAAATAATTAAAGATAAAATATAGTCAATGATTTGTTTATTAATGTCAAAATATTTTTTCTGCCCTTCGCGCAAGTTATCTAAAAACCAAGCGGGGCTGATGGCTTCTACTGGTACTTGGTCGCAGAGCATCTCAAAAAAATCCGGGTAAGAGAAAAAATTTATTTTTTGCGGTAGACAGCTTAAAAGGGCGGCGCTTAACTCGGGACTGCTGTCAAAATCATCACAAATAACAATCGCCTGGATGTTTTTCTCTCTAACCTGGACGTCTAACTCGTGGATTTGGTCTAAACTACTAATAATTAAAGTTGCCTCATAGCCCGAGCCAGATTGTTTTTCTAATTGCTTGAGCAGTTTATCTGTTTTGGCGTTATGGCCGATAATAATTAGGCGGTTTTTAAAGAAAGTCGCTCCAGTTAAGAGGCGGCTGAGCTGGCGCCAAATTAGAAACAGGCAGAAAAACAAAACTATAAAAATTAGCAGGTTCGTTTTAGGGGTAATGCTAGTTTGAGGGTTAAGGTAAAAGTAAAGGACGGACAGGGCACTGCTAACTAAGGCTGAATTAAAAGCCGGGCTAAAGAAGCGCCGGCTAAATGGCTTGAGATTAAGCTTATAGAGACTGTTAGTATAAAAAACAATTATCCAAATTAAAAAGATTATTAAAAAATTGGGCCAATGGCTAGCCCAGTTATCTGGCCAAGTATTTTTGGGGTAGCGGGAGGCAATAGTTAAAAATAAAGCCAGATGGAGACAGGCTAAATCACCGGCCAGCAAGATAAGTTTTTTTAGCTTAGTTAGCATGGGTTTAATATATCAATTTATTGGCTAAAAATCAATTTAAAAAACGATTTATTTTTTATAGTAATATGCTATAATAAAATCAGTTATTTGTTTAAATAATAGTCTCGATTTCTAGGAATGGGAACCGAGATATTTATTATGCTAATATTAAATAAAATGTCTAAAATTAATGTCCGTTTTTTTCTGCTGGCCGCTTTATTTTTAACTTGGCCATTTTTAACTCAAGCCTCAAGCTGCGAAGATGATACAATCCTTTCTTTTGTGGCGCGCGAACCAGGCGGGTCATACATCGCTAACGCCAGGATTGATGTCTACCAGCAGGATTTAGATGCTAATGGTGATCTTAAGCCGTCTACTCGCGTGGCCGGTGCTAATACCGACGCTACTTTAGGTCGGGCCACTATTAAATGGCGCGTGTCTGACACGGCGACCGGATCTTATGCTATCCGCGTCCAGACGATTAGTAGAGATAACGCTAGTTTCTGGTTTTATAATTTTAATTTTAGTTGCGGCCAGACGGTCTCGGCGGAACGAACCTTGAGCGGTTTCTCCTTTACCTTACGCGACTACGACGGCAGTATTTTAACTAATACCGGTTTTAGTGTCTACTCCCAGGCTCGGGATGAAAATGGCACTTATCTTAATGCTAAAGATGAACTTTTGGCTAGCCTTAATTCCGGCTCTACTGGGCGAGTTAAGGTTTACTTGCCCCAGGGCAGCGTTCGTTCTTTAGACGGCTTGCGTCCGGATTATTATGTTTTAGAAGTAAATAGCAGCGGCGCTAAAACTTATTACTATAATTTACAGGCCGTTGATGGCCAGTTAACAAATGTCAACTATAGTGTTAGCGCTTTAAGGGTAAAGTTAAGAGATAATGCCGATAAATTAATGGTTGGGTCTCGGGTAGAAATTTATAAACAGGAGACCAGCGCTGATAATAGTTATCAGAAAGGGTCTAAGGTGGGAGAAATTACCATTGATGATAAGGGCTATGGCTTCATGCGCTTGCCTAGCGGCGCCTATATTTTAGGGGTGAAGGGAACAGACGGCAATTATCAGTATTTTCCTTATATCAATGTCTCTAATGGCCAGCTTAATGATCTTAATTTAAAATTAGATGCTTCTTTTGCGGGCAATAATACTTGCCAAAAGACTTCTAAAATAAATTTAGTAGTCCGTAATATATCGGGAGAGCTAATCCCGGGTTTGAAATTTGAGATTTATGAGCAGAAACCCGATGCTAACGGTTTACCTTCAGCCGGACCAAAATTCGCGGGCGGAACTCTTGATAATAGCGGCCGAGCCACTTTGACTTTAAAGCCAGATCCCGAGAAAATCTACGCCCTAAAGATCTGGGATAAGCGCGCCGACCTCGGTGATTATTGGTTTTTTGACTCAATTAAATTTAGCTGCGGGTTTGATCGCAATATCAATAAAAATTTACCAGCCTTAAAAATTGTTTTGCGTGATGGCCAGGGAAATTTAAAGCGTAATTTCTCTTTTTCCGTTTCTGCTCAGCAGTATGACGCTGATAAGAATCCGGTTATTGCTGATAATGGTTTAGTTTCTAATCTTAAGACGGATTCAGGTGGCCAAGCCGTAATTTATGTCTCGCCTTATAATCCTTATCGCGGCGGGCAATCTGGTTCTTATGTGGTTAGTGCTAAAGACGCGAGCGGTAATACAGTTAATTTTTTCAATATTAATATCAGTTCTGAGAAAGACTATGTCTTTCAAGCCGGCCTTAGCGGCCTTAGCGGCTTATTAGTTGACGGCCGAGGGCGAGCCCAAGCCAATAAAGATATTAAATTATATTCCTTCACGACTGATAGTTTTGGGCGCCATCTTGGCTCGGTGCTAGCTAAAACCAAAACTGATGATAACGGTCGGTTTAGCTTTGAATATCCGGCCGGAACTTATGTCATCGGCGTGAATGATGATTTTTCACAGGAGAATTTATTCTGGAATATATCTACTAAAGCTAGCGGCGTAGCTCAGAAATTAACTCTTAACCTAACTAATTTTAGCTTGTCAGATAATTTGGGCGAGGGAGTGCCGAATGAGCCGGAAATAAAATTATATTCCTTAACTGGCAATAATTCTCAGGGTTATTTTCGTGATAAGACCGTTGGTTCTGTAAAATTAGGAAGCGGTAAGACGGCCATGAAATCTCTAGCGGCTGGGTCTTATTTGGCTATTTATGTTGGCAAGGGCAATAGAGAATACGGGACCTCTTTTACGGCTGTTAATGGTTCTTTTCAGAATGTCAGTATTATCATGAGCAGTAAAACTGCTATTAAAGACGGCCAATCTTTTAAGGTCAGCGGCGCCTCAGCCAGCGGTGTTTCAGGAACTGCGGGGACGGCTTCTACTAGCGGTAATTCTAATAGCAGTTCTAATGCCTCCTCGTCCGTTAAAACGCCTAGCCTTAAGGGCCGCATCCTTATCCAGGTAGAAGATAAGGGTAAAGCTTGGTATGTAAATCCTAGCGATAGCAAAAAATATTATTTGGGCCGCCCAGCCGACGCCTTTGATTTAATGCGTCGCTTCGGCTTAGGCATCTCCAATGATAATTTTGCCGCCCTAGCTAAAAATCCTAGCGCCTGGCGCCAGTTAGCCGGAAAAATTTTAATTAAGACCGAAGATAGCGGCCGCGCTTATTATTTTGACCCAGTTACTCTCAAACTTAATTATCTCGGCCGCCCCGATGATGCCTTTGATTTAATCCGTAATTTGGGCCTAGGTATTAGTAACACTAATTTGAATAAAATAAGCACTGGCAAATAATTAATCTTATATGTCTCAGGCGGGTTGGTCATGGCCAGGCATTGGCAATGATAAAGTAACTGAATTTTTAGAAAAAGCTTATTCTAGCGGCCAGGTCGCTCAAGCTTATATTTTTGTCGGGCTTGATGATCTTGGCAAATCAACCGTGGCCCTAGCTTTCGCTCGTAATTTACAGGGTCAACCCGAAGGCTTTAATAGTGATTTGCATATTTTAGAGCCAGAAGCTGGCAAGAAAAGTATTTCTATTGAGCTAACTCGGGAATTTATTAAAACTCTTAATTTGAGTTCTTTTCTAAATTCCTATAAGATTGGAATAATTAAGGAGGCGGAATTATTAACCGAAGAGGCAAAAAGTGCCCTTTTAAAGACCTTAGAAGAACCTAAAGAAAAAGTAGTGATTATTCTCTTAGTTTCTGATGAGAGCCGTCTGCCGGCCACGATTTTATCGCGCGCCCAGTTAGTTTATTTTTATCCCGTGCCCGCTGCAGTAATTTATGATTATCTGATAGATAATTACGGCGCTAATCGTTCCTTGGCTAAGGATTTAGCTAATTTAGCTCTGGGGCGCCCCCTACTAGCCTTAAAAATGCTGGAGAATCCGGAAGAGTATAGGGATTATTTAGATAGAGCGGAGAAATGGCTGTCTATCATTGGCTTAGATCATAACTCTCGCCTGAAAGTTTTGGATGAATTATTTTCTGATAAGACCTGGAGTAAACAGGCGGTTGAGGCAGCTGCCAATTTATTATTCATGGCTGAAGGATTGGCCCGAGACCTCTTACTCCTGCATCTCGGCCAGCCGGAACGTTTACAGAATTCCGCGCTTCTATCTTCCTTAGAAAAAACTTTAGCTATTTTGGACGAACCAAAGGGTGAGGATAGCGCTCCAGTTATTCTCAGACAGTTAAAACTTATTGCTCAAGCCAAAGAATATTTAACAGCCAATGTTAACCCGCGCCTGATTCTAGAGCAAGTCGTGATTAATTATTAAGTTAAATAATATATGCTACACAAAAAAATCAGTCTAGTGGCAGTTTCCCTGGCTTTAATTTTACTAGCCTCGGGATGCTCTATTTCTACCACTTCGTCTACTGGCAATGCCGGAGTTGATAGCAGCGTCTTTCTATCAACCGACAGCGGAAAAACTTGGCGGCCCATGGTCAGCGTGCCGACTGTAGGCGGCCGGCTGCAGAACATTTCCGATTTAAATGTTAATGTAATGTCTATGGATCCGCAGGACAGCTTGGCGGTTTATCTGGCCAGTTTTGACCGCGGCTTATACTATACTTACAATATTACTAATGGCTGGAATCACGTTGATAGCTTACCGACTACGACTGTTAATGATGTTAAAGTTGATCCTAAAAATAAATGTACTCTTTATGCGGCCTTAGCTAATCGCGTTTATCGTTCCGCTGATTGCGGGCGTAATTGGGCGCAGATTTATTTTGATAATAATCCTGGCGTGTCGGTTACGACTATTGTTGTTGATCATTATAACCCGCTCAATGTTTATATCGGTACCTCACGCGGTGAAATTATTAAGAGTATTGACGCCGGCAGCGCTTGGCGGACTATCCAGCGTATGGATGATGGGGTGGCTCGTTTAATTATTTCTCCTCTTGATAGCCGTTTATTATTTGTAGCGACTGTTAAGAATAAGATTTTTAGTTTCTCGTCTAATTCTAATACAGACGCTGCTAATACAGCTGATTTAGATCGTAATTTCCAGATTGAAAATTGGACGGATTTGAATGATGTTTTGAAAGATTATAATCTTGGCTCTAGTTTCAAGGATGTCATCCTCGGCCAATCTGATGGCACTATTTTCTTAGCCACGGAAAAACTTATTTTACGCTCCCCTGATAACGGGATTACCTGGGAGAATATAAAACTGATTCAGCCGGATAAAGAGGCGATTATTAACGCTATTGCTGTGAATCCTAAAGATTCTAAGGATATTTATTATGTTACTAATACTTCGCTGTTTAGGTCTAACGATGGCGGCGCTACTTGGAGCACTAAAAATTTGCCGACTAAGCGCGCCGGCCGCTCTCTGCTAATAGACTTTAAAGAGCCTAATAATATTTATCTAGGAACAGTCCAGTTAAAGAATAAGTAATGATTAAAATTAACTTAAATAAAATAGACCTAAAAATATGAATCAATATTTAGAAGCCAAACAGAAAGATTTTATAAATGCCTTAGATTTCTTTAGAAAAGAAATCAGCGCGCTTAGAACGGGTCGCGCCAATCCAGCCGTCTTAGACGCGGTGCAGGTTGAAGCTTACGGCGTCATGAATCCTCTTAATGCCGTCGGCAATATTGCGGTGGCTGATTCTCGCTGCATTTTGATTGCTCCTTGGGATAAAGGAGTTATTAAGAGTATTGAAAAAGCGATTGTAGAGGCGGATTTAGGCTTAGGCGTAGTTAATGAAGGGGATAAAATCCGCTTGACTGTGCCGCCTTTAACCGAGGAAAATCGCAAGGATTTAGCTAAGAAGTTAAATGAAAAAATGGAGAAGACGCGTATTATTTTGCGAGGGGCTCGGGATAATGTTAAAAATGCCGTAGAAAAGGCTTTTGCCGATAAAGAAATAAGCGAGGATGATAAATTTCGTTTTATTAAGGAACTGGATGAATTTTCCGCTAAAAAGAACGATGAATTAAAAGATGCCCGGGACAGAAAAGAGAAGGATATAATGGAAATTTAGATTTTCCAGTCTAGTTTATTCTGGCTTGATTTAATAATGTTAGTTTAAAATTGTTATCAGTATATGTTGTTAACCATAATAATTTTTGTGCTTGTTTTGTCGGTTTTGGTCTTTGTCCATGAGTTTGGACATTTTTATACCGCCCGCCGTTTCGGTGTTAAGGCGGAAGAATTTGGCTTCGGCTTCCCGCCTCGGGCTATTGGCTGGTTTAAGAGTCGGTCGGGGCGCTGGCGCCAAGTCTTGGGTAATACTAGTATTGAGAGTTTGGAAAATGATCCTAATGAATCTCTCCGCCCAGCGCACCAGGCGACGATTTATTCTTTAAATTGGCTGCCCATTGGCGGCTTCGTAAAGATTAAAGGGGAGAATGGCGACGGAATTGATGAGAAGGATAGTTTTGCGGCTCAAGCGATTTGGCGCCGCGTTATTATTTTAGCGGCCGGAGTAATCATGAATATAGTTTTAGCCTGGTTTCTACTGTCAGTCGGCTATATTTTTGGCATGCCTCAATCAACTAGCGATGTCGGTCCCCAAGCGCGTGTTAGCGGGCAAGCAGTGACAATCATGCAGGTTATGCCTGGTTCCGCCGCCGAGAAGGCTGGCTTTAAAGAAGGGGATGCTATTTTGCGTATTGATAGTACGGCGGTCGGGACAGAAAAATCTTTGCAGGATGCGGTAGCGGCTGGAGCGGGCAGAGAAATAGAGGTTATATTTAAGCGCGCCGGCGGGGAGCAAAGTGTTAAAGTGGCGCCCGTCTCTAAAGACGGCGGACGAGCCACTATCGGCGTAGTAATAGCCTCTTCCGGTTTAGTTAGTTATCCTGTTCATATAGCCGCCTGGGAAGGAGCAAAAACCACCGGTTGGATATTGAAAGAGATTTTTAGAGCCTTCTATGATTTATTTGTCTCTGTCTTTAGAGGGAACGATGTTAGCGGACAGTTTGCCGGTCCGGTTGGGATTGCTAATATTACCGGCCAGGCAGCGCGTCTAGGTTTTACTCATCTCCTGCAATTTACCGCACTTCTATCACTTAATTTAGCGGTTTTAAATATTTTACCATTTCCAGCGCTTGATGGCGGCCGAATTTTATTCCTTATTATTGAAAAAGTTAAGGGCAGGCCGGTTCGTAAAGAAGTTGAGGGCCTTATCCATAATATCGGTTTTTTGCTATTAATTGTTTTGGTTGTGTTTATAACCTATAAAGATATTATTAAATTTTTTTAACAAAATATTATGCGACTTAACATTAAATCCACTAAGTTAGAAATGACCGCGGCTATTAAGCAGTATATTGAAACTAAGATGGCGACCGTTGAAAAATATTTGGGCGATATTAAAGCGACTAATTGCGATGTGCAAGTTGAAAAGGCAGTCGGCGGCCAGCATAAGGGGGAAATATTCAGAGCGGAAGTAAATTTGCAGGTGCCGCGCCAGATGTTGCGGGTAGAAAAGACGGAAAAAGATTTGTATAAGGCGATTGATAAAGTTAAGGATCATTTAGAGCTCATCATTAAGAAATATAAGGAGAAAATAATTGACAAGAAAAGAGGAAAATAATAAAAATCCGGCGCCTCGCCGGATTTTTTATTGACAAGCGATTTAGCAGATTATATAGTATTTAGGCATCCGTTAAAATCACGGAAGAACTTTCATAAAATGAGGGAATCATGGTAAAAGAGTCGGATATTTTAGAGCCAATCGGCCGAATTATTATTCCTGGGTCAGAGGAAAGATTTATTGTCCAGGATAAATTTGTGGTTGACAGGACTGGTGAGGCGCAAGTGTCTATCCATACGATAGGCCAAAATTTTGAGAAATGGTTTTTAAAGAGCATTGAGCTGCCCACTAGTGAAATTACGGTTGAGTATCTTTTATTCTTATCTAAATTTGATGACAGAAAGATTTTAGATTTGGCTAAAGGAAATATTACCGTTACCGTCGGTCATATTTATCGTTTGTTAGAACAACAAGGTAGAGGCCAAGCCGGTTGCCTCGCTGTTAATGGTCAGACTAATATTTTTTATGCCCTTGATAAAGAGGGTTTAAAAAGAGCTATTCGCGTCCGCTGGTATGCGGGCTGGATAGTAGTCGCCAACGAAGTGGATGGTATGACCGTCCACAATGTTAAGAGTCAGCTGTTTCGTCGTCTGGCCGCTTAATTAAGCTTTGCCCCCTAGATCTTATTATAATCACATCAGTGACAATAATAAGATTCTAAGGGGTTTTTATTTTTTAAAGCCATTTTTTATTATTTAAGTCAATATTTATTTAATCAAGAATACGTATTATACTAAAGTAAAGACTGAAAGCGATTTTAGTTTATTTGTTTTTATATAAAATTAGCTAAAATACTACATACATAAGCCCCTGGGCCTTTATAGATAATATTAATATGAATATCTTTAATTTATTCGGAGACGCTAATGAAAAAATAATTAAAGCAATGCAGCCAACTATTGCTAAGATTGCTAGTTTAGAACCGGAATTACAAAAATTATCAGAGACAGAATTAAAGGCTAAAACAGCTTTTTTTAAAGATCGCCTGGCTAAAGGAGAAACTTTAGATGATTTACTTCCCGAAGCCTATGCCGTTATGCGGGAAGCGGCCCGTCGTATTCTCGGCCAGCGTCATTTTGATGTCCAGCTTATCGGCGGCATGGTTTTACATCGCGGCCAAATTGCGGAAATGAAAACGGGTGAGGGTAAGACTTTAGTAGCAACCCTGCCTTTGTATCTTAATGCCTTATCCGGTCAAGGCGTCCATTTGATTACGGTTAATGACTATTTATCTCGTTTAGGGGCCGGTTGGATGGCGCCAGTTTATCATGCCCTAGGTTTGACCACTGGTGTTATTGTCCATGAAAGCGCCTATACTTATGATCCTGATTATATAGATGATAGCCAGTATGATGAACGCTTGCAGCATTTCCGTCGTATTCCGCGCCGCGAGGCTTATGATTGCGATATTACTTACGGAACCAATAATGAGTTCGGCTTTGATTACTTGCGCGATAATATGGTTTTTTCTCTGGATCAGGCTGTCCAGCGTCCGCTTAACTACGCCATTGTTGACGAAATTGACTCCATTTTAATTGACGAAGCGAGAACGCCGCTTATTATTAGCGCTTCAGCTGAAGAATCAACTGATAAATATTTTAGATTTTCGCAAATTGTTTCGGGACTGACTGAAAACGACGACTATAACGTTGACGAAAAGATGCGGGCCGCGACTTTAACCGAAGGGGGAATTAGTAAAGTGGAAAAAATCTTAGGTTTAGGAAATATTTATGTAGAAGGCGGGATAAAGGAAGTCCACCATTTGGAACAGGCCCTTAAGGCGCGTGTTTTATTTAAGCGTGACAAAGATTATGTGGTTAAGGATGGCGAAATAATTATTGTTGACGAATTTACGGGGCGTTTAATGCCTGGCCGTCGTTATAGTGAAGGCTTGCATCAGGCGATTGAAGCTAAAGAAGGCGTGAAGGTCCAGAAGGAGTCTCGTACTATGGCGACCATTACTTTCCAGAATCTTTTCCGACTGTACAAAAAATTATCCGGTATGACTGGTACAGCGGCGACTGAAGCGGAAGAATTCCATAAGATTTATAATCTGGACACAATTGTTATCCCGACTAATAAGCCTAATATCCGCCAGGATCAGAATGATTTAATTTATCGGACCGAAATGGATAAATTCCAGGCGGTTATTCGCGATATTAAAGAACGGAGCCAGAAGGGTCAACCGGTCTTAGTTGGTACTATTTCTATTGAAAAAAATGAAGTACTGGCTGAACTCATGGAACGCGAGGGTCTTAGGCCGCAAATGTTAAATGCTAAGAACCATCAGAAAGAGGCGGAAATTATTGCTCAGGCCGGCCGGCCGGGAGCAATTACCTTGGCGACTAACATGGCCGGGCGCGGCGTTGATATTATTTTAGGCGGCAATCCGCCACTAGCCGAAGAACAAGAAAAAGTTCGTTCGGTCGGCGGTTTGCATGTCATCGGAACCGAGCGCCATGAGTCGCGCCGTATTGATAACCAGTTGCGTGGCCGCGCGGGACGCCAAGGAGATCCTGGCTCATCCCAGTTTTATGTTTCTACTGATGATGACTTAATGCGTATTTTTGGCGGCGATAGGATGAAGAATTTAATGGCGACTTTGAATGTCCCGGCCGATATGCCGATTGAAAATAAGATGATTTCTAAGTCTATTGAAAGCGCCCAGAAAAAAGTAGAGGGTAATAATTTTGATATCCGCAAACATTTAGTGGAGTATGATGATGTTATTAATAAACATCGGACGGCGATCTATAAATTACGCCGCGAAATATTAGAGACGGCGGAAAATGTTATTCAACTGGGAGCCAGTGAGGAAAATAAACGCCGCGCTCTTAGTGAAATAATTTTAGACATGATAGCTGGGGAAATAAATACGGTGGTTAATTTCCATACCGCCAGCGATAATATTGATGATTGGAGTATTAAAGAAATTAGCGAAACCATGCGGACGATTTGGTCGGGGGGCGACGCAACCTTAACTCGTTTGGGAGAAATAGTGAAGTCTGACGAGGCGAAGGATAAAAAACGCGAGGAAATAAGCGGTTATTTAGTCGCTGAGGCCACCAGTAAATATAAAGTTCTGGCCGACAATTTTTCAGCGATTGGTTTAGAATTTAAGGAAGTAGAAAGAGGAATTTTAATCCGCTCTATTGATGAGATGTGGGTGGAACATTTAGAAACGGTTGATTATCTCAGGCGTGGCATCGGTCTGCGTGGCTATGGCCAGCGTGATCCACTCGTAGAATACAAGAAGGAGGCCTATCATCTTTACCAAGAGCTCAATACTTTGATTAATAAGCAGGTAGTTTATTCCATTTTTAAAACTGGCGACGCTTTAGCTTCGTCTCAGGCGCCGGCCTTAAAGGCTTTTGGTGAATCTCCGGAGCAGAAATTAGAATTTTCCGGAGCGGCTAAAGAGATGCATAAAGAAGCGGCCGGGCGCAATACGGTTGATTTAGTTCATGAAAAAGAGAAGGGGGAAGACGGCGAAAAGATCGGCCGCAATGATCCCTGTCCCTGCGGGAGCGGAAAGAAATATAAGCGCTGTCACGGCGCGTGAAATTGCGTCGCTCGCCTCAGATGCAAGCTCCGCTTGCGCCTGTAGGCTCGCTAGCAATTATAAGAAATGTCATGGAAAATAATATAGAAAAAAGACAAATATCGGTCGCTATCGCTTTTATTAGAGATGATAAAGGAAATATTTTATTGCAGAGAAGAGTTGACTCGTTAATTCCGGAAGCCGATCAAAAATGGGAACTTCCAGGTGGTCGGATAGAGTATGGCGAAGATCCTAAGGATGCGGTTACTAGAGAATGTTTAGAAGAAATAGGGTGTAAAATAGAGTTAGTCCGTTTGTTGCCATCAGTACAATCGTCTGTCTGGAAAAGAACGGACGGGAAAGAACAGCACGTTGTCGTGATTTGTTATGAAGCGAAGATAGTAGAGGGGAACCCAGTCCCTTCTGATCCTAAAGTTTCGGAGATTAGATATTTTTCTGAAGATGAGATTGGTCAGCTTGATTTATTAAGGGGTGTTAATGAATATATAAATTTAGCTAAAGAATAATTTATATTAAAAGATATTTATAAATCACTAAAGATAGGGCAAAGGTATGATTAATAATTTATTCATTTTTGTAGTCGCGATTGCCCTAGTCATCAAGGGCGCTACTTTAGCGACTAAGTACGCCGCCCGTTTGGCGGAAAGTTTTCATTTATCAAAATATACCGTTGGTTTCATAATAGTAGCGATTATTTCTATTTTGCCGGAGGCCTTTATTTCTATTAGTGCCTCTCTTGAAGGATCACCGGCCTTTGGATTGGGAACCTTATTCGGATCCAATGTCGCTGATATGACTCTAGTTTTTGCGATTGTGATAATGTTCGCTGGCCGGAACCTGAAAGTAGAAAGCAAAATATTGAAGAACCATACAGTTTACCCCTTCATGCTTATTTTGCCCTTGATCCTTGGTTTTAATGGGCATTTTTCCCGGCTGGAAGGCTTAGCCTTGATTTTAACTGGCAGCTTATTTTATTATATTTCTTTAAGGAACGGGATTGACAGCCAGAATGCTTCTTCTAGCCGAGACGGACGCCTTAAAAATTTTTTAATATTACTGCTGAGCATGTTGATGCTGCTCCTGGGTTCTCATTTCACAGTTTCTTCCGCCACTGATTTAGCTAACTATTTTGGCGTTAGCCCTATTTTAATCGGCATGCTTATCGTTGGGCTAGGCACGACTATACCGGAATTATTGTTTGCTTTAAAGTCAGCTAAGAAACGGGACGATTCTTTGGCGGTTGGTGATATTTTAGGAACTGTCCTGGCTGACGCGACCGTTTTAGTCGGTGTTTTAGCCTTAATTAATCCTTTTTATTTTCCGACTAAAATAATTTATGTAACGGGCATGTTTATGGTTGTCGCTTCTTTTATTTTATTTAATTTCATGAAATCCGGACGGTCTATTTCTAAAAAGGAAGCTTGGCTGTTGTTTGCCTTCTGGTTAGTTTTTGTGGCCGTAGAGTTTGCGATTAATCGTTAATTAAATGAAAATTACTCGGAGAGACATACAATCTATTCTGAATAATTACCCCTTAGGTCAGCTGAAAAATTATAGTTTGCCCAAGCAGGGGCTTTTAAATAAGGTTGTTCTTATAAAAACCACTAAAGGAACCTATATTCTAAAAGCCACCGCAATTAATACTGATACTTTAGATGAAGTTTTGAGTCTGTTGCATTCTATTAAAATGAAGCAGACCCCCACCTTGGTCGCTACAAACCAAAAAAAGCTAAGTTTGGAATATAAAAATTATAGAGTTTTCATTTACGCTTTAATCCCTGGGCGTGTGCCGAAGAAGGTTATGGCCGGGATGCCGGCGGAAATTGGGAAGTTTTTAGGCAGATATCATCTTAGAATAAAGAATTTTAGAGTATCCACTAAACGAGAAAAAATTTTGGATAAATCCCCGGTGTCAATAAAGAGGGCTATAATTTTAGCGCAACTAGTAAAGACAAATAAGGGTAAATCGGCTCTGGCGCACATTAAAAAGACGATTAATCGCTACAAGCTAATTAGCTCATTACCAGTCGGCCCCATCCATGTTGATATTAAGCCGGATAATTCTTTGTTTATCGGCCGTAAGCTCCGGGGAGTTATTGATTTTGATAATGTTTATCAAGGGCCATTAATTTTAGATTTAGCAGTAGCCATGTCTTGGTATGGTGTTTCTATGGCCCAGATTAATATGAGCCATATTAAGGAATTGTATGGTGCCTATGTTAAAAAGCGCTCGCTTAACAATTTGGAAAAAAGATTTCTATGGAACGCTTTTCATTTTGCGATTTTACGGAATGCTCTGCGAGCTTTAGAATTTTTAGCTCAAGGCAGATTGCCGCAAAAATGGGTACATGATTATCTTGATTGTTACCTGGCAGCGGAGCAGAAGTTTTCTTTAAATGAAAAAGAATTTATAAAATATCTAGTTTAATAATATGTCTGAGCCAAATATAGAGCTTCGTCCTCGTGGCGGAGTGGGGGTATATATAGTTAACAGTAATAATGAAGTTTTGCTTACTTTAAGAAGTTCTGCTCATGCGACCGGTACCTGGTGTCCGCCCGGAGGGCATATTGAGTATGGAGAAAGTTTTTTACAGACTGCCGCTAGAGAAACTAAGGAGGAAGTCAACATGGATATAAATAGTATAGAAGTAGCTGGGGTAACCGGCGATGTTTATCCCTCCGAATTAAAGCATTATGTAACTGTTCATGTAAAAGCCGGGCAATATAGCGGGGAAGCAAAAATCATGGAGCCTCATAAATGTGCTGAGATAAAGTGGTTTTCGTTAGATTCTTTGCCTGATAAACTTTTTCCTGCTACAAAAAGTTTTTTAGACAGTAACCCTTTATGTTTGTGTGGTAGCGGTAAAAAATACCGTGAATGCCACGGCAAAAATTTATGAGTTGCCAATTTTGTAACAATTCCGACGTACAATCTCGGTTGATCTATCAAGATGATTTGATTATAGTTTTTCCTACTAATATTCCGATTACTCCGGGCCATACTATAATCTGTCCCGTTAGGCATATCTCGAAAATTGATGAATTGTCTGATCAGGAGCTATTAGCCATTAAGAGTTTTTTGGTTAAATTAAAAAATGGGCTTAAAAAAAGTTTGGGAGCTGAAGGATTTAATATTGCTTGGAATGAGGGCGAGGCGGCCGGTCAGGCAGTAGATCATTTGCATCTTCATGTAGTGCCAAGGCATGCCGGTGATCAGGGTATATATAATTATGAGCCGCGTGAGTTCCTTTATCGCCCAGGCTCCAGAGAAATTTCTCCAGACCAAGAGTTGCAAGATATAGCTAGGTTAATCAAAACTAATATATGAAATTAAATTTAGGTTGCGGTACTAAAAGAATAGACGGTTTTACCGGAGTGGATATCATTAAAACTCCGGCCGTTGATGTTGTCCATGACCTGAATACTTTTCCTTACCCATTCGCAGATAGTTCGGCCGAAGAAATAATCATGGATAATGTTTTAGAGCATCTTGATGATGTGATAAAAGTTGTAGAGGAGCTAAATCGTATCGCCGCGCCGGGAGCAATTATAAAAATATTCGTTCCTTATTTTAAAAGTAATAGCGCTTTTACTGATCCGACCCATAAGCATTTTTTTACTGAGACCAGTTTTAAATATTTTACAAAAGATAACCCCCTTAATTTTTATTCCGCCGTCCGTTTGGAAATTTTAAAGACAGAGTTGATTTGCCATACCCAGTATAAAGACGCTAAACATCGGCTGAGAAATTTACTGCCGTTTAAGAAGATTTTAAATTATTTTTTATTTAATATTTACGACGAAATATATTTTGAATTACGCCCTATAAAATAAAATCATATGACCGGTGAACAAAAAATAAACAATCAATCAACTCCAGTCGCAACCAGTTCTTTCCCTGGGATGGAAGAGGCGGTTCTGAAATTTTGGCAGGACGCCGATACTTTTAATAAATCGCTGAGCAAAGAGTCGCCGCGCGGTGATTATGTTTTTTATGACGGGCCGCCCTTTGCGACCGGTACGCCGCACTACGGCCATATCGTGGCCAGTTTAATGAAAGACATTATTCCCCGCTATCAGACCATGCGCGGTTATCATGTGGACCGTAAATGGGGCTGGGATTGCCATGGTTTGCCGATTGAAAATATTGTTGAAAAAGAACTGGGGACTAAGACTAAAAAAGATATTGAAGACTTGGGTATTGGGAAATTTAATGATTTATGCCGATCTAAAGTTTTAACTTATGTGGACGAATGGAAAAAAGTAATCGGCCGCTTAGGCCGCTGGGCTGACATGGATAATTCTTATCGGACCATGGATTTATCTTTCATGGATTCTATTTGGTGGGCCTTTAAACAGCTTTGGGATAAAGGTTTAGTATATAAAGATTATCGCTCCATGCATATCTGCCCGCGCTGCGAGACAACTTTATCGCAGTCGGAAGTGAGCGAAGGCTATCGTGATATTAAAGATTTATCGGTAGTGGCGAAGTTTGAATTAGTTGATGAACCGGGAACTTTCATTTTGGCTTGGACAACTACGCCGTGGACATTGATTGGAAATGTGGCTTTGGCAGTGGGGAAGGATATTGAGTATGTGAAGGTAAATAATTTGGAAATGGATAAGCCGATAGAAGCCAATTTGCATGATGGGAAAAAAGATGTCATGGATAAAATATCCACAGTTAAAACAGTAAATTATATAATTGCCAAAGATCGTTTGGCCGATATTTTTAAAAATCAGGATTATAAAATTATAGATTCATATAAAGGTTCCGACCTTGTCGGCAAATCCTATAAACCCCTCTTTGACTACTATGCTAACGATAAATCTCTGGCTAATCATGACAATGGTTGGAAAGTTTATGCCGCGGATTTTGTAACTACAACTGACGGTACAGGCGTGGTTCATATCGCACCGGCTTTTGGTGAAGATGATATGAATTTGGGCAAGGCTAATAACTTGCCATTCGTACAGCATGTCGGCATGGACGGAGTTTTTAAATCAGAAGTAAAAGACCTCTTAGGTCTGCATGTAAAACCGATCAATGATCATACCTCAACCGATGTAGAAATCATTAAATATTTAGCGGCTCACGGTACTTTATTTACTAAAGAAAAATATGAGCATAGCTATCCGCATTGCTGGCGTTGCGATACACCGTTAATTAACTACGCGACCTCTTCCTGGTTTGTCGGTGTTACTAAAATGAAAGACCAGCTGCTTGATAACGCTAAAAAGATAAATTGGTCGCCTGATTATATTAAAGACGGCCGTTTCGGCAATTGGCTTGAGAATGCCCGCGATTGGTCAATTTCCCGCCAGCGTTTTTGGGCGAGCGCTATTCCAATTTGGGAATGTGCTTGCGGCGAAAGACAGGTAATCGGTAGCGTAGCAGAACTGGAAAAATTAACTGGACAAACAATTACTGATATCCATAAAGATAAAGTGGATAGCCTGACTTTTAAATGTTCTAAATGTGGCGGAGAGATGAAGCGCATCCCCGATGTTTTAGACTGTTGGTTTGAGTCCGGTTCCATGCCTTTTGCCCAGCTCCATTATCCAGCGGAAAATAAAAAGAAATTTGATGATAATTTTCCGGCCCAGTTTATTGCTGAAGGGGTTGATCAGACTAGGGCTTGGTTTTATTATCTCCATGTCATCGCCGGCGGCGTTTTTGAGAGACCATCTTATCAGAATGTTATTGTTAACGGCATTGTGCTAGCCGAAGACGGCAAGAAAATGTCAAAACGCCTAAATAATTATCCCGATCCGATGCTAGTGATGGAAAAATATGGTTCTGATGCTCTGCGCGCTTATCTCGCCGCTTCACCGGTCATGGCGGCGGAGAATCTTAATTTCTCCGAGAAAGGAGTTCAAGAATCGCTGCGTAAAAACATCATGGTGCTTTGGAATGTTTATAAATTTTATGAGATGTTTGCGGCTGACTTAAAAACCGAGGCTAACGAGATAAATAAAAAATCAGTTAATGTTCTAGACCAATGGATCTTAGCTAAATTAAATAATTTAATTAAAGAAATCGCCGAATCTCTAGAAGCTTATAATCTGCCTAAGGCGGTTCGGCCGATTACTGAGTTTGTTGATGAGTTATCAACTTGGTATCTGCGCCGCTCTCGCGATCGCTTTAAATCCGATGATGAAGCTGATAAACAACAGGCGCTCTTAACTACTAAATATGTTTTGACAGAGCTGGCCAAATTAATGGCTCCTTTCATGCCTTTCATAGCGGAAACTCTATGGCAGAAAGTGAGCGGTAATGATTTTAAAAACGAAAATAAATCCGTCCATCTGGAGAATTGGCCGGATGCTAAGGCTAATCATCAATCTTTCTTCAGTCATTTATTTCATCCTCATAGTGCCGAAGCTAATTTAGTGGTCTTAGATAAAATGGCTTTAGCACGGCGTATTGTTGAGCTCGGTTTGGCTCGGCGCGACGAAGCAGGGATTAAGATTAGGCAGATGCTCGGCTCTCTGGCGGTTAAATCTAAATTATCTTTGGACCCCGAGTTTATTGCCTTAGTCGTTGATGAATTAAATATACAGACGCTTAAATTTATTTCTGCTGAAGATGATAATATTTCCGTTGAGCTTGATACTAATATTACGCCTGAATTAAAACAGGAGGGCTTAAAGAGAGAATTAATTCGTCTAGTCAATGGTTTGCGCAAAGATGCTGACCTGACTTTAACTGATACGGTGATTATTTCTGTCTACGGCGCGAGTGACGAAATTAAGCAGGTAATTGCCGAAAAAGGCGAGTCGCTTAAGAAAGAAACCTTGAGTCAGGATATTCGTTTATTAAACGAACCGCTGGCAGCCGCCATTAGTAAAGAAGTAAAAATTGACGATCTTAAATTAACGCTTTGTTTAGAAAAATTATAATTTAATTATTTAATCTTAAATTTATGGAATTATTTACACCTCTAGTCATAATAATTATTTTTATTATTTTGATTAGCTTAAAACAAATTAACCAGTATGAACGTGGTGTTAAATTTACCATGGGTCGTTATCACGGAATTATGCAGCCAGGCTGGCGCATTGTTTGGCCGATTTTTCAGACTTTTAAAAAAGTTGATATTCGCGTTAAGGCAGTTGATGTTCCTGATCAGAAGGCAATTACCAAGGATAATGTTTCCGTAACTGTTAACGCCGTTATTTATTATAAAGTCGCTTTTGCCGAGAAGGCCGTCATTGAAGTAGAAAATTTCTATTACGCAATTTCCCAATACGCTCAGACCACTATGCGTAATATTGTTGGTTCAGTTACCCTAGATGAACTACTTAGCAAGCGCGATGAAATTGCCGATCGGATTAAAGAAATAGTTGATAAAGAAACCGACGAGTGGGGCATTAAAGTTAATAATGTAGAGTTAAAGGACGTCTCACTGCCCGAATCAATGGAGAGAACAATTGCTAAACAGGCGGAAGCCGAGAGAGAAAAGCGGGCGGTCATTATTAATTCTGAAGGAGAATTAGCGGCGGCAGAAAATATTTCTAAAGCGGCTTCTATTTTATCCCAGTCTGACGGAGCCTTGCATTTAAGAACCCTACAATCTATTAATGATATTTCTAGCGACCAATCTAATACTGTTGTTTTCGTTACTCCGGTTGAAATATTGAAAGCTTTTACCAGCTTCGTTAATAAGGGTGATAAGAAAGAATAAATTTAATTATTCGTTAATTTTTACGCACATGACTACTAAACAGATATATGACCTGGCTATTTCGCTGGGTATCGCTAATGATTTGCGTGGCGCTGACCGCGTGAGTAAATATTTAGCCAGAATCAAAAAAAATTATGAAGCTTTGCCGGAAAAGGCTAAAGCAGAATTTGATTTAGATAGGCTAGTCAATCCTTATTCTGATTCTAAGGTTTTAGCTGATAATGGCCAGCCCGTTAAGAAGGTTTTAGTCGGCATTGATATGGAGGGCTCGGAGCATTTACTGGCTAAGCAGCTAGGAGCCGATTTAGTAATTGCTCATCATCCCGAAGGTTCAGCTTTAGCTGACTTATCGGATGTTATGCATTTACAGGCGCAAGTCTTGGCTGATTATGGCGTGCCAATTAATATTGCTGAATCAGTTATTAAATCGCGTATTAGTGAGGTTAATCGCGGCATTTCACCAATCAACCATGAGCGCTCCGTAGATATGGCTAAGGCCTTGAATTTGAATTTTATGTGCGTTCATACTCCGGCCGATAATTTAGCTGCCAGTTTTATGGTTAAATTATTAAAAGACAGGGAAGCGGAAACGGAAACCGTCGGTGAAGTAATTGATTTATTAAAATCAATTCCGGAATATGCCGAGGCAGTTAAGCGAAAGGCTGGCCCAATGATTTTCGCGGGCGCGCCGGAAAATAGCTGCGGTAAGATTGTCGTGACTGAATTTACCGGCGGAACATCTGGCTCTAAAGATATGTATGAAAAAATGTCGCAGTATGGTATTGGCACTATTATCGGCATGCATATGAATGAGGAACATCGCAAGGAAGCGGAAAAGTATCATATTAATGTTATTATTGCCGGCCATATGGCCTCCGATTCTCTGGGAATGAATTTATTTTTAGATGAAATTGAAAAACAGGGAATAGAAGTTGTTCCGGTTTCTGGTCTGATAAGAGTGAAACGGTCGGCGTCATAAATAGGCGTGGGATAAATTTCTGACAAAAAATAAAAAAGAGCTTTTATGAGAGAAAAGCTCTTTTTAAATCAAAGTGCTCCAGTTTTTGCCGATAACACTATTCTTTAAGTTTATTCGGCTGGTATAGCAGTAAAGCTGGACCTGCAAAGGAAGACCGTCTTGGTCGATGGCGAAGAATGTAGTAGGTTCCGGTCCGAGCAGAGCGCCAACTCCATGGCTTAGAAGCAGCGAACAGATTTCCTTTTTAGCCCCCAAGGAATAGCCTAGGTGGTAATCTTCAGCTAACCGCCCCTTATCGTCATAGACATGCAATAGGGCTACTTTTTGCCAACCAAAATTACGTTCATAGAAATTAGGCCAGAAATCATCCGCTTTCTTCGCTTTTGGGTCGCCACCCACAGTCAGACAGTATTCATGATTAGGTAATACCCCTTCGTATGGCAACCAATGCCACCAATGGGATTTTTTAAGAGAGAATGGTTCCCATACAAGCTTGAGCGTCGGCCAGAAAACTAAGTCTAGCCAGTGCCTCGGTTTTGTTTTCATTATTCACCCGTTCTTGTTTAAAAAGATCAATTAATTTTAATTATTAATTATACAATTTTTAATTATTTATGTCAATATTTATTTTATGCCATAAATGTACTATAATTAATTCATAAAATAAGCTAATATTATGATAAAATTAGAGCTCCTCGCTCCAGCCGGTAACTTACTGAAGATGAAAACCGCTTTTGCCTATGGCGCTGATGCGGTTTATTTAGGCATACCAGATTTCTCTTTGCGGGTGAGAATTAATGATTTTGACTTGCCAAGTATTAAGGGGGCAATCAAATACGCGCATAGTAGTGGTAAAAAAGTTTATGTAACAGTAAATATTTTTGCCCATAATAAACATTTAGCTAAATTACCGCCTTATCTAAAGCAACTAAAAGCCATGAAGGTTGATGCTCTGATTGTTTCTGATCCGGGTATTATTGCTTTGATTAAAAAAGTTTGGCCAAAAGCCGAAATCCATTTATCAACTCAGGCTAATTGTACTAATTCCGAAGCTGTAAAATTTTGGGCCAAGCAAGGAGTCAAAAGAATAATTTTAGGGCGGGAAGTTACTCTTAAAGAAATTAAGGAAATCCGTCGTGCTGCTCCGAAAATAGATTTAGAATATTTTATCCATGGCGCGATGTGTATGGCTTATTCTGGCCGCTGCTTCTTGTCAAAATTATTAGTTGATCGTAGCGCTAATCTGGGTGACTGTGCTCAGCCTTGTCGTTGGGAGTACGATGTTAGTGAACATCATTTAAAAACCGGCGGCCATCCTGAAGAATTAGAATTAGTTGAGGAAAGACATGGCACTTATTTATTAAATTCTAAAGATCTTTGTTTAATAAAACATTTAAAAGAACTTAAAGACGCCGGAGTAGTTAGTTTTAAAATTGAAGGTCGGGCTAAGAGTGTTTATTATCAGGCGACAGTAGTCGGTATTTATAGACGGGCTTTAGATTTACTCAATAGAAAGATAACGGCCGCTAAACTAAAAATTGAGTTAGCTTATTTAGCTTCAGAACTGGAAACAAAATTAGTTCATCGCGGTTATACGACCGGATTTTTATTAAACGATAAGGCGGATCAGAATATTATTAATTCCCATAATAAGAGCGACTGGGAGTTTTGCGGCCAGGTTATTAAAACAGAAACGGCTAAAAATGGCGCTACTAAAGTTTATTTTCAGGTTCATAATACGGTGCGAATTAATGAAGAAGTAGAGCTAATTCGGCCTAATTATGATATAATTAAGCTGAGGCCAGCCGTCCTTCTTGACGCTAAAACGGGTCAGGAAATGTCCGAAGCCCATGGCGGCGGCGGTGGCCAAATCGCGATTTTAGAATTACCGAAGTCAGTTGGATTAATACCAGAATTAACCGTTATAAGAAGGAGGATTAATAATTAAAATATAGAAAGAATCAATAATAATATTTATGAGCGCATATGATTTCGTAGCGCAAAAATTAATGTGAATTAATTTTTGCCCCAGAAATCATCTAAGCGAAGAAATATTTATTATTGATTCTAGGTAATATGATTTCATTTTTAAGAGGCCGGATAATTAATAAGGGTTTAAATTACGCGATTATTGAAACCGCTAATATTGGTTATCAGGTTTTTGCGGGCGAAACTTTTTTAAATGATTTACATATTGGTAGTGAAGTAGAAGTTTATATTCATCACCACATCCGTGAGGAAGCCAGCGATCTATATGGCTTTAAAAGCTTGGAAGATTTAGAACTATTTGAATTATTATTAACAGTTTCTGGTGTTGGTCCGAAGTCGGCTCTCGGCGTTATATCTATGGCTTCAGCAGAAGATATAAAAGAAGCGATTATCCGCGGCGACGCTAATCTCCTGACCAAGGTTTCCGGCATTGGCAAAAAAACAGCTGAGCGTTTAGTTTTAGAATTAAAAAATAAAGTTATTCGCGTGGGCGGCTCATCTGTTTCCTCATTAAACTCTCTGTCATCGGGCTCTAGCGATGAAATAGACGCGCTTATGTCTCTGGGTTATTCCTTGAGTGAGGCGCGGGCGGCTTTGAATTTGGTAGCGCCGGAATTAAAAGATAGCGGCGAGCGGGTGAAAGAAGCGCTTAAAAAAATGCATAAGGGTTAATTAATAATTCATGACTATAACTGAATTAAAATTTTTACAATCATTAGAGGGGCAGAATTTACTCCAAAAATATTCCGGCTATACTGATGATGAATTATTTAAGCTTCTCTTTAAATCGGCTAAACAGGCCGATATTAATTTTTTATCGGCCGCCGTGACTCTTATCAGACTGAGACGAGAGGCCGCCGGTAAGTTTTCTCGTAGCGACAAAATGTTTTTTACGACCTTGGGGCTGGAACAGTCCACGGGCGAAAGAATTGCTGATCATATTGCGGCTCGATTTGAACCGGATTGGCGAGTAGCTGATTTAACTTGCAGCCTCGGCGGTAATCTATTATCTTTAGCTAAGCGTTGTCGGTCGCTTATCGGTGTTGATTTAAATGAGCAAAATATCATTTGTGCCCAAGAGAATGCGGCTACCTATGGCGTTAAAGATAAAATAGAATTTATAGTTGGCGATGCTAAGGAAAATATTAAAGATGATATTGACGCTTTTTTTCTAGATCCGGCTCGTGACCGGGAAGGAAAAACCAAGACTCGTTCTATTTTGAACTCTGAACCATCCTTAACTGAGTTGTTGCCTAAGATTTTTAGAGTAACCAAGAATGTTGGCATCAAAATTTCCCCCGCGTTTGATTATCAGGAATTAGAGTTGTTGCCGGAAAGGCCAGAGGTGGAAATTATCTCGGAAAATAATAATTGCAAAGTGGCCATGCTCTGGTTCGGCGCTTTGAAAAAACACGCCCGAAGCGCTAGTTGTTTTGTTAATGATAATTATTATTTTTATCATGATAATCCGGCTAAGCCTTCAATTGTCGTAACGGATATCTTAGGCGCTTATCTTTATGAGCCTAATAAGGCGATTAGCCGGGCCAGGCTTACGGATGAAATTGCCTGGGAATATGGCTTGCAAAAAGTGGGCGGCGCTCTATCTTTTTTAACCGGGGATAAGCTAGTAGCTAGCGATAAGCCGGGGCTGCTTAGAACTTTAGAAATAATTGCTCAGGGAGAATTTTCTGCTAAGACCTTCGCCAAGTTTCTTAAAGAAAATAAAGTCAGCCGCGCCGATGTAGTTGCTAAAGATTTTGTCATGAAGCCAGAGGAAATACTTAAAAGATTCAAACTTAAAGAAGGCGGCGGTCTGACCCTTATTTTTATAACGACTAGCCAGGGAAAACGCCGCTATATTTTGGCCAAAAATCAGCTTTACAAGCCTTGATTTTTTGGTTAGTATAAAGGTAAATAATTAACCCTACTATTTTATGCGTCAAACCCAGCTTTTCACTAAAACTATTAAAGAATTGCCTAAGGATGAGACTAGCTATAATGCCCAGGCTCTAATTAGAGCCGGCTTTATTGATAAGGTTGGAGCCGGTATTTACTCTTATTTGCCGCTCGGTAAGCGCGTTTTAGATAAAATCTGCCAGGTTGTCCGTGAAGAAATGAATAGAATAGGCGGACAGGAGATTTTAATGACTGGCCTTATTCCGAAAGAGAACTGGGAGGCGACAGGGCGCTGGGCTTCTTTTGATGCCTTATTCCGTTTATCAGGTAATGATGAGAAGCAATATGCCTTGGGCGCTACTCACGAAGAAGTAGTGACCCCGCTGGCTAAAAAATTTATTTTTTCTTATAAGGATTTACCTTTTGGCGTTTATCAAATTCAAACTAAGTTCCGTAACGAAAAGAGAGCTAAGGCCGGCTTATTGCGCGGTCGGGAATTTTTAATGAAAGATTTATATTCTTTCCATGTTGATCAGGCCGATTTGGACGCTTATTATGATAAAGCCATTAAGGCTTATAAAGAAATTTATAATCGCCTTGGACTAGGAGATATTACTTATGTTACTTATGCTTCGGGCGGGTCATTCGCTAAATATTCTCATGAATTCCAAACGGTAGCAGAGGCAGGCGAGGATTTAATTTATATTTGCGAGAAATGCCATATCGCCGTTAATAAGGAGATTATCAGCGAGCAAGATTCTTGCCCTTTATGCGGCAATAAAGAATTAAAGGAGCAGAAGGCTATTGAAGTCGGCAATATTTTTAAACTAGGCACGAAATTCTCCGATCCTTTTGGCTTAAAGTATAAAGATGAGTCGGGCAAAGAAAATTTAGCCATCATGGGCTGTTATGGGATTGGCCCTAGTCGTTTACTAGGGACTATTGTAGAAACTTTCCATGATGCTAAGGGCATGTTATGGCCGGAAAATATCGCTCCTTATAAGATTCATCTTTTGTCTCTGAAAGAAAATAAAGCGGCGGATGAAATTTATAATAAATTAACCGCGGCCGGTTTGGAGATTTTGTATGATGACCGGGATTTATCGGCGGGTGAAAAATTTGCCGATGCTGATTTAATCGGTTGCCCCTATCGTCTAGTAGTTAGCGCCAAAACCTTAAAAGAAGGCAGCCTGGAATTAAAACAGCGGGCTAGCGCGGATAGCGAGCTAGTTAAAATTGAAGAGTTAGTTGCTAAATTAAAATAAATTATGTTTAAGAATTTTTTAGGAAAATTTAGCCATGACCTAGGGATAGATTTAGGAACTAAGAATACTTTGGTTTATGTTGCCGATAAAGGTTTGGTTATTAATGAGCCGAGCGTGGTGGCTATTAATAAGCGGACTAATGAAATTTTAGAGGTAGGCGAAGCGGCTAAGAAAATGGTTGGGAAAACCCCGGGCCATATTGAGGCGATTAAGCCGTTAGTGGAGGGGATTATTTCTGATTTTGAAGTGACGGAAAAAATGCTTAAATATTTTATTAATAAAGTTCAGAGTGAAAATTTTACTTTAATTTCTCGTCCTCGGGTAGTTATTGGCATCCCGCTAGATTTAACTGAGGTAGAAAAAAAAGCGGTTGAAGACGCGGCCAAGTCTGCCGGTGCCCGCAAAGTCTATTTAATTGAGGAAGCGATGGCTTCAGCGATTGGCGCTCGTTTGCCGGTTACGGAAGCGACCGCAACCATGATTGTTGACATCGGCGGTGGCACTACGGAGATTGCCGTTATTTCCTTGGGTGGAGTAGTAACTTGGAAATCTCTTAAAGCGGCCGGCAATGAATTTGATAATAATATTATTGAGTATGTCCGAGAAGAATTTAATATCTTAATTGGCGAACAGCTAGCAGAAAGCATTAAAATCGCGGTCGGCTCCGCCGTTCCTTTAGACGCGCCCCAGGAGATAGAAGTACGCGGACGCGATCTTTTAACCGGCCTGCCTAAGGCGCTCATGGTTAGCGATAAGCAAATCAGGGAAGCAATTAGCCGGACCGTTATTAAGATTATTGAAAATATTAAAACTATTTTAGAGACGACCCCGCCAGAGTTGGTGTCGGATATTTACGAGCGGGGCTTATTTTTATCCGGTGGCGGCGCCTTGCTCCGCGGTTTAGATAAAGCTATTTCCGCAGCCACCAAAATTCCGGTTAAGATCGTTGATGATCCGCTGACCTGCGTCGCTCGCGGTACCGGACTTCTGCTAGGCAACAAGGAATTACTAGAAAAAGTCGTTCTTCCTAGTAGTACTGATTAATTATGATAAGGCTTAAAAAGAATAATCCGCTTTTAATTCTTTTAGTAGTAGTCGGACTACTGCTTTTTTTACATGGGATAGGCGTGATTCGCCCCTTAGAAAATTTAGCTCTTTATTTGATAAAGCCGGCGACTAGCCGTCTTTATTCTTGGGGGCTATCTTTCCGCCGGTCTTATGAAGGGGAAACCGACCAATTTAAGTTAAATGCTCAGGTTGACGCTTTGTCACGCGAAGTGGCTAGGTTAACTGTTCTGAACTCTAAATGCGCGGAAATATCTGCTGATAATGAAAAATTGAGGAAGGCCTGGCAATTTTTTGGCGACCGGGAGAATCGTCCGATAGCCGCCGCGGTCTTAGCTAAAGAGTCTTCCAGCGATGATAGCCAGGGTTTATTAATTGATAAAGGAGTTAAAGATGGTTTACGTTCGGGGCTCGCGGTAATCAATGAGTCCGGCGTGGTAGTTGGTAAAATAGTAGAAACAAAAGATGTGACGGCTAGAGTTTGTTTAACTACTAGTCCGAATTGTCAATTGGCCGCCGCTATTCAAAATCAAAACAAAACCCAGGGAATCACCGATGGCGATTTAGGCTTAACTATTAAAATGAACTATATTCCGCAGTTGGAGAAAGTTGTCGCGGGAGATATTGTCATTAGTTCTGGTCTGGGTTCTGATATCCCCCGCGGTTTAGTGATTGGACGCGTTTCTCAGGTCAGAAATGAAAGTAATGAAGTCTGGCAGGAGGCGACTATAGAGCCGTTAGTAAATTTTAATGATTTGACGGTGGTTT
>CAYYDR010000003.1:0-5742 GCA_964470695.1 uncultured Gammaproteobacteria bacterium
GTTTCAGTCTTAAGCCCGAGTTTTATGGGTGAGGCGATATCAGTTGGCCCACAACCAAAGCTCTCAAAACCAACCACTCCTATTACCCCGGATGGTGCATTTCGATACACAGATGCCAACCCGACTTGCTTTGCAGATCCTCTCGGCTTATTTACGCAAGCCTTTGGTTATGCCGCAGAGGCCGTTATCCAAGCTGATTATGCGGCGGATCACGTGGGCGATATCGTTTCGTATGGCAAATGGACACGCCTTCCACTTGTCAATCTTTTCAAACTAAAACCGGATATCTACAATCTTTCCCGCAAACAATGGCTCGAGATAAAACCATTAAGTCCCAGCGGAATCTCGCGTGCAATTCTATCTCACGCGAAATACCTCGGGTTCTCAGTATTTAAGATATTGCCAGATGTTGTCTGGCCCGGCAAGGTTAACAGTGCGTGGGTGGGCCCGGTCCCAATCGCGTATTTCAACGTTGCAGGAATCATATTCTACACTGATTTGCTGGACGCAGCAGAAGATTTTGCTGTCTTAAGGAACCTTAAGGAGGTTCAGTCGTTGTTCAAGTTGATGAGTCGTTCGTTTAATCGAACTCTGTCAGCGGTCTTCGGCAGAACCCCCGGCCTCGTCAATCTTCGGGTAAAGGGAGATCAGGCGCGGGCGGGGGAACCTGCAGGAGTGCTTATGCTTGCAGCTATGGCACCGGGGTTATGATGAAAAATAGAAAAAAGCATGTTTCCGTAGACTCCTCAGGTATTAAACACGAGGTCTCATGGGTTGAATCTGCCGAGACCCTAAAACGAGCGGCAGCATCTCCGTGGCTTATAAGTGACCCTTGGATTGCGCATGGGATTCACGGCTTTAGTCGAATCTGGCACAAGGATGGCGGAATTTCTCTCAGTACTGCGTTTCGCGAAGGCTTACCATTTGGGGCTACGTCCTGGTGGGATTCGAAGGGCGTCCTTAGGGCCTTTAGTGTCGCCGTTCGTGGGGTAGAACATACACGGAACTACTCATCAAGTTCTGCTCTGCTTGGAAGTGTGATTACGGTGAAGGATGGGGCTTGGGGTGTGCACCGTGTATGGGGTGAGGCTGGAGAGTTGTTGACACGAGCATTTCAGGTTAGGTCAACAAATGTCTCAGAAAGGAAGTTTCACGCTCAGTTCCTAAGCGCGGCAATGCCAGCGCATCATCGCGCTGCAATACTGGAGTCCCTTAAGCCTGAATATGATGTCTTCAATCTGGAGCGTTGGATGAGTATTGATTTGATTACACAATTGTTGCTTGGGGCGAAAGAAGCACGGTCGTGGATGGCTGCTAGCGCTGATCGGGGGGTTGGTGAAGGACGCAGTAAATTGGACTCCGCAGAGCTAATTCAGCAAATTTATCGATTGGGGGCGACGAAGGTATGGGTTGCCGAGATTAAGGACGAAGGAGATGGAGCCGAATCTTCAAGTATTCTGATTATTGAACTTCCAGCCGGAAAAGCGGAACGAGCTGCATTACTCAGTTGGAGTAACGCAATTGCGGAATCCAGCGGATTTGATATTGAGGAGGATTTGGGCCAGGCGGTGATTATGACCGTCATGGACTAGAGCTGCTCAGTTCAACGACCAACGACTTTAGTATCTAGTCCGAAAGTGGCCAGCAGCTTGACGGCCTCGGCCGGCTCGTGCGTGTCCAAAGCCCGTGGCCAGACTGGACAAACGCCAATGGTGGCGTGCGTTCCGAACGGTTCTACTACGATGGAGCCCGCCGAATCCAGGAAATGGTCACCGATCCAGTTGCGACTATCGAGTTGCTTCAAAGTCCCGGGGGCGCTGGCAATAACCCGGAACTCTCGGAGTTGATGAACCAAACGGTTCCTGGCGAAGTGCTCGGCAGCGGCGATGGTTCCGCCAACCCGATGAGTTTCGAATCCGGCCAGCTCGAAAATCCAACTAATGCGATCGGAATCGGCGGCGATCCACTCCCAACTTCACTCGGCGGCATGGAACGCGAGTACATCTGGGGTCCCGGCGACAACGGACTGGACGAAATCCTCGTCCAATACGACATCCAACGAAAAGCATACTGGATGATCCAGGATGCCGGCGGCGATGTCGTCGCGATGTGCGATCTGCAAGGTTCCGGCGGCACAGCCCGAGTTGTGAAATCCTGGCAATACGACGCCTACGGCCAATGCCTCCGCGCCACAGATGTCGTGACACACACAACTCAGTACTCGATCCCCATCAACCGAATAGGCCACAAAGGCCTCTTCATGGACCGCCTCGACGAGGGCCTCGCAAGCTCAAGCACCCACGCCGACATCCCCCGCCTAGTTCCTTTCTCAACAGTCCTCTACCAAAACCGCAACCGCACCTACTCGCCACAGCTCGGCAGGTTCATTCAGCGAGATCCGAATGAGAGCGGGCAATATCTATCGGCAGGCTCTTTGCACGGCGCTCGTCCCTCACGCCCAAGTGTTGAGTTTCAGTTGGACGACCTATACGGAGATACTGGCGGGCTTCACAGCTATTTGGGTAGCAGCCCACTCGACCGGCGAGATCCGAGAGGAACTTTCTTCGGAGGATACCTGGGAGTGTTAATCACAGCGTTCATGATGCCACTTGACATGCTTGGGGCGGTTCAAGATGTTGAACAGCACCTTTCGATGAAGCAGCACGCTCGTCAGGCTTTGGATCAGATGTCGATAAACATGATGATGGACGTTGACTGGGCTCTCGATCTTTCAATGTCGGACAACTTCAACACCCGGTGTGGAATTGTGGACGAAGCGCTTACGATTCCGGCACCGGCCGGCTCAAGTGAAGGTCAGGGCCCGGTAACCGCTGGTGTATCCGTGGCAATGGGTGTGGCTGGTCGTTCTCATGGCGGTGACTGGCACGACCTTAAGTTAAAACAGGCCTACAGCTTTTACGTTGCGCGCTACGGTGCGCACAATGTCAGATTTAATCAGGCTATTGCCAAAAACATGGGAAGCACTTTTCATGTGGCTGGACGCGTACGCCCAGATTTGCAGATATTCGATTCGGCACGTGGGAAGTATATTATTGTCGAAGTGGGAAATACAAATCAGATCGGAACTGGAGGTATGGGAACCCGGCGCAGGGCGATTGCCAATATGCTCGGCGTTCCCGCAGGGGACGTTGAGTTCATAAATCTGAATCGCTATTCGAAAGCAATGGTGCGGGGCCGACCGCCAGTTCCTAGAACGTTTAGAACAAGGTAGCTCAATGGAATCAGATCTTTGGAAATTTGCAACCGATCATTCGCTTCTAACTGAGCGCGAATTTGCCTGGATGGGTTTTGAAGACCTCGAGCGATTCGTCGCCGATGGCGGGGTGTTGTCGAACGCATCTAGGGTTGTCAAGGAGTATCCCAATGACCTTTGCTTCCTATGGCGACAAATTATTCGGACTGATGATAAAGCGTTCGTGCGAGTACGAGCTCGGTCGCAGGGAGCGATAGTCGATCGTCTATGTTGGTGCAGCAAGTCGCCAATCGTTCCTCGGGCTTATTCGTTGTATCCGCTTGGAAAACTACGGTGTGCGGAAGTACCTTGGGATTCGTTAGACGCTCAAATCGATCTGATTCCGTCAGTCAATCGGTGGCATAAGTTGTGGATTTCTTGGGATCAACCTAGTGAAGTAGAGACGAATACGGGAATTCGGCAAATCGAACATTTCGTCAAACGATTTGGCAAAAGGACTGCGTCCAAATTCTGGAAGGAGGATGATCCAGGAGTGCCATTGCCGTTGCGCGAACTCCGGCAGTATTGGTGGAATTCAGGAATGATGGATGGCAATTATTGGTCAACTGTTTTCGACGAGATTGCGTTCGCTCGCGATATTTCATCAATCTGCCAGGTAGCAAACGTCGACGTGGATTCAGATGCGGTTCAAATTGAATGTACTCTTTTCGATTTGGAATCATGCCAATTGCAGTTGGGGGACCTGCTTGTCGCAACTGCCACGCACGAATCTGCGTTTGAGGAATCACTATCACAAATCCCAGTGTGGTCGACTTCGCCAATAATCTGGCGCCTTGCCGCTTCTGAAGTCGAACAGTTTCGGTGTCTTCCTAAGCTCGCCCAAGGTGCACATTGGGTGTCCATTTGGACGGGTCATGATTTGCTTCCATTGGTTTGCAGACTTGGGCGTGGCGCTTGGGACCCGTGCAGTCATCACGAGCTTCCAGATCGTGAGCTTTTACCTCGCTACGAAATGACACATGATCAAAAGCAGGCTTTTCTTCGGCGATTTTCGCCGCCGGATCGGGTATTAGTGGCACCGAAGAGTCAAATAGAACCGGACGCAAGTGTGGTCGAACTACCCAGCCTTAAGGGGTCTGCCACACCTCTTTCAACCTTTGAGTCCCCGACATTTCTGAGTGGGCTGGTACATCCGGCTGTGAGCAACGCAAGCGAAGAACTCAAAAAGGGCAAGTTCTGCGGCCATGGCGAACCGACTTTTGCGGTCTTTGATATCGCGATTGATGAGCAAGTTGAACTAGAACTCGCAGCTTGGATGGGCAATTCAGAAACTCAGGATCCGGAGCTCTTGCTTGCACGCGTACCAGGAACCGGCACCAAATGGCTTACTCTATTCAATCAAAAGTGGTTTACTCCGGAAGGCAATCTCAAACTCCCCGATTCACCGCAGTGGATTGAAGTACCGCTAGACGATAAGAGAATCGACTCGAAAGGACTCGTGATTGCCTCCCTTGCAATCGGATTTGAATATCCATCCGATGCCCAAAATGAGAACGACATTTCTTGGCTGACAATAGATGCATGGCCAAAGGGTCATAAGGGCAAACCAGTCGTGCTGGTCGATGTTGAAACCGCGTAGTTCGGAAATTCCGACCCAGTTGTAGTCATCGAAATCCTTCAAACCCCAGAGGGCGGCGCCAACAACCCTGAACTCACCGAACTCATGAACCAAACCGTGCCCAGTGGCACACTCGGCAGCGGCGATGGTTCTGCCAGCCCAATGAGCTTCGAATCCGGCCAGCTCGAAAATCCAGGTCCAGTGATCGGGTCCGCTGGCACGCCACTGCCAACTTCTCTTTCAGGCCTGGAGCGCGAATACATCTGGGGCCCCGGCGACAACGGGCTCGATGAGATTCTTGTTCAATACGACATCGAACGTAAAGCATTCTGGATGATCCAGGATGGCGGCGGCGATGTCGTCGCAATGTGCGACCTCGCTGGCTCGGGCGGCACGGCGCGTGTGCTGAGATCATGGCAATACGACGCCTACGGCCAATGCCTACGCGCAACCGATGTTGTGACAAGCTCCACAATTCCCCACAACCGAATGGGCCACAAAGTGTCTTTTCGCTCTCTAATCTGTTAACCAGAGAATGTGGCGGTTTGGTCACCGACACTGGTTAACAAGAAAAGATCGCGAAAAAGAAGTTTGGCATGCAGCCGCGGTTGGATTGAACATATGGAATCCGGGACAAGGCGACGCTCTAATCGCCACCCCACTGCCGCGATCCTCGTTTCTGACTCAGAAACGCCGTCTAACAGCCGGAATTCGGCTCGTATCAAGCAGAGAGCGCGAGAGAGAGTTTGAACCCGTTCTGCTCGGGGAGCTTTGCTTCGACCGGCTCTGTCTTTGGACAGGGCCGGTTGTCGTTTTGGGCCGAGCTTGGGTTATCGCAGGTGGGTGGTGTCGGGCGCTGAGTTCTGGGTCCTGCGTGCTGTGTCGCCGCGAGGCTTGATATTGACTCAAA
>CAYYDR010000004.1:0-2746 GCA_964470695.1 uncultured Gammaproteobacteria bacterium
AGTACTTCCGATATCAGAAAAGTCCTACTCGACGTTGAGCCTCTGAGCGAAGTGAGAACGCTGCTGGCAACCTGTTTCAGCAACCTGCTAGTCGACCAGCGGGGCGATCTCGATGGCTTTCTTAATCAAGCAATCTCCTGCAAAAGACTGCAAGGACATCGGCAGCATACCGGCATCGATCATATGCACCGTCACAATCTGAAATCCTTCAGCAACTTTGTATCCTTCTACCCTCATGGCATGACAGATTTCGAGTTTTTTCCAAATGAGGTTGTTCAGGATCGTCTCCGACGCGAGCAGCTTCATATCTGACACCACCTCATTGACCAAAATTTTGGCCGACACCCGCGCCTTATCTTTTGGGGCCTCGCTCACGACGGCAAAAGCTAGGGTCTCGCCGCCTGCTTGGGCGGAGGAAGTTGTCCCGAACGCGAGCAGGCTGAACAAGATCAAGAGGAGGAACAAGCGAAATGTCACCGCGTACCTCCACTGTCTGTTCAAACGCTGAAGCTAGGAACAAGACATCTGATGAGGGTCAGCCACAGCGCGCATGCCGTATGTTCTCCATCACGCAGGCCCGGCCAGTTGAGTATGCCAACCGGTATTGGTCAATTCAAGATCCTGCCACTCTGATCGTGATAGACTGTCTTCACGCCTCATATATTTTTCATCTGAGAGGACAGGATCATGCCACATGATTTTATGCCGGGGCTCGCTGGGGTCCCAGCAGCCAAATCTGCAATCAGCGATGTGGATGGGCAGCGCGGTGTGCTGGAATATCGCGGCATCCGCGTCGAAGAACTCTGTCTGCGATCATCCTATCTTGAAACCGCCTATCTGTTGCTATTCGGACATCTTCCGACTCAACCGCAACTCATGCGATGGAACGAGGACATCGTCCTTCACCGCCGGATCAAGTTCAGAATTATCGATTTATTGAAATGTCTTCCAGAGCAGGGGCACCCTATGGACGCCTTGCAGGCGGCGGTTGCCGCGTTGGGTATGTTTTATCCTGGACGGAATGTTCAGGATGTCGATAATAATTATTGGTCTGCTGTCCGTCTCGTCGCCAAGCTGCCAACGATCGTCGCAGCCTGGGCTCGTCTGCGGCATGGGGATGAGTGCATTCCACCGCGTGACGATCTCGGCTTTTCAGAAAACTTTCTCTACATGCTGACCGAGAAGGAGCCGCTTCCCTTGTGGGGCAGCATTTTCGACGATTGTTTGATCCTCCATGCCGAGCATACGATGAATGCCTCAACCTTCACCGGCATGGTGACCGCTTCGACCCTGGCCGATCCCTATACAGTTGTCGCCTCCTCAATCGGGGCTTTGAAGGGGCCATTACACGGCGGAGCGAATGAAGAAGTGGTGCAGATGTTGAAGGAGATTGGTGAGCCAGGGCGGGTGCGCTCGTATCTAGAAGGACAGATCGGCGCAAAACAGAAGTTGATGGGTTTCGGTCACCGGGTGTACAAGGTGAAAGATCCTCGAGCGACGATCCTCCAAGGTTTGTGTGAGCGGCTCTTCAAGGAAAGTGGCAGCTCACCAATGTATGAGGTGGCCGTAGAGGTCGAGCGTATCGCAGAAGAGCTGCTGAAGGGGAAGGGGATTTATCCCAACGTCGATTTCTATTCCGGGATTGTCTACGACAAGATGGGGATCGAGACCGATCTGTTCACACCATTATTCGCGATGGCTCGGGTGTCGGGGTGGCTGGCCCATTGGCTTGAACAGCTTCGCGAAAACAAATTATTCCGTCCTGACCAGATTTATTCCGGCGAACATGGGCGATTGTATGTACCCATCGAACAACGTTAAGCCTTCTCTGGCACCGGTCATTTTCCCAAAGTATGCCTAACCCCCCTTGACTCCGCCGCAGTCCGAATTATCTCCTTTATCAAGATGGACAATACAGCGCGCTGCAGGCAGATGTGTTTATGACAATAAACATATATGAGAAGGAGGTCTAATATGACACTCGTACGGTGGGATCCATTTCGTGAACTTGAAGAGATGTCGGATCGGTTGAATCGGATGATTAGCCGTCCTGCTTCGCCCCACACAAATGGTAAGGAGACCATGGTTGTTGCCGACTGGGCGCCATCCGTGGATATCAGCGAAACGGATGGAGGGTATCAAATTAAGGCAGAGATTCCTGATGTGAAGAAGGAAGATGTCAAAGTGACGTTAGAAGACGGTGTCCTCACGATCCAGGGTGAGCGTAAGCATGAGAAGGAAGAGAAGGGAAAGAAATACCACAGGGTAGAACGCTCCTATGGCAGCTTCGTCCGGAGCTTTACGTTGCCTGATCTTGTCGATGAGGAGAAAGTGAAGGCGGACTTCAAGGATGGGGTGCTGAATCTCCAACTTCCCAAGTCCGAGAAGGCAAAGCCCAAAGCGATCGAAGTGCAAGTCGGATAATTTATAAGCTCAATATCCGGTCTGTACAGAGGCCCGCTCCGGCGGGCCTCTTTTATTTTTCAGGTACCTTGCATCAGCGCCCCTCTTGTGCGCACGTGGATGCAGCGTTTATTATGCGCCCGCCGGTCCTCTATTCATTCACAAGGAGCCCGACGTATGAAGAAGAAGCGATTGATCCAGGCCGCCAGTTCGTCGTCCCCCGCCCGCCCGCCGTCCGTCCCCACGGCCACGCGCCTTGAACGGGACACCATGGGGGAGCTGGCGGTACCGGCCACCGCCTACTATGGCGTGCAAACCGCCCGCGCCCTTGCGAACTTTCCCA
>CAYYDR010000005.1:0-2592 GCA_964470695.1 uncultured Gammaproteobacteria bacterium
AGCGGCGGCAGCTGGTCGAGGCTGGTGAGCCCCATCCGCTCCAGGAAGTAGCTGGTCGTCGCGAAGAGGCGTGCCCCCGTCTCCGGGTCCCGGCCCACCTCCTCGATCAGGTCGCGGGTGGCGAGGGTACGGATCACGCCGTCGACGTTCACCCCGCGCACGGCAGACACGCGCCCACGGGAGATCGGCTGCAGGTAGGTCACGACCGCCAGGGTCTCCAGCGCCGCCTGGCTGAGGGTGCCCCGCTGGCCCTCCAGCAGCCACCGTCCGATCACCTCGGCGTGCTCGTCGCGGGTGTAGTACCGCCAGCCCGCACCGACCTGTCGCAGCTCGAAGCCGCGACCGGTGCTGTCGTAGAAGGCAGCCAGGCCGGCAAGGCACTCCTCCACCTCTGCGACGGGCACATCCACCGCCTCGGCGAGTTCGGTGACTGGGACCGGTTCGGTCGCCATCAGCAGCAGGGCTTCCACCGCGCCGGAGATCTGGGTCATTCGTTCTCCTGTGGTTGGGGGGTCTCGTCGAATTCTGCGCCGATCCGGTCGGTGTCCACCTCGGCACCGAGCCAGCGGACGGTGAGCTCACCCAGTGGGGTGAGCTGCTCGAAGTTCACCGCGCCGTCCCGGAACAGTTCCAGTAGTGCGAGGAACCGGGCAACCACCACCAGTCGGTCGCCGGCGTCGGCGGTGAGGGATCGGAAGGACAGCGAGCTGTGCGCCTTCAGGCGACCGACGATCAGGTCGGCCTGCTCCCGCACGCTCACCAGCGGTGAGTGCAGGTGCGCAAGGGAGACCTGCGGCTCGCCCCGCGGGGTGAGCGCGCGTCCGGCCATCACGGCGATCACGTCGCCGAAGCCGTCGAGGATCACGTCGGGCAGCAGCGTGGCGAAGCGTTCCTCCAGCCCGCCGGGACGGGGGTGGCGACGAGCCTGGGTGTTGAGGGTCTCCGCGAGCCAGCCGCTGACGAGCTTGAAGGCGCGGTACTGCAGGAGCCGGGCGAACAACAGGTCTCGTGCCTCCAGCAGGGCCAGGTCCTCCAGGTCGTCCACCTCACCCTGCGGCAGCAACCGGGCGGCCTTCAGGTCGAGCAGGGTGGCTGCGACGACGATGAAAGAGCTCGACTGGTCGAGGTCCCACCAGCCGGGCCCGTTGACGGCCGTCGCCAGCTTGATGTGCGCGACGAAGTCGTCGGTGACCTGCGAGAGCGCCACCTCGGTGACGTCCAGCTTGTGCTTGGAGATCAGCTGGAGCAGCAGGTCGAACGGGCCGGTGAAGTTGGCGAGATGGACGTTGAACTCTGCGGTCTCTGCTCCGGGGAGCGGACTCACGGCTCGCCGAGTCCGCGGACCAGGTCGGAGTCCGCGCCCCTGGCCTCCAGGTCCGCCATCGCCAGTGCGATCGCCGTCCGCACGATCCGGCCCCGGTCGACGGCCATGCGGTGATGGGCCCGCAGGGTGAGCCGGGCCTGCTCCAGGGCCAGCAGTTCGTCGCTGCTCACGTAGACGGTGATCTTCTCCTCGTGCCGGATCCGTCCCGTGGTGCGGGGGCCGGAACCGTCGGCGTCGCCGTCGTTGTCCTTGACGTCATCGCGTACGAAGTCCGGGCCGGAGGTCTCACGGAACAGCTCCGACGCACCGGGAAGGCCTACGCGCCTGGGCACCGGAACAGCACCTCCCGCGCGAGCAGCCGGTAGGACGCCGTGCCCGCAGACGACGGCGCGTAGGTGGTGATCGGCTCACCGGCCACCTGGGTCTCCGGGAACTTGATCGTGCGCCGGATCACCGAGTGGAAGACCGTCTCGCCGAAGGCCTCGACCACCCGCTCGAGCACCTCCCTGCTGTGCAGGGTGCGCGCGTCGTACATGGTGCCGACGATTCCCAGGACCTCGAGTTCGGGGTTCAGCCGGTCCTGCACCTTCTCGATGGTGTCGGTCAGTAGGGCCACCCCGCGAAGCGCGAAGAACTCGCACTCCAGCGGCACCAGCACCTTGTCCGCAGCGGTGAGCGCGTTGATGGTGAGCAGTCCAAGGGACGGGGCGCAGTCGATCAGGATCAGGTCGTAGCTGTGCCGCACCTTGGTCAGCACCCGCCGCAGCGTCTGTTCCCGGGCGACCTCGGAGACCAGCTGCACCTCTGCGGCGGCCAGGTCGATGTTGGACGGCAGCAGGTCGAGGCCCGGCATGACGGTCCGGGTGATCACGTCCTCCGCCGCCGTGCTCTTGTTCAGCAGCAGGTCGTAGATGCTGGTCTCGAGGTTGTGCGGGTTGACCCCGAGACCCACCGACAGCGAGCCCTGCGGGTCGAAGTCGACCAGCAGCACCTTCCGTCCGGTCTCGGCAAGGGCTGCGCCGAGGTTGATCGTCGTGGTGGTCTTGCCAACCCCGCCCTTCTGGTTGCACATCGCGATGATCAGCGCGCGCTTGGGGTGGTGCGGGTCCGGCGCTGTCGGAGCCGGCAGGTCGGGCATCGGCCGTCCGGTCGGCCCGACCTCTCCCGCCCCCACCATCGGCTCGGGTTCGATCAGGGCTGGCGCGTCGGTGTTGGTCACTGCGCCAACCTACGCCCAAATGTCGACAAGTCTGCACAGACCCGCCGCT